>CAXBKT010000129.1:0-10883 GCA_963976155.1 uncultured Kordiimonadaceae bacterium | reverse complement strand
GTGGAAAGCATGACCGCCAAAGATAACGTTATCCTTGGCTATCAGCGTGAACCGGATTTTGTCTCAAACGGTATCCTGAAGCGCGGGCATATTGCAGCGAAAGCGGATGAATATTTTGAGACCCAAGATGTGCGTCCTCGAGACCCAAGTCTAGCGATTGGTTCATTTTCTGGCGGTAATCAGCAAAAGATAGTTATCGCAAGGGAATTGGCGCGCGAGCCACAGCTTATGATAATAGGGCAGCCGACGCGCGGTGTTGATATTGGTGCTGTTACAAAAATACATGATCAGATCACCGCGCTACGCAACGACGGTAAGGCTGTACTGGTGGTTTCCGCTGATCTTGATGAATTGATAGCAATCTCCGACCGTATCGCTGTGATGTGTGAAGGTGAAATCACGGGTGTTGTACCTGTGGGCGAAGCGGATGAAAAAACACTTGGGCTAATGATGGCTGGCCAAAAAAGGCAGGTTTTGGTGCAAGAGGGGGCTGACTAGTGGCTGGCTCATCTCAGAAATTGCCCGGTTGGGCGGAAAATATTTTACTTCCAGTTCTTAACTTAGTTGCGGCATTTTTTGTGTCAGCATTAGTTATTTGGGGGCTGGGCGAAGACCCTTTTCTGGCCATGGGTTATATTTGGGAAGGAGCTTTTGGTTTTGAGGAAGGAATTAGTTACACCTTCTATTATGCGACCAACTTCATCTTCACAGGACTAGCCGTCTCGCTCGCTTTTCATGCAGGGCATTTTAATATCGGCGGTGAGGGACAGGCAATGATTGGCGGCTTGGGCCTTACACTCGCGGTTTTCATGGTTGGTGATGTTTCACCTTTTCTTTCTGTATTACTGGCAATCGTTGGTGCAGCAGTGTTTGGTGCTGCATGGGCCTATATACCCGCATACCTCCAGGCAAAACGTGGTAGCCATATTGTTATCACCACCATCATGTTTAACTTTATTGCCTCAGCTCTTCTTGCCTACATGCTTGTTGGACCACTTCAACGCCCTGGTGGGCAGATGCCTGAAAGTAGGGATTTCCCCGAAGGTGCAGCTTTAACACCGCTCCATGAGCTGCTTGGCAGCATAGGTATCATGTTTGAAGAAGGGCCGATGAATGTGTCGCTCCTGATCGCACTTGTTTGTGCCACGGGCGTTTGGTTTTTGTTGTGGCGTACACGGTTTGGCTATGAACTACGTGTTGTTGGGCAAAACCAGAGCGCTGCTGCTTTTGCTGGTATTTCAGTGCCGCGGATGACAATTGTTGCGATGATGATATCTGGCGCACTTGCGGGTATGATGGGGCTGAATGAGTTGCTGGGTGAGCAACATCGTCTCCTTGGCAACTTTACACTTGGTTATGGCTTCGTTGGTATTGCTGTTGCCTTTATGGGCAGGAACCACCCTGTAGGTATCATTTTAGCGGCTATTTTGTTTGGTGCCGAGCTTGCTTTTGAGATGCCAACGATTACGCGCGATTTGATTGTTATGATCCAAGGTTTGGTGATTTTGTTTGCTGGTGCCATGGAACATATGTTCCGTAGGCCGCTTACAGCTGTTTTCGCACGCTTTTCTGCAAGGGAGGCTGTGTGATGGAATTCCTTGCTGACCTTGTTCTTCTTACAGATTCGACGCTTAGGATTGCGACGCCTCTTATTCTTACAGCTCTGGCAGGGCTAGTAGCTGAGCGTGCGGGTATTGTGGACATTGGCTTAGAGGGTAAAATACTAGCTTCCGCTTTTGCCGCCGGTGCAACCGCTGCGGTGACAGGCTCTCCTTGGCTTGGTTTGCTTGCGGGCATATTTTCGTCTGTACTGTTGGCTTTGTTGCATGCCTATGTTGCGATTGCACAGCGCGGGAACCAGATAGTGTCCGGTATGGCGATTAATATTGCGGTCGCTGGCGCGGCACCGACACTTGCTAATTTCTGGTTCCGTAAAGGTGGACAAACGCCACTACTGGGTGATGAAGGCCGCTTTAGTGCCATAACACTGCCATTTGCGAATGAGCTCGCAGGGGTGCCGCTAATTGGTGCGGTCTATAGCGATATTATTTCGGGGCATAACTTAATTACATACCTGACAGTGTTGATTGTGCCTGCAGTTGCTTGGATGCTCTATAAAACACGCTTTGGTTTACGCCTTCGTGCAGTTGGTGAAAACCCAGAGGCTGTTGATACAGCGGGTATTTCGGTTAGCGCACTTCGGTATCAGGCAATGATTATATCGGGTGCGCTTTGCGGCTTTGCGGGCACAGTGCTTTCTACAGGTCTTGGTGCAGGGTTTATCCGGGATATGTCGGCGGGCAAGGGGTATTTAGCGTTGGCTGCCATGATTTTTGGAAAATGGAAGCCTGTTCCCACATTGCTAGCATGTCTCTTGTTTGGTTTTGTTGATGCGCTACAGGGGCGCTTGCAGGGCATTGAACTGCCGCTCATTGGCGAGATACCAGTGCAGTTTACCATTATGCTCCCTTATGTGTTGACCGTGATCATTTTGGCCGGGTTTGTTGGCCGAATTCAGGCGCCGCGCGCAAGTGGTATTCCCTATGAGAAAGATCGTTAGAATGGCCGATAAGCTACAACAAGCAATCAGTGAGGCCGTTAAAGCGCTTGCAAAGGCTTACGCGCCTTATTCAAAGCATCCTGTTGGTTCTGCAGTTATAGCTGATGATGGTAATATCTATGCAGGCTGTAATGTTGAAAATGCTGCTTACCCCTTGGGGCAATGCGCGGAATCAAATGCTATTGGCAACATGATTCTGAATGGTGGTCGCTCAATAGTCCATATAGTCATTGTTGGACCAGGTGTCGAAGCCTGTACGCCTTGCGGCGGTTGCCGACAGAAAATACGAGAGTTCGCAGGCAAAAAAGGCGCTCCCGTTACGGTTTGTGACCGGGACGGGGTTGTTTTACTTGAAACAGATAGCGCTACTTTATTACCGCACGCTTTCGGTCCAGAAAATATAGAAAATTAGGTGTGTAATGAGTGAAACTTCTATTTTTATCCCGCAAGAAGCTATTCGGACCAAACGAGATGGAGGAGTTGTCTCGGATGCCGATATCACGCGGTTTGTTGCTGGTATCACGGACGGCGGTGTTACTGAGGGCCAAATCGCAGCCTTTGCAATGGCGGTGTTTTTCAATGGTATGACACCTGAAGAGGGCGCTGCACTTACAATTGCCATGCGCGATAGCGGTGATGTTATTGACTGGGCAAAATACGGTTTTGATAAAGATGCGCCCATTACGGACAAGCACTCTACAGGAGGTGTTGGCGATAAAGTAAGTCTTATGCTTGCGCCGATAGTGGCAGCTTGTGGCGGTCTCGTGCCGATGATTTCAGGGCGTGGTCTTGGGCATACAGGCGGTACACTTGATAAGCTTGAAGCTATTCCGGGATTTGACCCTTATCCAAGTATCGACCGCTTGGCAGACGTTGTAAAATCTGTTGGATGTTCAATCATTGGTCAGACAGGCCGGCTGGCCCCCGCTGATAAGCGTTTTTATGGTATAAGGGATGTAACCGCTACTGTTGAATCTGTGCCATTGATTACAGCCTCAATTCTCTCGAAGAAATTGTCCGCAGGCCTTGGCTCGCTTGTTATGGACGTAAAGTTTGGAAACGGCGCTTTTATGGATAGTGCTGATAAGGCCCGTACCCTTGCGAAAAACATCGTTCGAGTTGCGAAGGCTGCAAATACGCCGACCAATGTGCTTGTTACCGATATGAACCAAGTACTTGGGCGTACGGCAGGTAATGCAATTGAAATGATTGAAACGGTTGATTTTTTGCGAAACCCTACCGGAGCTGATAAGCGGCTACTTGAGATAACTCTAGACCTTGCCGCACATATGCTGGCAATTTCCGGTGCGTGCACTTCTGTTTCTGAAGCTAGAATGAAGGCTGAAGAGGCTCTCAGTTCGGGTAAAGCAGCAGAAATTTTTGGACGAATGGTTTCGGCCCAGGGTGGGCCTCCTGATTTCATGGAAAAATATAGTAATTATTTGCTATTAGCACCAGTAGCTAAAGTGATACAGGCGAAAAAAAATGGATACGTTTCCGCTATGGAAACGCGTGATATTGGTATGTCTGTCGTGGCGCTTGGTGGAGGTAGAACTGATCCCGCACAGAAGATTAATCATTCTGTTGGCCTCGCTGATGTATGCCAAATAGGTGATAAGGTTACCGTAGGTGATCGTCTTGCGACGGTTTATGCCGCAAGTGAGAACGAAGCAGATGCTGCAATTGCAGCTTTTCAAAAGTATGTGACTATTGCCGATACATGCCCTGAGGTCGGCCCCGTAACTTGCGATATTATTGAAGGGTAATCCAATGGCTCGTGCGTTTATACTGGTGTTAGACAGTTTTGGTATTGGTGAAGCGCCAGATGCTGATAAATTTGGTGATGTTGGTGGTGATACGTTTGGGCACATAGCCAAATGGTGCTCGGACGGCGGTGTCGCCGCAGACCGACCTAAAGCTGGTCTTTTGAATATTCCAAATATGGTGAAACTTGGCCTAGGCAAAGCTGCAGAACTCGCAACTGGCCGGATACCAGATGGTTGTACTACAGATGAGCCTATAACAGGATTTTACGCCGCGTGCGAAGAGCTTTCATTTGGGAAGGACACGCCATCAGGCCACTGGGAAATGGCTGGCGTTCCAGTAATGTTCGAGTGGGGATATTTTGCGCAAAAATATCCGAGTTTCCCTGCCGAACTTCTGGAGGACTTATGTAAGCGCTGTGATTTACCAGGTGTTATTGGCAATAAGGCTGCGTCGGGGACTGTTGTACTCGATGAGCTTGGTAATGAGCATATTAAAACTGGTAAGCCAATTGTTTACACCTCAGCGGACAGTGTTTTTCAGGTTGCTGCCCATGAAGAACATTTTGGACTAGAGCGTTTGTACCAAGTATGTGAAGTGGCGCGAGAACTAGTTGATAAATACGAAATCGGGCGCGTAATTGCTCGCCCATTTGTTGGTGAGGATGGCAAATTCGAGCGAACAGGGAACCGTAGGGACTATGCAACACCGCCTCACAAGCCAACATTATTAGAGAAGCTGGAAGATGCGGGGCGTGAGGTTACTTCTGTTGGCAAAATTGCTGATATTTTTGCCCACAAAGGTTTGACAAAAAAAGTTAAAGCCAATGGTCTTGACGCTCTGTTTGATACGACGTTGAAAATGCAAGATGAGGCGGAAGAGGGTAGCCTCACGTTCGTTAATTTTGTCGATTTTGATCAGAGTTTCGGACATCGACGAAATGTTGCTGGTTATGCCGCAGCTCTTGAGTATTTTGACACACGTTTACCTGAATTCCTCTCGGGTATGCTGCAGGATGATGTTGTCATCCTAACCGCTGACCATGGCTGTGATCCTACATGGCCCGGTTCAGACCATACACGCGAGCATGTACCCTTTGTGGCTTATGGGCCTAACTTAAAGTCGGGTAGCGGGGGTGTGCGTAAAAGTTTTGCTGATATTGGGCAGTCTGTTGCAACTCATTTAGGAATAGCGCCACTTGAAGAGGGTGTAAGCGCATTTTAATTCGGAGAAAACTGATGGTTCGTTTGTTTGGAATAATGACAGCGGCAGTAATGCTGATATCAGGGGCAGTGAATGCATACGGGCCAACAGGGCACCGGACTATTGCAGAGCTTGCGTCTAGGCATTTGACACCAGAGGCTGCTGCGGCTGTTAAGGAATTGCTTGGGAACGAGTTTATGGCTGAGGCCGCGACATGGCCCGACGAAATGCGCTCAAACCCCGATGAGTATTGGAGACGTACATCGCAGCCATACCATTATATTAATTTACCCGACGGGGTCTCTTATGAAGATAGTGATAAAAACCCGGCAGGTGACGCCTACACCGCCCTTCATGCTTTCACTGAAACGTTAAAAGATAAGAACGCACCGTGGGAAGAACGCCAAAAAGCTTTACGGTTTATCATTCATATTATTGGTGATTTGCATATGCCCTTGCATGCTGGCCGCCGTGAAGATTGGGGTGGGAACCGGATTGAAGTTGTTTGGTTTGGCCGCATGACAAATCTGCATATGGTTTGGGACGAGGACTTTATTAATCAATATAACTTGTCTTTCACCGAATGGACGCGGTTTCTTGATGCGAAAATAAACCCGGAGCAGATTGCTAGCTGGCAGAAGAGCACTCCTCTAGAGTGGGTGTCGGAAATTGTTGCTCTGCGCGGTGATATATATGACGTGGGTAACGCTATTTTTAGTTATGATTATATCTATAAGCATGCCCCCACTTTGAAGTCTCAGTTGTCGAAGGGCGGGATTCGGCTCGCTGGCTACCTCAATAAGGCTTTTGCGTCAGAATAGGGTCTCTAAGCTCACCGGTTAAAATATTTATTACAATCATGTGACAAATTTGTGACATAGCTTCTGAGAGGGAGGCTATGTCTCATTTTTTTGAAGTGCATGGAGCCTATATTGCTGTTTGGGTGCCTAATGGTCAGTACATCGTTGTGCACGAAAAAATAATAACAAAAACGAGCTGATTTTTCCTGAACTATCCAAAAATTCTATGAATCCTGACCTTTCTGTCAAAAAAATTAAACAATTCATCGATAGAAGGGGTGGAACGCAGGCGTATAGCCGTTTTGAGACCGTCTTGACCTTTTAGTCAAGATTTGGTCTCTTCTGCTATATCCGTTGTGTTGGGATTTATTTAGTTAGTTTAGGATTGCAGCTTTGATGGGCATCGCTTTAGGGGGCTGCATACTCCATAGGGAGCTTAGGGAATGAGACGCCAAATGAGAGCTGCTCTTTGTAGCAGTGTTGCACTTGCGGCAATGGCAGCAAGTGTTCCTGTGATTGCACAGGAAGTTACATCTTCGATTCGTGGTACGGTGTTATCACCAGCTGGTGCACCTGCTGCTGGTCAAACCGTTACAATTATTGATACGCGTACTGGCGCGACAAAAACGTCAACTACAAACAATGCGGGTGCGTTTAGCTTCCGTTCATTGAGTGTGGGTGGCCCGTACACTCTACGTGTAGCGTCAGACACTTACCAAAATGCCGTCATTACTGATATTCAGACAGGCCTTTCTGGTGCAAGCAGTTTTGACATCACTCTGACTGAAGACTCAAACGAATTTGAAGAGATTGCTGTTGTAGCTGAGAAGTTGGTAGCGACTACTGTTGCAGTAGGTCCAAGCTCCTCTTTCAATCTCGCGACAATCGAGCGTCAGCCAACAATTAGCCGTAACGTACGCGATGTTGTTCGTATTGACCCCCGCGTTAGCATCGGTCGCTCAAGTGGCGGTAACGGTTATGGTATCAGCTGTAATGGCGGTAGCAACCGGTCTAACTCATTCACTATTGATGGTGTTCGCAGTGCGGATGGTTTCGGTTTGAATTCATCCGGTAACCTTTCACGTAATACTTTCCCTATCCCGTTTGACTCAATGGCTGCAACTTCAGTTGAGTTCGCGCCGATTAGTGTCGAGTACGGTCAGTTTACAGGCTGTAACATTAACGTTGTTACCAAGCAGGGTAGTAACGAATTTCATGGTTCTGCCTTCTACGTATACAACGATGGCGGCCTCACTGGTACAACTCTCGAAGATCAAGTAGTTCGCTCAGAGCCTTTCTCTGACAAAAACTGGGGCGCTGAAGTTGGCGGTCCAATCGTTAAAGATAAGCTCTTCTTCTATGCTTCATATGAAGAGACAAAAGGCGCTGGTAACCAGAATAGTGGCCCAATTGGCGCTGGTTTTGCGAACGAAAGCTTTATCACGGAAACTGATGCGAACCGTATTAGCGACATCCTGTCTAGCAAGTACGGTCGCGATACACTTGGTATTATTCGTACACTTCCACAGAAAAGCCGCCGTTATTTCGGTCGCTTAGATTGGAACTTGAACGATGATCACAGGCTTGCTGCAACATACTCGCGCTTGACAGAATCTAACCTTGAGTCAGATGACTATGGCTTTGGTGGCTTCACATTTGGCGACAACTTTGAAGTTGAAGGAACGGAATCAAACACATACTCAGTGCGTTTATTCTCAGATTGGTCTGATAATTTCTCCACTGAAATCCGCCTTTCTCGCAATGACGTAGTTGACCTTCAGGATCCACTCGGCGGCGGTGAAGCACAAAACGACAACAAAGCACGTATCGAAGTTGAAGACGGTGCCGGAAACGTTATCTTTACGAGTGGTCCGGGCCAGTTCCGTAGTGCAAACGCGCTCGAGTATACGGTTGATCAGGTTAAAATTGCTGGTGACTATATTGCTGGTGACCATACTATTACGTTTGGTTACGAGCTTGACCGTACAAAAGTATTTAATCTGTTTGTACCTGATGCAACAGGTAGAATTACCTTCTCGGATATTGACGCACTTGACGCTGGTTTGGCCAATGGCATCCGGGGTAATGGCTCTTTTAGTGGCGATGTTAACGATGCTGCAGCGAACTTTACTCGTAATGTTCATACACTTTACCTGCAAGACGAATGGCAGATGTCAAACGATCTGACAGTAACTGCAGGTCTACGGTATGATTTCTATCAATCAGATGATGTGCCAACTGCAAGTCAGCCGTTTAATGACCGTTATGGCTTCTCAAACGCAGTAGGGTTTGAAGGCCTTGACGTATTTCTCCCGCGCTTGGGTCTAAAGTACAACCTTCCTGCAGATACGTTCGGAGAAACTACTTTGACTGCTGGCTTCGGTGTTTTCGCTGGTGGTGACCCGACTGTATGGTTCTCTAACGCATTCACTAACTTCGGAAGTGGTGTTGGTTCTGGCCGTAGCGGTCGCGGTACATGTACAGATGCTGACCTTCAGGTATTGAATGGCGGAAACTTCACTGGTATCCCTGCTTGTATTACAGCACAGCAACAAGAATCTGCTCTTGCAGGTACAGGCCGTGTTGATGCGATTGATCCTGACCTTAAAGTTGCTACGCAGCAACGTTGGAGCTTGGGCTTAACGCACTATACACAAGATACCGGTTCTAGTTTCTTTGATGATTGGCAAGTTGGTTTAGATTTCATCTACAGCAAAAGCCAAAATACTTATGACTTTGTTGACCTAACACTAACTCCAAACGGGACAATTCTACCTGATGGTCGTCCTCAGTTTGTGGCAATTGACCCGCTTCATGCTGGTTGTAATGCAACATTTGTTGGCCCACGCGATGGCTTTACAAATATTAATGACTTAGCAGCTTGTGATGCAGGCAGTGATGATCAGGATATTTTGCTGACAAATACACGTGGGGATGATGGCTCTACGACATCTATCTCGGCTCAATTGTCAAAAACTTTTGAACTGAGTGATCGTACGACATTAGATTTCCGTACTGGTTATGCTTACACTGATACAAAAATGGGTAACCCGGGTAACAGCTCAACTGCAACGTCAAGCTTTGAAGAAGTTGCTGTAGCCATTATCAACCACCCAGTTGTGGCGCCGTCACAGTACTCCAACAAGCATAACATTGTGATTTCAGGTAGTCTTAATCACGATTTCTGGGAAGATTATACTACAAGCTTTAGCTTCTTCTTCCGTGCCCGTTCTGGCGCACCATTCAGCTACGCGTATGATAACAATACGCCAACTAGCCTATTTGGTGATTCAGATAACGAAGAACGCAACTTGTTCTACGTTCCTACTGGCGCTAGTGATCCACGTGTTGACCTTTCAGCTCTTGAAGCACAAGGTACACTCGGTGATTTCCTTAACTTCCTAGAAGCTTCAGGTTTGAACGAGTATGCAGGTCAGATTTCACCACGTAACTCATTCGAAGAAGCATGGTCAACAGACCTTGATATCCGCTTCCAGCAAGAGCTTCCATCATTCATGGATGGTCATGAGCTTGAAGTGTTTATCGACTTTGAAAACGTTTTAAACCTTCTTGGTAACGGCAACAACATTCAGCGTTACATTGACTCTGGTGATGTTGGTGAGGCTGTACCGGTACTTGATGCTGCATTAAGCGATGATGGTACGCAGTATGTTTACTCAAACTTCGCACCAGGTGGATCACGTGCGGCGGTTGGCCCTAACTTCGATGTGGTTAACCAACGTGACGTGGACGATTCACTATGGCGCATCCAAGTTGGTATTAAATACAAGTTCTAAACTCTCCCGTTAGAACACCTGCGCCCGGGGGCCTTCCTCCCGGGCGTCTTCTTTTTAAATGTACGATAAATAGACATTTGAATTTTCTTTGGTTAAATGTGGCTAGTGGGGAGGGCCCGATGACAGAAAATAGTACTGAGGACACAGGGCATAAATCAGGTATTCGGCGGGAAAATGTTGCCAAAATATTGGTTGCTGCCGAAAAGGTATTTGCCGAAAAAGGTTTTAAGGGTGCGAGTGTTGGCTTGATTGCTGAGCTTGCTGGCGTACCAAAACCAAATGTTTACTATTATTTTGGTTCCAAGGAAGACTTGTACCGTCAGGTTATTGAGGGTGTTTGTTCTATGTGGCTGCACGCTGCCGATACTTTCGATGAAACAGATGATCCATTTCAAGCATTTGAGACTTATGTATTGTCAAAGATGGAGCTTTCACGCGCTAGACCGCATGGGTCACGTTTGTGGGCAATCGAAATGGCAAGCGGCGCACCGTTTTTACAAGGCTATTTGAAGGATACGGTTAAGCCTTGGCTTGAAAGCCGTGAACTGGTGGTTAATCGCTGGATATCTGAGGGTAAGATGGAGCCTGTGAATGTTCGGAACCTATTCTATATGATTTGGGCTACTACGCAGCATTATGCGGATTTTGAAGCTCAAATAAACGTAATGAATAATGGGGATTCTTTAAGTGATGCACAGTTCGAAGATGCAAAGCGCAGCGTTACCCAATTGATCGAACGCGCACTGGGATTGTCGGCTT
>CAXBKT010000128.1:0-11088 GCA_963976155.1 uncultured Kordiimonadaceae bacterium | reverse complement strand
CACAGAGACACAACATGGCACACCAAAGTCACACAACTGGCACATATAAAGGCCCTTGCCTACTCCGCAAGCTATGATACAAGGGGCCAGCTTTTGGATCAGCCACTCACAGGTACCAACAGAATGAACATACTCGTTATCGGTGCCGGCGGCCGCGAACACGCGCTCTGCTGGAAAATCGCACAGAGCCCTCTATTGAAATCCCTCTATTGCACACCAGGAAACGGTGGAACAGCTGACATCGCAAGCTGTGTAGCATTGGATGAAAGCGACCACGCCGCTGTAATCTCATTCTGTAAAGACCATGAAATTGACCTTGTGGTTGTGGGCCCTGAAGCACCGCTGGTAGCAGGCCTCATTGATGACCTAACCGCCGCAGACATCCTCGCGTTTGGCCCAACAAAAGGCGCCGCCCAGCTTGAAGGCTCCAAGGGTTTCACAAAAGATATGTGCGCGAAATACAACATCCCGACAGCCGCATATGGCCGGTTTTCTGATGCTGAATTTGCCAAAAATTATATCCTTGAGCAAGGTGCACCAATCGTTGTGAAAGCCGATGGTCTCGCTGCTGGTAAAGGTGTAATTATTGCACAGACAGTAGAGGAAGCCCTTGAAGCCGTTGATGTAATTTTTGAAGGTGCCTTTGGTGAAGCAGGCGCAGAAGTTGTCGTTGAAGAATTTATGACGGGTGAAGAGGCAAGCTTTTTTGCCCTTGCTGACGGCAAAACCACCCTCGCCCTCGATACAGCGCAAGACCATAAAGCGGTTGGTGAGCGCGACACAGGCCCCAATACTGGTGGTATGGGCGCTTATTCGCCAGCACCAGTTATGACAGATGATATGTGCAAGCGTGTTATGGACGAAATTATTGTGCCTACAACAAAAGCTATGGCTGACATGGGACACCCTTACAAAGGTGTCCTTTTCGCCGGTTTGATGATCACAGACACAGGCCCTAAGCTGATCGAATATAATTGCCGATTTGGTGACCCCGAATGTCAGGTTTTAATGTCTCGCATGACGAGTGATTTGGTACCATTGCTCGCAGCATCAGCGAAAGGCGAACTTGAAGGCCTTACAATTGACTGGTCAGATGACGTAGCGCTCACTGTTGTTATGGCCGCCAATGGTTACCCTGGCCCATACGCAAAAGGCGCTGAAATTAGCGGCCTTGCAGCGGCCGAGGCAACCGGTAATGCCCGTATTTTTCATGCAGGAACCAAACTTGATTACGGCCAAGTCGTATCAAACGGTGGACGCGTTCTAAACGTAACAGCCCTTGGTGCCACGACCACAGAAGCGCAAAAAGCTGCATATCTCGCGGTATCAAAAATCAAATGGAATGATGGCTTTTTCCGGAAGGATATTGGCTGGCGCGCTGTTGAAAGAGAGCAGTCCCACTAAGTAGTATAAACACACTGAGGCGCGACTAAATCTCGCCCCCAGTACCTCCTTCAACGTTTCCCTCTTTTTCCTTCACCTTGAACGGTGGGAACGTAATATTAACGCGTGTTCCGACCCCGGACTGGCTTTCAATAGTCATTGTCGCACTTAATTTTTCAGCGAACGTATTCACCAACGGCAAACCGAGACCCGAGCCTTCATTTTTCTTACTAAGGTGCGACTCCACTTGACCAAACGGCCTTCGGGCCACTTTAATTTCTTCTGGGTTCATCCCAATGCCAGTATCAGCAACACTTAGGCACACACCGCCATTTGCCGTGCGTGCAAGCGACAATCTAACATGGCCGCCAGGCTCGGTATATTTGACTGAATTGCTGAGCAAATTGATTCCGATTTGCTTCACTAGACGCTCATCTGCCTCAATTAAGACCGTCTGATCAAGCTCATGTTCAACAGTAATATCTGATTCAAACGCCCGCTGATGCACAAGTGTTAAGCATGCTTCCAAACATCCAACCGGATCAATCCAAGTAAAGTGCGCGCCGAGCTGCCCCGCCTCTACTTTAGACAGATCCAGAATATCATTAATAATATGTAGAAGATGCGTTCCACTAGAATGAATATCGCCAGCATATTCTGCGTACCGGTGGTTGCCTATTGGGCCAATTATTTGATCTCGAATAATCTCAGCAAAGCCCAGAATACCGTTCAGTGGAGTCCTTAGCTCGTGACTCATGTTCGCAAGGAAAGCTGATTTCGCCCGATTTGCAAGTTCTGCATTATCTTTACTTTTTTGCAGCTCCTGAGCTTGAACCAAATCATCGGTTACATCACGGCCAATAAGCAGTAACAGCGGCTGCACACCATATTCTATTTTTTGCGCAAACAACTGAAAATGGCGAATCACATTACCACGCGTTCGAACCGTAGCGGGCACATCCATCATCGAAGTAGTCATCTTCAACTCTTCAACAAAACGATTCAAAAAAGTTCCATCTGCCCATATACCAAGATCATCAGATGTTTGCCCGATAACATCATCTCGCCTCAGGCCAAATACATTGAGAAACGAAGGATTTACATCAACTATATGCCCATCTCTTAAGTTGGCTAACAACATCACATCAGGAACGAGATTGAATACATACTGGAACAAACGCTCTGACTTGCTGGTATTTTTTTCGATCTGACGTTGCGCGGAAATATCCGTCAAACACGCCACAACTGAAGGCTGTCCCCTCCAGAGAATTCTGCTCGCTTGGCATGAAGTCCATACCAAACCACCATCAGTCCGGATGATACGAAACTCATACTGAGTAGGCGCTTCCTCCCCACCAATACGCTTCGAATAATAATCCTTCAGGATTGCACGATCATCCGGATGCACAAAATTACGTATCTCCGAGGTTTTACTGCCATCAAGCGGCCCATCAAAACCAAGAAGTGATCTTGCAGCTCCATTTAAATAGACTATTTGCTCGCCACTACGGACAATCACCGCCTCAGTAATAACCTCCAATAAAGATGCCAACTGACCACCATCCGCATTAAAGGCAGCATCTTTATTTTGACTTTCAGGGTGTAGGTCTTTGCTCATATTGGGCTCACTCGGAAAACTGAACTTAGGATCATAAAAAAATACCTAAGAAAAAGCAACTTACACCCGTTAGTATCAGCAATTCATTTAAATAAGATTTAATCTCTCCTCGGCGAGATTGAACTGCCATCAGACACACTCTCTGGCGGGTGCAAAATAATAACATCGCCAACTCCAAGTCCGTCCAAAACCTCAGCGTAACTGTCGTTCATTTTACCCAGAGCAACCGGCGTCAAAAGGGCGTTTGCGCCAACCTCTTTAAAGACAGCCCACCCCCCTTCATGCCGGAAAATAGCTGCAACAGGTACTCGCAGTACATCCTGACCTTGCCATAGAATAATTCGAGGCTCTACCCGAAAGCCATGCCCCAATCTCTGGGCTACATCTTTATTATTATCAAAATCTATAATGATATTAACGCGTTGCTCCTCGATGCCGAGTGCAGATACTTTGGTAAAACCCTTAGGTTCCACAAGACGCACATGTCCCTTCAAGGGCGCCCCTCCCCAAGCCTCAACAAAAACCTCCGCACCGGGTTTCACGTTAACAGCCTGATGAGATAAAAAATCCGCAATAATTTCAATTTTAGAAGGATCACCCAACTCAAGTAACGGTGTGCCCGCAGTTACGATACCTTCGCTTTCATGCCGAAGTGTCAAAACCGCACCATCAATTGGGGCAACAATCTGAACAATCCCAGCAGGCGCTCCATTTCCATTACTTTTTTCTGGACCAATAAGTGCGGCATTGGCAACCGCAACATCCGCGCGGCGCATCCGTACACTTGAGTTTGCACTTTGCAATTGTGCCTGCGCTGTCTTCAGACTTAGGCGTGCCCGGTCCAATCTTGCCGGACTTGCAGTGTTTGTTCTAACCAAAGCTTCTGCGCGAGCAATATCAGCTTCAGCATATTCAACTTCAGCCTTTACTCGTTCAACATCTCCTATTGCAAGTTGAAGCGCCGCTTCAGAAGCCTCAATAACTGCTACAGCCTCTTGAGCCCTGCGTTCATCCAAAAAGCCCGGCCCTGAAGGTAACATTACCGCTAGCAACGTTTTGTCAGCCGTCACGGTATCTCCAACTTCAGGCTCAAGACGCAAAACACGACCCGCGACTGGTGCCGACACAACATAAAGCTCTTTAACTCTTGTGTGGCCATCGTCTGAAACCGTAACAGCCAAATCACCTTTGCTTATATGAGCCACATCAACAGGTACCGGCTGCTGCTTAAAGGAAAGAAGTAAAAAACCAGCCACCAACAAACCCATCACCCAAAATACAATCGTGCGCGCACGAGGTCTCACCATCGTACTACTCCTTATTCACGCGTCTTCAGTGCTACAACCATATCCAATTTGGAAACTTGTCTAGCTATGACTGCCGCAGAAACTAATGATGCAATTAAAATAACAGTTACAGCGTAACCAACAGTCCCGTTTGAAACGGTAACTGGCACGCTAAATAATTCCGAACTTAGGCTTGCTGCCATAAATGCTGCGAGCTGATACCCAAGGAACCCACCAATGGGCAAAGCTATAAAAGTAAGAACCGCCAATTCACCAAGTAATATGGCATTCACCTCCGCAACGGTAAAACCCAGCACCCGCAAGCTCGCCATCTCTCGTTGCCTCTCATAGAAAGAAATACGAGCGCTAGAGAACACCACACCGATCGCTATCAAACTAGCAAAAGCCGTATTGAAAACTGTCATTGTGCCCATGACTTCATCCATAGATTTCTGCATCGCCGCCATGGAGGTTTTTTTAGCGTCAACTGCAGCAACTCGCGGCATAGATTTTAGCTGGTGGTAAATCGTTTGCAGTTGGTTTTCATCCACCTTCAGATAAACACCCGACACCCTATCACCATCTTGGAGTGCAGCGGATAGAGCTGCCATCTCCATATAGGCTGGCGTGCCCATGTAAGTTGAGACAACACGTGTCACAGGAAGTTGCAGTTGCTTTCGCTCACCCGTTTTAAATTGTATTTGTAGCATATCTCCGGGGCCAGCCGAGAGAGCCTTCGCTAAACTTCCCGAAATAGTAAGCCCTTGCGGTGCAGGATTGATTATCTGACCTTCGGTATTCAGAAGAATATTCAAGTCAGCATCAAATATTACACCCGTCACGCCTTGGTGACGCTTGAAATGATCAAAACTAATTGTTGCCGGCATTACAAGAAACGGCTCGACCTTAATCACACCATCCAGCGATGCTACCTCGTGGAGAATGGCTCTGTCTTGCGCCTCGGTAAAGCTCACGGTCAGGTCTTGCCTGCTAATAAAATCAAATTGTGTCTCCATCATTCGGTCTACGGCGTCACGTCCCCCTTGCGCCCCGATCATAATGGCCATACCAAGCGCGATACCAAAACTAGTGAGCAGCGACCTAGCAGGCCACCGCGCGATATGACGTATCATCAGGCGTAGCCCTTGGTCCATCCATTTAGCTTTGGCCCCGATACGCCCTAAACCGCTATAGTCAGTTGGTGCAGGAGGAGACATCGCTACGGCTGGCTGCAGTTCCATAGTTTTACGAACGGCTAGAAACACACCAAGCGCACCAGCCACTAAAGCAAACAAAGCGCCCTGCAAATACAAAGCCCACGGAGGAGAAAAGGTCAGTGATGGAAACTGGAAAAACCCTTTATAGATATTCGCCATGCCGCCCCCCATTTGGGCACCAAAATACCATCCAGCTCCCACACCAAGTGCCACAATAACAGCTGCTAGCCGAAGATAATGAGCAACGATATCGCCAGAGCGATATCCAAATGCTTTCATCAAGCCAATCTGTTCGCGTTCTTGCTCAACAATTCGCGTTATAATCATGTTAAGTAAAAAGGCCGCCACCCCAAGGAAAATTGGCGGTAGAATTCCGCCGAGCGTAGAAAGCTTCGTGAACTCATTAGCTAGAAATTTATCTGACATATGGTTTTCACGCTCGTAGGCACCAGCAGCACCATATGGATCAAGCAACAAATCAACACGGCGCAACACTTCCTCTCGCTGTGCGCTGGGATCCAAAATCAACACCGCCTCATTAAAAGCACCGTCCATATCATAGGCATGGGCAAGAGTATCATAGCCCATCCACATAATGGCATATCGAGCAGGGTTCGGAATCATCTCACCCGGGGCAATAGAATATATAAACTCTGGTGCCAATGCGATCCCGGAGACCTTCAATCTACGCTTCACACCATACAAGGTAGTACTGATATAGGTTCCCACTTTAAGGTCATGTGCCACCATAAAGTCGTTTGAAACCAGCACTTCTTCAGAATCGGCTGTTGGCAGCGCCCCTTCTTTCAAGTGAACTGCGTTGATTGTCGGCTGCCCGATGTCTGGTAGCGAGACAATTTTCGCCCTCACAGGCTCAGAAGACCCATCCATATCAAGTAAAGCAGCCGCAGATATTCGGCCCGCAGCCTTCTTAACACCTGGAATTTCTAAAATACGGTCAATATGGGTATTAGGGGCCCGACGTACTGGCGCCCAAACGTCAGCCATATAGTAGCGGCTATAATAAGCGTTAAGTGTATCACGCAACGAAAACAGAGAGCCATTCATCATAATAAAAATTGCCACACCACAAGCTACGACCAACGACACTGAAATTACCTGCCCTCGCATCGCCCATATATCCCGTAAGAGCTTGCGGTCTAACGGCTTCAAAAAGCTCATAACCCATTTTATAAATTTTGCAGTCATTACAGATGTATCCCTGCAGGATGCGCACGCACCGAGTTCACTACTTCCTTATCGATACGACCATCCTTAAAATGAATGACCCGGTCCGCAAGAGGTGCGATGCCCTGATGGTGGGTAACCATCAGCATTGTTGTACCAATTGCTTCTACAACCCGGTTAAGGGCCTCAAGAACTAGCAAGCTGGTCTTAGAATCTAACGCACCTGTTGGTTCGTCACAGAACAGAACCTCTGGCTGTTTAGCAATGGCCCGAGCAATAGCTACCCGTTGTTGTTCACCACCCGAGAGCTGGGAGGGGAAATGGTCAACCCGGTGGGATAACCCCACCAAGTCGAGCGCATCCACCGCGTTCATTGGATTTTTTGCTATTTCAGTAACAAGTTCTACATTTTCCCGTGCTGTCAGACCCGGCATTAAATTATAGTTCTGGAAAACAAACCCAATATTATTGCGGCGGTATTCAGTTAGGCGCCGATCACCCATTTCAGCCAGGTCTTCACCATTGTATAAAACCTGACCGCTTGTTGCATAGTCTAACCCTCCAAGGATATTCAAAAGCGTGGACTTACCACTGCCTGACGGTCCAAGCAGCACAATAACTTGCCCCTTCTTGATAACAGTACTAACCCCCCGGAGTGCGCGTACTTCAGCCTCACCTTCGCCGTAAACTTTTGTTAAGTTACGTACGTCAAATGCTACTGAGTCGCTTAGCATAGCTTTTCCTTGATCAAAACAGTACACACCCATTGGTAAAAATAACCATATATCTCTAGCGGGTTAGAATACAGACGGCATAAAGTCGCATAAGGTTCACGGACTTTTTTAAAGAAACCTTTTTTTTATAAAAACAGTGACTTTTCTGGACAGATACCCTATGTATACAGGACTAAACAAAAGTGGCATAAAGCCATATTAATAAAACACGACAGAAAAAGTGGCATAAAGCCACATAGCGAGAATGTGAGGATAGCTGTGAGAAAATTTCTCAAGTTTGCGGCGCCCGTAGTGGTGTTGATAGCTGGTGTAGGGTCAGTCATTGCTCTAGCAGCAGCCAAAGAAGCCCCCGAAAAAAAAGAAGAGGCTCCACGCCCTGTTTCTTTATATGTTGAAGATGTGCGCGCAGAAACCGTGACACTCTCCGTAAAAACTCAAGGGGAAATTCGTCCAAAAACAGAAATTGATCTGATACCTCAGGTGTCAGGCCGCATTATCTCTGTATCAAATAACTTTTCAGAAGGGGCTGCATTCAATACAAATGCGACCCTAATCAAAATTGACGAAGCCGACTATCAGTTGGCCGTACGCAGCGCCGAAGCGCGCTTAGACCAAGCGAAGGTAAAAGTTGAACAAGAACTCGCCAACGCCCAAATCAAAAAGAAGCAGTGGGAAGAATGGGTTAAAGGCGGAGACCCAACGCACCTTGCCCTGAATGCACATCAAGTAGCAGAAGCTCAGGCACAGCTTCAAGCTGCGGAAACAGCCCTTAATACTGCACAATTAAATTTGGCGCGCACAAATATTACAGTACCTTTCCAAGGGCGCGTTCTGGAGCGCAATGTAGGTGTTGGCCAATTCGTCAATGGCAGCACAAAGCTTGGTCGTGTTTTTGCCACTAACATTGTAGAAATAAAACTACCCCTAACTGATGCACAGCTTAGCGAACTGCAGTTACCAATTGGCTTTGTAGCAGGCAAGAATAATGCGCCAAAGGTCACCTTCCACGCCAGCTTGGGAGGAACTCAGCATGTCTGGAAGGGCCAAATTAAGCGCGTGAGCCCATCTGTCGATAAAACCACACGCCTAGTATACGCTATTGCCGAAGTAAACGATCCATATGGCGCAGCCGCCAATCAAGGCATGCCGCTTGCTGTTGGACTGTTCGTTACAGCTGAAATTGAAGGTGTTTCTCCCCAGAATGCTCTTATAATGCCTCGTGACGCCCTGCGAAGTACCGATAAAGTTTATGTTATCAATGACGATAAACTTGAAATCCGTACGGTGTCTGTACTTTCAACAACTGCCGACCATGTCATGGTAACCGGCGGCGTTGAAGCCGGAGAGAAAGTTGTTACTTCCCCGGTTCAGAGCGTATTCAACGGTATGGCAGTGCAACCCATTACACGTAGCGCTGCAAACCTCGACAACACCACACGCTAGGGGAGGCAACAATGAATAAACTTATTGAATGGTGGGCTCGTAACACTGTTGCCGCCAACCTATTAATGATTGGTATCTTCTTGGCAGGAGCTGCTGGTTATTCATCAATGGAACGGGAACTTGATCCACAAGTACGTTTTCCTGGCTTACAAATTGCCGTTGCCTGGCCGGGTGCAGGCCCTCAAGATGTCGAAGAACAAGTTGTAGCCCGCATTGAGGAATCTGTGCGCGACTTGGACAACATTGAGTGGGTCCGCTCTAGTTCTGGCGAAGGAAGTGGACAGGTTTATATCCTGGCTAGCCAAAAGGTCGACTTCACTCAGTTTATGAATGACGTGAAAATTCGTGTCGATTCTATTTCCAGCTTTCCCCGCGACATTGAACCCCCTCGAGTTCAGCAATGGGTAAACAGAGATGAATTTATACGCGTAGCTTTGCACGGCGATATCGGTGAACGTGATCTTAAACGTCTTGCAGAAAAACTTCGCAGGGAAGCAGCCCAGCTACCAGCCGTTTCAATTGTTGAACTATTTGGTGTTCGGCGCGAAGAAGTATCAATTGAAGTAAGTGAAGTAGCTCTCCACCGCTACAATCTTAGTTTTGCTCAAATCGCAACTGCGATCCGCAACAACTCCTTAAACTCTTCAAGCGGCTCAGTACGCACAAACGCTGCTGAATATAATATCACCGCCCGCAACCTTGCTGATACCAAGCAAGAGTTTGGTGACATCATTGTTCGCCAGACAGCAGATGGCGGTACTATTCGAGTTCATGATGTTGCAACTGTCATTGATGGCTTTGAAGACAATGAAATTCTCGCAACCCTAAACGGGGAACCTGCAGTATTACTTCAAGTGATGACAACAGAAACGATGGATATCGTTACTGCTTCACAATCAATTCGCACATGGATTGATGAGCGTACATCAAGCTTGCCTACTGGTGCAAAATTAACGCTTTGGACTGATAATAATGAAGCTTATGAAGGGCGCATGGCAACAATTGGTGGTGCCGCTGGTCAAGGCCTCATCCTAGTTGTTATTGTCCTGATGCTAACACTACGCCCAAAAGTTGCCTTCTGGGTAGCTGCGGGTATCGCCACAGCCTACGCTGGCGCCTTTATTTTCCTCCCAGCTCTTGGTATTTCTATCAACATGCTGTCAACTTTCGCCTTCCTGCTCGTACTAGGTATTGTGGTAGATGACGCTATCGTTGTCGGTGAAAGTATCCATACAGAAAGTCAGAAAACCGGCGGAGGTATCACCGCAGCCGTTTTTGGTACTCAGCTAGTCGCAAAACCGGTTATTTTTGCGGTACTCACAACCATTATTGCCTTCATGCCTTGGATCTTCATTGATGGATCTACGTCTGAATTCACACGCCACATTACGTGGGTTGTGATTACAGCACTTGTCTTTTCACTTGTTGAATCCTTGCTCATTCTACCGGCCCACCTTTCGAGCCTTAAACCTCGTGAGAATGTTGGTCGTTTTGGTCGCTTCCAAAAAGGCATTGCGAACAGCATTACCAACTTTGCACAGCGTCATTATCGCCGTTTTGGGCAATGGGCAGTTGACCGCCGTTACCTAACTTTCAGCGTTTTCATTTTTGTTTTAGTCTTTGGCTTTGGTCTATTCAGCAATGGCTACATTAAAAAAGGATTTATGCCTGATATTGAATCAGACGAGATCACAGTTAATGTAACTTTACCTGAAGGCGCTTCGTATGCTCGCGCGCTTGAGATTTTAAACCAACTTCAAGATGCAGAAAAAGCACTTGTTGAAGAAGTAAATGCAAACACTGCCGGTACAGGCCAACTTATTGAAAACTGGTATACTCGCTCGCGGCGGGACAGTGTACTTGCGATAATCAAGCTAGCGCCACCTGAAACACGTGAGATGGGGGCAAAAGAAGCCTCTCTTCGCTTCCGCGAACTTATGGGTGACATCCCCGACGCGAAAGCTGTTTCGGTTCGTTATACAAACGGCGACAACGACCCAGGATTTGAGCTTTCAATTCGTCACCCTGACCTTGATATCCTAAGGGAAGCGGTTAGTGATGTTGAGGAAAAGCTACGCACCTTTGATACTCTCTATGACATTCGCAACAACCTCGAAAGTGCTTCGGAAGAAATCAGGTTAGAATTGAAGCCTGGTACGGAAAAAATGGGTCTCACACTTGCCGAGGTGTCTCGCCAAGTTCGTCAAGCCTATTACGGT
>CAXBKT010000127.1:0-11107 GCA_963976155.1 uncultured Kordiimonadaceae bacterium | reverse complement strand
CTTTTTCCCAGCGTGCTCGCAAGCGGAAGCTTCCTCGACCAGTTTCATAGGCAGAAATTATATTCTCGCGTGGCTCAACAACCTGCCCCCCGGTCGGGAAATCAGGCCCCTGAATACGATCAAGTAAATCCACTGTCGTTACCGACATTTCTGTATTACGTCGGGCCTCAATAAGAAGCTGCATGCCATCCACCAATTCCCCCACATTGTGAGGTGGAATATTGGTTGCCATACCAACAGCAATACCTGACGAGCCATTCGCTAACAGGTTAGGAAAGGCACCAGGAAATACAAGAGGTTCTTCGTCTTCACCGTCATAAGTCGAACGAAAATCAACGGCGTCCTCTTCGAGGCCCTCCATTAACTCCGCGGCAACTTGGGTCAAGCGCGCTTCGGTATACCTCATTGCTGCGGCATTATCGCCGTCAATGTTACCAAAGTTGCCTTGACCATCCACTAAGGGAAAACGAACAGAAAAATCTTGGGCAAGCCGCACCATCGCATCATAAACGGACTGATCACCATGCGGGTGGTATTTACCAATCACATCGCCGACCACACGCGCGCACTTTTTATAACCAGTACTCGGGTCAAGCTTCAAAAGGCGCATAGCGTATAACAAACGCCTGTGCACGGGCTTTAGCCCATCTCGAACGTCAGGTAACGACCGAGACATGATGGTAGACAAGGCGTACGCTAAGTAGCGTTCGCTCAGGGCACCTGCAAAAGGTGCCTCAATGACATTATCGTTAAACTCAGACTCTATAGACATGAAAATGACTATACTGATCTAATCACGAATGGCTACAAGATGTTGTGGTTATCCACAATTTGTTTAGCGCATGAGCGAAGAATTAGCGAAAAAGTGAGGAAAATAGCCGCTCACGTGCTGCGGGTTGCCCTTTCCCTTGCACAAGCCAAATATTACGCTCAAGAAAATAGCCCGTCAATCTAAGTCCATCAATCGCATCTTCCTTAGAAGGGAGCTCCTGATGCCCCTTTAGTAAGAAAGAAGGCAGAGCCAATAATTTTGATTTATAGGCAATGCCACCCGCAGCACTAACAGCCCGGGCCGATTTTGGTGACACATAAACCAAGTCTTCTTTTACACCGGTTGCCGCACATTCTGAAAAGTCGAGCCCATAACCAAGTTCAGCGAGTATACCAAGCTCTAGACGCGCAAGAGCACTTGCCCATACAGCCACCGTTCCGTCTTCATTCTCAAGAAGATCAACAAGTGCTTTGAGGCCATCATAAACCTCTTCATGCTTATGATTTTCTGGCATTGTTGTCGCAACAACCGATGTTATTGCAGTCAAAGCCGAAAGTCGGGAGCCATCACCCATCATTTGACCAAGCGGACTATGCTGCAGCTCAACGGTGAAGCGCCCCAGATTTGTTTCTAACCGGGCACGCCAATTTACCTGAAGGAAGTTCCCAGCCTGAAGATTGGCCTTATTCCTGCGGCCAAACCCTCCTTTGATAAAACCACGAGATCTACCATGGTTTTTAGCCATAACTTCGAGAATCGCATCACTCTCACCGAGGCGCGTGGCGGACAACACAATTGCTTCATCCTGCCATTCCATAATTGGTGCCCCAGTAGTTTATTCTTAATCTACAAAATCTAGACCCATGTCCTGATACATAGTGCGGTCATCAGCCCAACGCTCTGTTGTACGAACATGAAGGAACAAATGCACACGACGCTGGAATTCTTCTTCCATTTCTTCGCGCGCCATCTGACCAAGCGTTTTAAGCATTGTGCCACCCTTACCAATCACAATGCCTTTTTGAGTTTCCCGCTCAACGTGGATAACTTGCTCAATACGAACTGAGCCATCTTTACGGTCCTCCCACTTTTCAGTTTCAACTGTTGTGGAGTACGGCAGCTCATCATGAAGACGCAAATACACTTTCTCACGAGTAATTTCAGCTGCGAGGATGCGCATAGTGGTGTCGGAAATCTGGTCCTCAGGATACATCCAAGGACCTTCTGGGGCTCTATCTGAAAGAAACGCCTTCAAATCATTCACGCCATCACCCGTTAGGGCAGATATAAGAAATGTATCAGTGAAAACACCTGCCTCATTAAGTTCTGCCATTAATGCCAGCAAGTTTTCGCGCTTCATGCCATCAATTTTATTGAGAGCTAAAATTGTATCGCGCTTGGCATTTTGTAAACCTCTGATGATGCGCTCCACATCCTCGGTAACACCTCTGCGCGCATCAACAAGTAACACAGTGCTTTCCGCGTCCTCAGAGCCCTTCCAGGCGGCGCTTACCATCGCACGGTCAAGACGGCGCTTAGGCTCAAAAATCCCAGGCGTATCAATAAAGACGAGCTGGGTTTTTTCATGCATACCAATGCCGGTAATACGTGTTCGAGTGGTTTGTACCTTGTGGGTCACGATCGCGACCTTGGCGCCAACCATTTGGTTTAGAAGGGTTGACTTGCCTGCATTAGGCGCACCAATCAGAGCAACAAACCCACAGCTCGTACCTTCAGCACCTTCATTCTCAGGCAAATTTTCCATTATTTCTCTCCTGCGAGGGTATCAAACAACTCTTTAGCAGAAGCTTGTTCCGCCAGCCGTTTCGCTGTGCCTTCAGCAACAGCTACCCCTTTCCCATCAACACGGGCTTCAATTGTAAAAATGGGGCTATGATCCGGCCCCGCACGCCCCACAACGGTATAGGTAGGAAGCGGTAATGCGCGTGCCTGACACCATTCCTGTAGAAGGGTTTTGTTATCTTTAATAGCGTCCACCTCGCCCTGCATAAGCGGAATCCAGTGTTTGCGTATAAATTTATTTGCAACATTAAAGCCACCGTCTAAATACATGGCCCCGATCACTGCTTCACACACATCGGCCAGCACTGCTTCTTTGTGACGTGTACCCTCAGCTTCAGCACCCGGCGTCAGCATAATTGCGTCCACAATACCAAGTTTGCTCGACATTTCAGCAAGGGTTTCCCTGCGAACTAATGACGTAAAGCGACGATTTAGTTTTCCTTCAGCTTCCTTCGGATATGCTTCCAAAAGCCAAGTAGAAATCACTAATCCTAAAACCCTATCACCCAAAAACTCTAACCGCTGATAATTGTAACTACCAGATAACGAAGGATGGGTCAGTGCTTCATCAAGAAGACTAGGCTTATCAAAGGTGTATCCAACAAGCTCTGTTATACTGCTCATAACTGAAAGCCTCTATACTGCACGTGCTTCATCCATTAAACGGCGCATTTCAATAATAGACGCCTCAAGCCCGTGGAAAATTGCTTCCCCAATTAGAAAGTGGCCAATATTCAATTCTTGGATTTCAGGTATAACTGCAATATCACCAACTGTTTCATAGCTAAGTCCATGCCCTGCATGCATTTCTAAACCTATAGAAGCACCGTAGGCAACAGCGTCCTTGATACGCGCCAGCTCATCCTCACGCGCTTCACCAGTTAAATCACAGTATTTGCCCGTATGAATTTCGGTAACGGGCGCCCCAAGGGAAACCGCAGCATCCAATTGTTCCCTGTCTGCATCAACGAATAAGCTAACACGGGCCCCTGAAGTCGTAAGTTCAGATACATAATGCTTCAAGCGATTATGTTGTCCTGCAACATCTAGCCCACCTTCGGTAGTTAATTCCTGCCTTTTTTCCGGCACTAAACAGCATGCATGCGGATTATGCCGCAAGGCTATTTCAAGCATCTCATCTGTTGCAGCCATCTCAAAATTTAACGGCACCGTTAAAACATCAGAAAGTGTAGCGATATCTTCATCAGAAATATGGCGACGATCTTCTCTCAGGTGCGCAGTAATGCCATCAGCGCCAGCACGCACCGCTAGCCCTGCAGCCCTTACTGGATCAGGGTGGCGAATGCCACGCGCATTGCGAATAGTAGCAACATGATCAATATTAACGCCTAAACGAAGTCTATTTGTCGCCATTAGCTATTGCCTCTCTGCGTTGCTTAAAGTCTTCTTCTGCTTTTCTAGCTTCCAGTTTATCTGCGCGCTTCTTCCTGTAACCTACAATTAAATATTTGAAAGAAAAATAGAATAGCACCCAAACGGCTACTGCGACAGGTATCCCACCAATAAGTAACGGGAACACGATAGGCAAGAAGGAGAGAATATAATCCAACGGCGCGTGACTTATATGGTCCCAGTCCCAAACGGGTACTTGGCCTGTCCCTCCCTCACCGAGCATAAAGGCGCCAATGTTACCTGTTAAAGCAAATATAAAAGGGAAGGTCCAAGGGTTACCAATAGCCGTGCCAATAGCCGATGCCACTATATTACCGCGTACAGCTAACGCCAAGATAAAAGCCATCAAAAAATGTAAGCCTAAAAACGGCGTAAAAGATACTGCGGCACCAGACGCAAAGCCTGCCGCAATACTATGAGCAGACCCCGGCAGTCTAGCAACCCGGTGCCAAATATACAGGCCTGCCCGACGAAACCCTGAACGTGGCCACAGCCAGCCCAGTATTTTGCGCCATAACGGTGGCCTGTTTTTGGGACTAAATAGCATATGTTATGATTTCAAACCCCGACTACCCGGCTTAATAGCAGGGATAGCAGCAAGTGTTGCTGGCACATCTTCAGGTTTGTATATCGGGGCATCAATAGTCGCTAATGCCGTTACTGGCGCGCCAACATCTGCCCGACCACCAGAGCGATTAATCAAACACCCCGCTGCAACAACATTGCCGCCCCACTCGGTAATGGTTTTGATACATTCTCGTGAAGAGAGCCCCGTGGTAATAATATCTTCCATCATCAGAATCTTAGCGCCCTTCGGAATCTCAAAACCCCGACGCAGAGCAAATTCGCCTTCAACGCGTTCGGTAAAAATGCCCGGCACACCAAGTTGACGAGCAACCTCATAACCGACAATGACACCGCCCATTGCAGGGCTTACTACCAGATCAACCTCGACATTTGTCGCTTTCAACTTTTCAGCAAATGCAGCACAAAGTCGCCCTGAGCGCGCTGGATCCATAAGAACTTTAGCGCACTGTAAATAAACAGGGCTGTGTAGACCTGACGACAGTCTGAAGTGCCCCTCAAGAAGAGCACCCGCAGCACGAAATTCACCCAAAACGGCATCCTGATCCATTTGCCACTCCTCTATCGTCACCAGTTTAAATAATCCATGCTGCGCGGATAGTGCCGTAAAGACCTTACGTCAAGTAAATTAAGGTTTGATCCAGCATTAACCCAACACTCGATCCACACGCACAATCACACGGCTCACCCGCAAGGCCCGGCTTACATCATTCAAATGTTTCACATCCCGAATTTCCACATCGATAATCATCACGTAAAATTCCGGATCACGGTCTTGAATAATAAGATTAGAAACATTGCCACCATTCTTGGACACAATGCCTGCAATCGTTGCCAAAGCACCCCGTTCATTGATAACATCAAGCTTTAATCTGCCTGTATAAAAGGCATCACCAGCCTCTTTTTCATCTTCTTCCCAACGCAAGTCTAACCAAGCTTCGGGCGTATCATCATACTCCCGCAATTTGGAACAATCGATGGTATGAATTTCAGCACCATGGTCTGGCATATGAATGCCGACAATCCTGTCACCCCGAACCGGGTGACAGCATTCAGAAAAATGCACTGCTGATTCACGCGTGATACCAGAGATTGGAATTGAGCCCGAAGATGTTTCCTCCCAATCATGATGGACTGCAGGCAAACCTTCACTGCGCGCGTCTTCCTTGAAACCAGGAAATGCAGCTCGTAGAATTTCATCTTCCGCTAGGCTTCCCTGCCCGACGAGTGCAAAAAGCGCCTTAACATCACCCAAGTTCAAAACAGCCGCTGCCTCATCCATTACACGAGAAGAATAATCTAAACCATTTCTTAAACAAGATTTTTCAATTATAGCCTTACCTAAGCCTACATACTCTGCCTGCTGCTGTTGGCGCAAATACCTACGGATAGCTGAGCGCGCCTTACCAGTGACGACAAAGCTATCCCAACGCGGCGATGGCGACTGTCCCTCAGATGTCAAAATCTGGACTTGGTCGCCATTTTCTAATTGATGACGCAGCGGTACCATACGCCCATTTACCTTTGCCCCTACACAGTGATCTCCAACTTGCGAGTGCACAGCATAAGCAAAATCCACTGCCGACGAACCACGTGGCAACGACACAATTTCACCCTTTGGTGTGAAGCAAAAAACCTGATCCTGAAACATTGCCAGCTTGGTGTGTTCGAGAAACTCTTCAGGGTCCTGTGTTTGATCAAGAATTTCCAGCAATTCTCTGATCCAAAGATACTGAGAGCCTTCGGCCTTAGCAGCCTTCTGCTTATACTGCCAATGTGCCGCCACACCAAGCTCTGCCTCTTCGTGCATTTCATGCGTTCTGATCTGTATTTCAAGCCGGTTATTATGCGGCCCCATCACAGTGGTATGAATAGAGCGGTAGAAATTGCGTTTCGGTATGGAAATATAATCCTTGAAGCGCCCAGGTACCATCTGAAACCGTTGGTGTACAATCCCAAGTGCTCGGTAACATGTAGCAATATCTTTTACCTTAACCCGAAAAGCCATCACATCAGAAAGCTGTTCAAACGTCATGTTTTGACGTTCCATTTTCCGCCAAATTGAATAAGGCCGCTTAATCCGGCCACTGACACGCGCCTTTATGCCAGAACCATGCATGAGATCTTCGAGGGCATCAACCATATCCCCTTCAAGATTCGGGCTCTGCTCTATAAGATAATGTAACCGGGCATTGATCGACTCCATAGCTTCTGGGTCAAGATGCTGGAAAGCTAAATGCTCAAGCTCGTCCTTTAATTCATGCATACCAATGCGCTCTGCAAGTGGCGCATATATTTCTAGTGTTTCCAATGATATCCGACGACGTTTCTCAGGTTTCTTAATAAATCCGAGCGTCCGCATATTATGGCACCGATCAGCCAGTTTAACGAGTAAAACTCTGATATCATTAGACATAGCCAGCAGGAATTTTCTAAAATTCTCTGCTTGGCGAACACTTTCAGTCTGTAGTTCGATTTTTGATAATTTAGTAACACCATCAACCAACTGAGCAATTTTTTCACCAAAAAGCTCTTCAATTTCAGGGATAGTAGCAACTGTATCTTCAACCACATCGTGAAGAAGTGCTGTAGCAATAGTATCCCCATCCAATTTCAGATCAGTAAGAATGCCCGCCACTTCTAAAGGATGGGAAAAATATGGGTCGCCAGATGCCCGAGTTTGGGTACCATGCGCCTTCATCGCAAAAACATAAGCACGGTTCAAAATGGCTTCATCAACATTGGGGTCGTAAGCCTTAACGATTTCTACTAACTCAAACTGACGGATCACACTTTTGCCTTCGATTGACATTTTTTATCACAGGTAAAAGAAATAGCCTTTCCTGCAGAGAATTTCAGCCCATTTATTTGATGTAAGGGTATTTGGTAAAGAATACTATCAATCGACGACAACAAAAATGGGAACTAACATGGGCGAAACAGCGACATTGGGTAAATTCCTTAGTGGGAAAACAGCCTTCATTACCGGCGGCGGAAGCGGCATCAATCTAGGTATAGCCAAACAGATGGCTGCTGCCGGCGCCAAAGTTGCTATATGCGGTCGTACTTTCAGCAAGCTTGAGGCCGCCGCCGAAGAAATCCGAGAGTTTGGAACGGAAGTATTCCCTGTTGCCGCCGATGTCCGTGATTTAGAAGCGATGGAAAAAGCCTTATACGAAACCCAACAGGCACTGGGCACCGTCAGCATAGTAATTGCCGGAGCCGCGGGAAACTTCATGAGTAAAGTCAAAGACCTAAGCTATAATGGCTTTAAAACCGTGGTAGACATCGATTTGATCGGCTCGTTTAACACTGCAAAAGCCGCCTATGAACAGCTAGAAGAGACCAAAGGTTCAATTACCTTTATTTCCGCAGGTCAATCACTAGATGCCTATTCCCATCAGGCTCATGTATGTGCAGCAAAAGCTGGCGTTGACCAACTTATGAAAACACTTGCCATTGAATGGGGGCCAAAGGGCATCCGCTCCAATAGCATCATCCCCGGCCCAATTGAGGGCACGGAAGGCATGAAGCGCCTTTCAACACCCGAAACATTACCTATGCTCCTGCAGTCCGTCCCTGCCCGCCGTTTGGGCACAGTAGATGACGTCGGACACCTTGCTGTATTCCTTGTCTCACAGTTTGCCAGCTATATTACGGGCGCCGTTGTACCCTGTGACGGCGGACAGACACTAGGTGGGTCAGGCATGTTCAACTTTGCTGCGGAGCAGTTTGGTGGAAACAAGGACCGTAAGTAATAATTTTGATGGAAGATCATTAGCATGACTTTGGAAAAAATGCGGGCGGTAACAATCGCCCGCTACGGTCGAACAGACATACTTGAGCTGACTGAAAAGAAACGCCCAACACCTACCGGAAAACAAGTTCTGATCAAAGTTAATGCTGCCTCTATAAATCCTCGCGACTGGCTTTTGATGCGCGGTGTTTATCCTTTCAAGAAACTTGCAGAGCCCTTCCCCATAACGCTCGGCAGTGACATGAGCGGCACAGTGGTTGCAACTGGACCAAATGTTTCTTTGTTCAAAGTCGGGGATGATGTTTTTGGCATGCAGCCCATAAAAGGTAAATTCGGGGCCTTTGCAGAATATGCTGTTATTAATGAAAGCGCCCTCGCGAACAAACCCGAAGGCTTAAGCCATACCGATGCTGCAGCAATACCGTGCGCAGGCTTGACAAGTTACCAATCTCTATATGCCATAGCAAAATTGAAGCAGGGTGAAAGCATTCTGATTAACGGCGCATCAGGCGGCGTTGGTAGCTATGCCGTTCAACTCGCCAAATTTGTAGGTGCCAACGTTATTGCCGTATGCGGCCCTAACAATATAGAAACCTGCCTAAAGCTCGGTGCAGATACTGTCATTAATTACCAAGAAGAAAATTTCGAAGCTCACACAGACCAATATGATGTCATTTTTGATGTTATTGGTCGATCAAGTTTAAAGAAATGCCGACAATCTCTCAAAAAGAATGGCCGCTATATTACTACCATCCCTGCACCAAATACCGCACTTACAGCCCTCTGGAGCAAAGTAACAAAGCTCAACCCCTTTGGAAAAAAGCAATCTGCCCACTTGGTTCTTGTTAAACCTAGAAGTGAAAACCTAGCTCACATGGCAAACATGATGGCCACCGGTAAAATACACAACTTGATTGATACTATATATAACCTTGAACAAGCCCCCGAAGCTTTTGATAAAAGTCAGAGTTGGCGTTCAAAAGGGAAATTAGTTTTCAAAATCTAAAACCCTCTATTTAGGCCCTTTAAAAAGCATCAACCCTAATTTTCTTTTCAAGCACAAAAAAACCCGACTAAAGCCGGGTTTTCGCTCACCCTCAAAAGGGTAAGCTTATTCTTTTGTATCAGGCTTCGGTTGATCTTCCATACCCGCCATCAGAATAGACATATCAACTTCTTCTGGCTCGTCTGACTCAACAACTTTCCGGAAACCATGAATCACTGATTCTGTAAGATCAGCTGGGCTAACCTTTTCCTCAGCTATTTCCCGAAGTGACACAACAGCGTTTTTATCGTTATCCCGCTCAACTTCAAGCGGAGCACCAGCAGAAATTTGGCGCGAACGCTGAGCTGCCGCCAAAACAAGATCAAAGCGGTTAGTTACTTTATCAACGCAATCTTCAACGGTGACGCGTGCCATTTCAGTCTCTCCAAAATCTTTCACTGCTGCCAATCTATAGGCAGCCATACAAGCGCCCGCTTATACAAGCGTCATTAGGCGCTGTAAAGTAGGCATTGTCTATAAAAACTGAGAAAGTTTCCTTACGCCTGCGCTTTCGGCCTTAACAAACTCACCTTCTGATAGCTGCTGAACAGATTTTTTGAGTTTTGGGTGTCGCCAATTCGGCGCAACTTCCAACAAAGGTACAAGAACAAAAGCTCTTTTATGAAGCCGAGGATGGGGCACTACAGGCTCAGGCAAAAATGCTGCAGGATCTTTATCGTCCACTACCTGCTGCCAAACATCTTCCGAGGGTAAAATTTTATTGCCATATGCTAGCAAATCAATATCAAGTGTCCGAGCACTCCAACGTTCACCCGGCTTTCTCCCACATCCAACCTCAATGCGCTGAAATAGAGCTAAAAGGCTTTGGGCCGATAATTCTGTTTCTATACGAACAGCCATATTGATAAAATCTGGCTGATCCGAAACTGGGACAGGCGCCGTCTGATACATAGCCGACTTAGCCGAAATGAGAATATCATCTTTACGCTCAAGTATAGCTAGAGCGCGTTCTATTGTATCTATAGGGCTTCCTATATGCGAAGGTATATTTCCACCCAATCCAATCAAAATATCTTCAGTCAATATTGCGATCCATTTCGTATATCAAATCGGAGTGATCTCACTTCACATTTACCCAAATTTAACTCTAATCTCTCAAGCTAAGAATACGCCTTTCACTATAAGGCAATTGATTAATTTTATTATAATTAGTTCAGCCACAAGGTCTGATAGGAATTTAATATGCTCATTTATCCTGAAGAACGCCTCGCGTTATTCATTGATGGCGCCAACTTATATGCTACTGCCCGGTCCTTGGGTATGGAAATTGACTATAAAAACCTTAAGTCATATTTTTCTGATAAAGGGCGCCTTATCCGAGCCTTTTATTACACCGCAATTCTTGAAGATCAGGAATATTCTCCACTTCGCCCCCTTATAGATTGGTTAGATTATAATGGCTTCACACTTGTTACTAAGCCTGTAAAGGAATTCACCGACGAACACGGTAGGCGTAAGATAAAAGGTAATATGGATATCGAAATTGCTGTTGATATGCTGAATATTTCAGAAGCACTTGATCATGTTGTGCTATTTTCAGGGGATGGAGACTTTCGGCGGCTTCTTGAGGCAGTGCAGCGTCGAGGCGTACGTGTAACAGTCGTCAGTTCCCATTCAACACAGCCCTCTATGATTGCAGATGAGCTCCGAAGACAAGCAGACCAATTTGTCGACCTTAAAGAACTACGCGACATTCTTGGCAGGCCCTCAA
>CAXBKT010000126.1:0-11169 GCA_963976155.1 uncultured Kordiimonadaceae bacterium | reverse complement strand
TAAGCGGGTTCAACAAAAACGCGGTGGTGCTGTCCAACAACTTCATCCAAGCTATAGCCCACAGCATTGAGGAAATTATCGTTCGCGTTTCGAATGGTACCATCAAGCTCAAACGAAATAACCGCCTGCGCTTTGCTTATCGCATCAATTTGTCCCTCATGGTCGGCGCTCTGCATGACGCGCTCTGTGATATCGGTCGCATATTTAACAACCTTGATAACCTTGCCGTATTTATCCGAGATCGGGTTATAAGAAGCCTGAATCCAGATCTCGCTGCCATTTTTAGTAATGCGCTTAAACTCAGCAGCCTGAAACTCACCGCGTTTCAGCGCTTGCCAAAAATCCTTATACTCCTGACTTTTACCATACGCCGCTTCCACAAACATGCTGTGGTGTTTGCCCAAAATCTCAGACAGAGTGTAGCCAATCGCTAATAAAAAATTCTCATTTGCGGACAAAATATTGCCATCCGGCGTGAAGGAGATCACCGCTTGCGATTTATTCAGCGCCGCCAGCATTGCCTTCATCTCGTCGACACTACCCGCATTGCCCCCACTCGATCGCGCTTCAAAACTTGTTTTCAGCTTGTCAAACATTACATATCACTTTCAAGTATCATCCGAAGACAGACAGCCGGCTACACGGCAGTCCGACAGACCCTTATAGTTGTTTATCACTTTTAAGTTGTGTAAAAAATCAATCAAAAACTACATTGCTAGCCCTGTTTGCAAAACCAAACTTTGGCTCTGAAACACAAATAGACCTGCACATTTTTTGATGAATCGTAAATTAGACATTGATTATATTCCTGGCCAAACCATGACCCCCAGTGCCCCATATACGCACACAGGTTATACAAAGAAAATATTAAACGAAAGATTAATTTAACTATTATTAATCTCGTTTATTTAAATTACAGAATTATAGAGCAGGATTTTGGTAAGCTTTGGGCTAGCACAGCAAACATCCAGTTGATACCGCTAAAGGCGCTAATATACGCGCCATGAACAACGCTATATTTTCCTTTGTAAAACCTATAGCGCAGCTCAACTAAGCCCCTTACTGCTATTCTACTAAACCACAGCGCGGTTATGGCTCGTTTCCTTGCTCGCAAGGCTAAAACGCTTGATGGGCGCACCAGTGTTCATTATCACCATACCTGCCGCCATTCGGCCAATTTCAGGGCCGTGCTTAAAACCGTGCCCTGAGCCAGCACCGAGCAGATAAACACTATCAAAACTGGGGTGTTTGTCCATCAAGAAATCCCCGTTTGAGCTGTTGGTATATTGGCAAACCCGCTCTCCAACAAAGGGCTGGTCCGCGAGCTGCGGGAAGCGCATGGCCATATAACTACGGAGCGTGTCAAAACTATCCTCTTCTATACGCCTATTACCCATGTCGGGGTCAAAATGCTCACCGTGTTTATCGTGGGCAATTTTAAAGCCACGCCCCTCAATATCTGGAAAACCGTAAAACAAATTTCCATTGTTAAAGTCGGCCCAGCCCGGCAATTGCCCCGGCAAGAATGCGTCAGTATCTGTTGGCGGAGCAACAAAAGCCACTTCTTGTCGGGTAACAAAAAGGCGTTCGCCCACAAGCTCGGGAAACAGTTTCGGCAACCACGGGCCGCAGGCGTAAACAATGGCATCTGCGGATTCTGATGCACCACCAACCATAACGGTATGGCCGCCAGCCTGCGGCAAACTAGCTTTTTCCTGTCGGTACGCACCGCCCGCCTTTATAAACTGTGCAACCAAATACTGCACCGAGCGCCGCGCCATCAAGACACCAAACTCTGGCTCATAAAGCCCGAAGGCAACACCGCCAAAATCCACCTGTGGGTAACGTGCATCAAGTGCACTGCGATCCAGCACTTCAAGCGGCATCTCGAGCTTCTGGTGCACATCAATGGTGGCTTTGGCGTAATCAACCATCTCCTGAAAGAAGAAAAGCACACCAGTTTCATGAAATAGCGGTAAGCCTGCCCCTTCGGACAAATGTTTCCATTCTTCGAGGGAAGAGGCTGACATCTCACTGTAAATAGCATCCGGCCCGTAAGCAGAGCGGATCATGCGTGTTTCACCGCCCGACGATGCGCGAACATGTGCTGGCCCAGATGCATCAACCAGCAGCACACGCTTGCCTTGTCGCTGGAGGTGCGTTGCTGTCCATGCACCGAACACCCCGGCACCAACAATAATTGCGTCCCACGCTTTTTTCGTCTTCACAGCTTCGCCCACCACACTAGTATCCCTCGTATTTTCAGCCTCAGAAAACACCCTGCCTACTACACCAACAGCGCCAAGTGCTGTCATGCCTAAAAGAACGGACCTGCGGGATGTCTTTTCTGTCATACTGCCCCCTAATTGTTACAAACAGCTAACACCATGTCAGGGCGTCGCTGCAAGGGCTGGTTTTGGCGTTTTTTGCCTGTAGCCGTATTTCGCTACCGATACACCACATGGATTAGTCAGCCAAGTAGCGCCGCCTGCTCCGCGAACAAGTAATGACCAATGGGCGCCAAGAAAATTGCCTTCATGCATATGACAGACGACAAAGCCAAGCTGCTTAAAAAATGGATAGCCGAAAATATGCCGGACGGCGAAATGCTTGTAACAGGGTATGAAAACGTTGTTATGCAAAGGTAGAGAAACCTACCCCTTCAACATCCTGAATCTCGCCCGTGCAGGGATCAACAGCAAGATAAAGCTGGCGATAAAGAAGAAGATGCTTAGTGTGATGGCGTCACCGAAGCCATCACCGCCCAATACCAGCGCTCCCACAAAGGGTCCGAGGCCGAGACCTGTCATTTGTAGGGATATGGCATAAATCACCATGCCGCCGTTTCGGTCAAAGTCCCCCACCTTCGCAAGAATGAAGGGCAGCACCATGTTCCACAGGAAATTAAAGCCGCAAACTGCGATTAAGTAAGTGGTATAATCAAAATCTGTCAGTAGTATCGCCATACTAAGCGCACCGCCAAAAACACCGACAGTAATGGGGCCAAGCCGCCGCACCTTGGTGGCGAGCACAACCGACGACAGTGCCCCAAATATGGCCACCACTTGCGAAATGGTCAACGCGTTCGCGACCACTTGCTCGCCGAGCCCCTCCGCCGTACCGATAAGAAACAGGTAGGCCCACGCGGTACCCTGCGCCAAGTTATAGGCAAGCACGCCAAACATGGCGACTACCTTCATATTGAACGGCAAATTGACGGCCCGGTCACTGACGGCGTGTTGGCTGTCAAGCGAGGTTGGCAGGAAACGCACAAAATAAATAGTGGCAAGAGTTGCTAGACCGAAGAAAATGAACAGGCCGTCAAGGCCAATCAGCTCAAACGCAGTGGGCATCAGCAGCAAACCAGCCGCGCCGTAGGACAGCACCCACACCAGATACACGGCAAGGTTACGGTCGGTATTTTTGGTTAAGCTAACAGCACCAAAGCTAATGGAGATTAGGCCGCCATACCCAAGACCAGACAGGAACCGCAGCACCATAAGAGTGTTCAGGTCAGCGGTGAGGGCGGACGCAAAATCACCAACAGCAGCCACCAGCAAACAAGCGAGCGCCACCTTCTGCCAATTCACCCGTTTTACCGCAAATGACATGATGATAGTGGTAAGTGCCACGCCCATCATCTCAGCAGAGGCAACAAATCCTGCTTGTTGCTCAGTAAGGTTAAGGATGGAAACAAGCCCTTGCACAAGGCCTGGCTGCACGATGAAAGTAATAACGCCGATAACGCCAAACAGAAAAGCGCTGTAACGCGCCTTTACGCTGTCTGCATCAAATGGGGCACTGTTTTGCGCCGCGCTCATGTCGCTCATAAACCCTGCTTCCCTAAGCCTACGCGCAACCTCACTTGCGCACCTTTCCCCACACTAACAGCAAGCAGGTTAACGACCAGTGATTAAATATCTTGGCCAATGCGGCCAACCACCTAGGCCTAGACAACCTTGATGATTTCGCGGGCGTGTTCAGCGCGGAACATCTCAGGTGTGACAGCGTTCCAGCGGCGGAAGGCGCGGGTAAAAGGTGCGTTTTCGGAAAAACCCACCCGAAAGCCAATGTCCCGGATGGATAGTGAGGTGTAGAGCAAATGATTTTTAGCTATGGCGTTGCGTTTTTCATCCACAAACTCCTTGAAGGTATAACCCGCCGCGCGCATTTTCCTATTCAGGGTTGGCTTGGAAATCCCCATCATATTCGCGACAATTTCTGCGGTCGCGCCCTTCTCAATCACCGTGTTCGTGAGGCATTTATCCACTTGAGTCAGGAAACTGTTGTCACCACCACTATCAAGTGCGCTGCGCTTAACGTAATTCTCCAAAATCGGGAATAAGCTTTGGTCTACTGCTGTTGATGTGCGGCCCATATATTTAGGGTCAAACAGCATGGCGTTCCGGTTACAACTGTAATAAACGGGGCAGCGGAAGAAATTTTCGAGCGCCATGCTTTTGGTCGGGCGCTCATGTTCAAACCGAACCTCAGTTAGCTCAAACCGTTTTGCGAGAAACAGCTGCATCAGCTGATAGGTGATACCAAGGGAATATTCCGCATCCTGCCGCCGGGGCCATATGTCAGGATTGATGATGCCATAAGAAATACCGGCCAGACCGTCTTCCTCAAACACATGCATCTCCGTGTCATCCTGAATGCTATAAACATAGTTGGCGAGCGAGGTGAGCGCCTCCTCCACACTGGGGCTGCTCATTACCAGATAACCGACCGCGCCAATACTCTCTGGCCCAATTCCGAGGCAAAGGTGTAACGCTAAGTGCGGGTCATTAATCTCCACCGCCACTTGCTCGTAAAGATCAATATATTTTTTTAAGGGGATGCGGGCTTCGGGGTCCTGAAGGACCGACCATTTGAGGCCAATAGGCTCCAAAAGATGCTGAAAAGCGATGCCGCGCTCCAGCAACATATCAAGCATAGCCTTCAGAATTTGCGTTGAAATCTGTGGTTCTTTGAGCGTTCTTGGCGCTGTTTTTTGCTTACCCATCACACCTCACTTGCGTGGCATTATTCCGTGTTCCCATTTCTGGCCATACAGCAACATGATCCAAATAGTCAAATTATTGATCCATTTAATCAAGCCAATTTCAGATTATGCCGCTAGCTTCCTTTAGACGTGGCAGCAGACGTGTCGAAAAAAGGGATTGCCACCGGAGGAAAAAAACAAAATGCAAAAAATGACCCATAAATTGCTGTTGGCGACTGTGTCGTGCACAGCTTTGGCGGTCACTTCAAGCGGAGCCTATGCCCAGGTGTTTGAAGAGATCGTCGTAACCGCCCAAAAGCGGGACCAGAACCTTCAGGACGTTGCCGTTTCTGTGACAGCCTTTTCTGGTGATGCTATGAAAGCCTTTGGTTTCAACGACAGTGTGGATGTTGCGGCACAAGTGCCCGGCCTCAATATCGGTACACCTGTTGGCGAAGGCAACAACCCATCCTTCACCCTCAGGGGTGTGGGACTTAATGATTTTAACGACAATAACGAAAGCCCGATCGCCATCTATACCGACGGTGTTTACATGGCTGCATTGCCGGGCCTGACGTTCCAGTTATTTGATACCGAACGTGTCGAAATACTACGCGGACCGCAAGGTACGCTGTACGGTCGGAACGCAACAGGCGGCTTGATCCATTTCGTATCAAACAAACCAACAGATGAATTTGAAGCTTACGGCCAAGCAACCTATGGCAGCTATAACCAACTGAGCTTCGAAGGCGCTGTTAGCGGCCCGATCTCTGACGGCATGCGCGCTCGTCTTTCCGTTTCCACAAACAATCATGATGGCTATGTGAAAAACCGCCTTGGTAAAGATGCTAACGAAGCAGACAGTATCGCGCTTCGCGGCCAGCTCGAGTTTGACATAGGCGACAGCGGTTCACTGCTACTGAAAGGTTTCCACTCCGAGGCTAACACCGTTGCACCGCAGTATCAGCATGAGCCATCAGACGGTATCGCTGACATCTTTGGTTACAAGGATACTGACAGCGACAATTTCGCGGGTGACTATAACCGCGAGGGTGTGCTCGATATCCAGTCATCTGGCGGGGCCGCTGTATACTCTGGCACTTGGGGTAATGTGAATGTCACCAACACTATAGCTTACAGCAAAACCAAAAAGCTGCACGAAGAAGACACAGATGTTGGCCCGGTTGCTGGCGTGCAGCCAACCTTCCGCTCCGACATCAAACAGTTCTCTGAGGAGCTAACGCTGTCCGGCGAAACAGATCGCATGAACTGGGTTGCGGGCCTCTATTATTTTGACGCTGAAGTGAAAGGCGACCAAGAGCTTGAAGTAAACTGGTTCGCTGGGTTCGCAAACGCACTCGACGGTGACCCAGCTGTGTTTGACGGCCTACTCGGTGCCGGTACGCCCTCGCTTGCGTCCACGCCGGATGATGTACTGCTCCCGGCCATTTTCTTTGATGTGGACTATACACAGAAGACCAAATCTTTCTCTGGTTACGGCCAGGTTGAGTATGAGCTGTCTGAGCGCTTAAGCCTAACAGCCGGGCTTCGTTACAGCCATGAAACGAAGGACATGGAATACCTAAATGCGCTTAATCCCGGCTATTTGCTAAATAATGCATTTGGCGGCGTTTTAGGCCTTGCTGCGTGGATGGATTTCCGCACTGGCGCGAACAATGACAGCACGGGCATCCCGCCGCTGGATGCTGGCGCTGTGGGCACGCTCAACAAAATCAAACAGAATAATCTATCTGGTAAAGTGGGGCTTGATTTTAACGCAACAGACGACCTGATGCTCTATGCAAACGTTAGCCGCGGCTTTAAGTCAGGTGGTTTCAACACAGGCTTCTCTGACGCAACAGACGGCATTAAAACCAGCCAAATACCGTATGCAGACGAAACCCTCACCGCCTACGAAGTTGGTTTCAAATGGGGCAGCCCAAGCGGCAACGTCACCATGAATGGTTCCGCCTTCTACTATGACTATAACGACTTTCAGGCACTTACTTTCCAAGGTCTTTCGCAGGTTATTGCAAACTCTGACGCCACCTACAAAGGCGCAGAAATTGAGTTCGGTGCACGCCCCTTCCCAGGGCTTACCATGCAGCTTGGTGCCAGTGTGCTTGATGCCAACGTTGAGGGTGTATCTGTCAACGGCGAGTTCTTCGCGGACCTGCGCCCTGTGCTTGCGCCTGAGTTTACGGCAAATGGTTTCATCCGCTATGAGCAACCAGTGGATGCGCTTGGCGGTGTAGTTAGCGGCATGCTGAGCTTTAACCACCAAGGCAACCATTATTTCGACATCACCAACAGCCCGCAATCGAAAGAGGAAGCCTACACACTTGTAGACGCCCGCCTTTCGTACCTAAGCGACAGCGGCAATATTGAGGTGGCGGCCTTTGCCAAGAACCTTTTTAACAAAGAATACCGTGTTTACACCTTCGATTTTGGCGCGATTGCTGGGTTCAACCAGCAGTTTTACGGCCAGCCGAGGTGGTTTGGTGTTCAGCTAACGCTGCGGCGTTAAAAGTTAGTAAGCCCTTGTTAACGGGCTCCTTCTGCCCCTTCCCTCCCCTCGTTCTGGGAGGGGCAGAAACGGATTTTCGGTTTAGGAGTGAATAAAATGGCATACACGGCAACAGCAGCAAGCGTACAGGCAAGTGCCCTAAATGGGTGGCAATCAGCCCTTCAGGACTATGACCTAACAAGGCCAGAGCTTGACGAAAATCTCGTACTGTTCCGGCACAAGCTATCGGATATCAACAGCACTCTAAGCCTCGCGAAGTTTGTTGAGGACCTTGAAGAAATTGGCCGCACGGTTAAGAAATCGAGCCTTTTTTGGCGCGCTGGTGAAAGCTTTGACTTTAGCGCGCTTGGTGATATTGGCCGCGCAGTTCAGTCCGCCAAATCTCTTCGCACCGCAGTGCGCCGGTTTGCTGATTACTTCACTCTTGTTCAAGACTCCACAGAATTAAAGTTCGAAATTGGGGACGAGTTTGCCACCCTCAGCTACCGCATTCTTGACCCTAACATTTGGCCGCGCAGCTGCGATGCGGCCTTCACACTTGGCCTATTTGCGCAAATCATCCGCCGTGCGGCTGGCTTCAGCTGGCATGAGGTTGAGGTCACCATGGAATGTGACCGCGATGAACTAACTGGTGAGGTGGCCTCCACGGTGGGTACAGGCTGCTCCTTCGGCGGTGAAGCCAACATCATCCGCTTTCCTGTCAGCTTCCTTGACCGCCCGCTAATTCCTCGGGCCGAGATAGACCACAAAACACTGGATGCCCTCAGCAAGAAAGTGACCCTGAAAAAACGCACCATGCAAGTAGCAGCGCGTGTGAAAATGGAAATTTACAGCCAGCTTGGCCAAGGCAATATTGACCAAAACAGCGTAGCGCGAGAACTTGGCATGTCCAGCCGCACACTACGCCGCAAGCTAACGGCGGATGGTATTTCGTTTCAAAACATCTTGGACGAATGCCGCATGCTGATGGCAACGCTTGAGCTAAAATCCCGCGCGAATGTGTCGCTTTCAGAAACTGCGCTTAGGCTCGGCTACTCAGAACACAGCACCTTCTCCCGCGCCTTCTCCCGCTGGTGCGGCATCGCCCCACAGGATTACAGGAAAATGGAGCGATCTACGATCTCGCTAGCATCCTAACCGTCACTCGTCGACCAGATCGGCGAGTTCATCTAAAACATAGAGCTATCAATAGATTCGCCGGTCAAGCCGTCGAATGACGAACTGTGGAGGGAAATATCCAAAAGCGAAAAGAGGTTTTATCTCATGTAACAATCAAAGCAAGCTGTCACAAATAAACACATATAGCGGCCTTTAATTAAGCTATAATTGTGTCAAAAAAACGAGCATGGCTCCGGTCACAAAGCTGAGAAAATGTCCTGCCCAAAACCTTAATCTGTCTTGCCTTGTTGCTGATTTTTCTTTGCGACGATTGAGCTCCAACTTCATTAACCGAATCTGGTGTTCAAAAGGTTTAAGGTTTTGATAAGCGATGAACTCTTCAATCTCCTCAGTTTTCTGCGTTGAAAGCCACGTTAAGAATTTCGCTGTATCTTGATCATCTGTTACATGAGGAAAAAACCTATCAAAAACTTCACTCATATTATCACCCCAAAGAATTTACTTTGCATTTAAAGTGCAGCGTATCACAATCCGCTTGGCCGGGAATGTCAAGCTTGCCTATGGTCTGCCGTGCAAGTTTCTTGTTTCAATGTAACCAAGGCTGGTGAGTAGCTGTCAGTGACCCGAATTTTGATCATGGACGGTAACCCGCGTGCGTTGCGTGAAGGAAAGCTCGCTGAACCAGAAATCGCCGCATGCTTAGCCTTAATGTCAATGACCTAGATGGAAAAACCCTCTTTTGACAGAGGTAGCGTACGCACACGGTGGCCGGAAGCTGCATAAATCGCATTGCATACTGCGGGTGCGAGCGGCGGTAATGCGGGTTCACCGGCACCTGTCGGCGGGTTGTCGCTTTCTATGAAATGCACATCAACAGGCGGTGCAGCAGGCATGCGCAGAAGCGGGTATGTATCAAAATTTTCCTGCACTATGCGACCGTTTTCCATTGTTACCTCAAGCTCTAACATGGCGCTTAAACCATCGACAACAGAGCCCTGACACTGGTTTTCAGCGCCGCTTAAGTTCACAACCGGCCCTATGTCTGCCGCAACGGTGATATTGTGCACTGTTATGTTTTTTGCCGCGCTAACACTGACTTCAGCCACCTCTGCAAAATGACCAGCATGGCTAAAGTGAAACGCGAGGCCCAAGCCCCTACCGGCAGGTAATTTTTTACCCCACCCTGCTTTTTCAGCGGCCAGCTTGATAACGTCAGCCGCCCGCCCAGTATTAAGGCTGTGGGGGTTTTGCGGTGGTAGCCATTTGGGCTCCCCCATTACCTCAAGCAAAAATTCTAAGTGGTCCCTACCCGCTGCAACGGCAAGCTCATGCAAGAAGCTTTGAACAGCCCATGCTCTGGTGTTTGACCCCGGTGCACGCCACAAACCACAGCGTGTTTGCAGTGGTAATAGCGACTGACTAAGGCTGAAATTATCAACAAGCTGTGCGGGGAATTCGCGCGCGGGTTGGCGCGGTGCACCAGCAATAACCGGCTTTTTCCCGTCAGCGCTGAAAGTGATCAGATGGTCATGCCAACCAGCTATTTTGCCAGCTTCGTCGACCCCGCCCTTGAAGGCATGAAAGCCGCCTGCACGGTAGAAATCATGTGCCATATCATCTTCACGGGTCCACTGTAGTTTGACGGGCCCGCTGATATGTTTTGATATTGCAGCGACCTCGCACAGGCTATCGTTCACGAGCCTACGGCCAAAACCGCCACCAGCACGTGTTTGGTGTATGGTTACTTTGTCTGCATCCAAGCCAAGAGTATGCGCCACATTGGTTACACCACGCCCGGGTGACTGAGTAGGTGCCCAAACATCAACCGCGCCGTCACGGTACCATGCCGTGCAGTTTTGAGGTTCAAGAGTAGCGTGGGCAATGAAGTGATGGCTGTAGAAGGCTTCAACCGATTTTGCAGCGCCGTCCAGCGCCGCGTCAACATCGCCGCTTTCGTGAAGCGTTTTTTCCGCTGGCTTATCTTTTATAGCATGGGCCTGCTGCAGCAAATCATCCCAGCTGTCCTTCGACGCATTCGTTTCGTCCCAAACCACCTGCAATTGCCGTTTCGCCTCAAAAGCAGCCCATGTTGATGTTGCAACAATTGCAACACCGGACGTTAACTCAAGCGGATGGTCATTTCCTTCAATGGGGAAAACATATTTAACGCCGGGTAATTTAAGAATTTCATCGTAGTTAGCGCTTTTGACAGTGCCACCTATGGCAGGGCATTTTTCATAAACCGCATACAATATGTTGGGTAATGTCTGATCAATACCAAACAGAGGTTCGCCCGTTACCAAGGCGTGATTATCAACACCAGTGATACGCTTACCCAGCAGTTTATAGTCTTTCCGGTTTTTTAATTGAACATCAGTTGCAAGAGGAACAGGCAAAGTGGCAGCTTTGATTGCAAGGTCACCATAGTTAATCTGCCTATTAGTTTTCCCGTGCAAAACATGACTGTTTTCAGTCGTACATTCCTTCGCTGGCACTGCCCATGTTTTTGCCGCCGCTTGCACCAGCATGTGGCGGG
>CAXBKT010000125.1:0-11230 GCA_963976155.1 uncultured Kordiimonadaceae bacterium | reverse complement strand
TTGGCGGCGGCATTGCCATACAGGATTTTTGGATGCCTAACCCAACAGTAGCTAACCCAGAGCCCGGTGTTGGAACTAACTTGCGGATGTATGAACCAGAAACGGGCGATTGGAATGTTGCATGGACAGCAACGCGCACACCGGGGTTTACTCATATTCGTGCAAGACAGGATACTGCCGGCAATATTGTGATGCACTACGTCGCTCCGAAATTAAGCCCAGCACGGCGTATTACATTCTTTACACCAACCGAAACGGGTTGGAACTGGGTGTTGGAATTGTCTTTTGACGGTGAGCAAACGTGGAAACCTGTTTATAAGATAGATGCTACCCTGCGTAAGTGAATGCAGGATGCTAAATGGAAAAATAGCAGGTTAAGTTGGGGATGTTATGGCTGAAAGTCAGAAGGACCAGAATGAGTTAAGTGGTGATGTGGCGCAGGTTCTTTTGTCTGCTCAGCATTCAGCTCAGCTGTGTCAGGCCTGCGGTATATGTTGCAATGGTTCGCTTTTTTCACATGTAGATATCGGTACTCGCGAGGCTGCGGCATTGAAGGGTACATCTGTAAAGCCGCTATTGAATAAAAAAGGTAAACCAGTATTTGGTCTGCCGTGTAGTGCGCTTTCAGGGACATCTTGCTCGATCTATGCAAAACGCCCCGGCGTCTGTCAGACCTATTTATGTGCACTTACGCGTAGTGTTTTGAATGAAGGAACTGACCTTGAAAGTGCGCTCGGTGTTGTGGCTGATATTAAAACCCGAAGGTTGTGGTTGCTGGAACATGCACCGACAGAGTTGTTAAAGCCGCAACCGTTACCGTCACAGAGTAAACAATTCTCTGCCCAAAATATCTTATCTGCTTGGCAAACACGTGTTGGGGGCGGTGATATGTCTTTGCCAGTACCAAAGGGTTTGTGGTTGCTACTGAGCAAGTTGCATCCATGTTTTGCTGAAAAACAGAGCAAAGAAGGCCTAAGTACTGGCGATAAAGAATTTATCGCGAGGGCTTTTGCATATACCAAAATATGTGACAGGCTATTCGAGAAAACCTCACTCCTCAGAAAATACGCTGAATTAGTACAGCGTCTTTAGTTAGATCCCATAAAAGTTCATTACCAATCATGTGCCGGTTTACTGACGTTGATAGTGGTGCCGGGAGCAAATTAGAACAGCTGACACATGGCCTTGTAGGTTCAGCGTTTGGTCGCGATTTTGACTCTATAACAATACTTATGCAGGGCTGTGCCATACCTTAATGTTAAAGGTTTCCTCATGCGTAGGTGGGACAAAGAAGCTTGAGAACTGTTCAAATTGCTCCTCGGTTACTTGGTATTCATGCTGGCCAGAAGCATTGCGCTTTTTTAGGCGTGCTTTGCATACTGCATCTGGCGTATCCAGAAAGTGCAATGCAGGAGAAACCCCAGCCATATCAACCAAGGTTTTCAGCGTAGACCTCTGTGAGAGGGTATTGGCAGGGAAGTCGAGAACAAGGCTTGTACCAGTTTGCAGGGTTTTCCCTAATAATGGCCACAAGGCGCTTTTTAATCGGGCTGCCCTTTCTCGGTAATCCTCAAGGCTTTGCAACTCGTTCGGCCAAAGCGTGGATGTCCAGTGGTCTTCGCTGATCAGAATAGCGTCGGATTCGTTTGCAATCTTTGAGGCTAGTGTAGACTTTCCCGCCCCTATTTTTCCGCAGAAAAAATTTAGTTGAGGATAAGAATTGCTCATAACGAAGTCCTAGTTTGTTGTTTAGTAAAGGTGGTACAGGCACTTAACAATGCGTTGTCAGCATGGTCAAGGAAGCGTGTCTAACTCCACTTATATGTTTTTGCACGGTTTTAGTGTTTTGTAGGTGAAAAGCCGTGCCCGAGAAGTACCACCGATACGCCGGGTATTGTTTCCTCAGGCGCCTAGAATGGACACCTCTAACTAACGTTGGTAGCATTTGGTTCGGGGTACCCAAACAAGGCGGAAAATGCATAATTAAAATATACTTTGGTCCGTTGATATTTTTTTTGATGGCAGTATGTGCTTCACCGACTGTTGCGGAAGACGATATGCAGACAGTTGGATATGTGGATTTGGACCGCTATCTGGGCAAGTGGTATGAAATCGCTCGCCTAGATCAAAAATTTCAAAGAGGCTGCGTCAATAGCACTGCAGAGTATAGTATGCGGCCTGACGGCGATATTCGCGTGGTCAATCGTTGCGAACTTGCGGAGAAAAACAAGACGAAAGAGGCAGTGGGTAGAGCTTGGGTGACTGATAAAACAACTAATTCCAAGCTGAGGGTTCAATTCTTTCTTTCAGGATTAAAACTTTCGTTTCTTTCTGGAAAATATTGGATATTGGATTTAGATAATGATTACCGCTACGTCATGATTGGCGACCCCTCACGTAAATACTTTTGGTTACTTTCTCGCTCACCAAGTATGGATGCTGTTTTGTTGCAAAAGCTAGTAGAAAAGGCCAAAGGCCTAGGGTTTGACACGGCGGCACTGATATTAAATGAAAATCGTTGATCACTTGTTTTTAGAATTAGCGAAATGTGTCGCGACATTCAGTGTTATTCACAGAAAAAGCCGCTCAGAATGAACTGAAGCGGCTTTTTCTGTGAAGTGGTGCCCGGGGGCGGATTTGAACCACCGACACGCGGATTTTCAATCCGCTGCTCTACCCCTGAGCTACCCGGGCACATAATAGTTATCGACTGGGTTTGCCGATGTGCGAAGCGGCTTTTAGCTAATATTCAGCACCCTGTCCAGCACCTATTACATTTTTTTGGCAATCTGGTTTAATTTATGTAGGAACAGTTGTTGAACCTAACTGTTAAACACTCTGGTTCCGCTACAATGCCAAGCGTTTCAATGGTTACTTGGGAGTGTGTATTCTTCGTTAAACCATTTACCAAGGTCTAGGTCCGCGCATCGTTTTGAACAAAAAGGCCGAAACTCCTGAACGACAGGCTTATTACATTCTGGGCATTTAGCTTTTGAAACAGATTCGTTTTTATTGGTCATGGGAATATTCCCTTACTTACGGGTGTCACGGATAAAGGATTCGGCGCTTGAAGCAGATTCCAGAACAAGAGAGCGCTGCGTTGCCTGTTTTAGGTCTTCTAGCAAGGCAGGGCGCGCTTCTAGCCAGTTGATGGTAGCTTGTCGCGCTGCGATAATAAGTTCGCCTGGCTCTGCGGTGGTGCCGAGCTTTTGTGCTTTTTTCAGCAGCCCCAAAGCTTCAGCCGCAGGTCGCGTAATCGGGGCGCGTGCTTGTGTCATTCGGTCTCTTAGCGATAGGCCGCTGCGTTTGCGCGTAAATTCCACGAGGCCGAACTGAGAAATGCCTGTATGTTGCACTGGCACGTTGCCGCCGCGGAAAGTGCGCTCAATATGTTGCATCAGGTCGCGTGTGCTGCCTTTCGCTGACATATTGATGTAATCCACGACAATGATGCCACCTATATCTTGAAAATCCAGATGGTAGGCAAGCGCAAGTGTCGCTTCCATGTTTGTTACGAGGATGGCTTCACCCGCGGCCATATGCTTTAGGGCGCCACCTAGGTTTACATCAACGGCTGTCAGCGCGGGTGTTGGCATAATACCAATCCAACCACCTGATGGCAGGGCGATGCGGTCTGACAGTGCTTCCTCAATGGCTTCTTCTACGCCTAGTTCTTCAAAGGCCGTTGTTCCACCGCCTTTATAGAGTTCGAGGCAATCAAGGAGGTCAGGCCATATGCGCTTTGCAGTGGCCTTGAGGGCGCTGAGTGTGCTGCCACTTTCGGTGAAGATGTCGCCGTCGTCGGGGGTGCCAAGAAGGGATTTCTCTGCCGGTGACCAAGCATGGACAAGGCCGGGGCCGTCTGCTGGTTTGGTAAGCGCCTGCTGTAAAGCTTCAACCTCTTTTACAACAGCTTCAACTGGCGCATTACCTGCTCGGGAGCGCACAATAATGGCGGCATCAGTGACAACGTCCGCAAGCGCTGCCTTCAATGCGGCTGTTTGCCTGTGTGTCAGGTCTTTTGAAAGGTTAAGACGTGGCTTACTTGTCTCTGCGACAATATAGCGTCCCATAAGGCGCGGACGGGGCGTAACAGGTAGGGCTTTATCCTCCAAAGCAGAGGGCTCAGATACGACTTGCACCCGGATAAGGTCACCTTCACGTACACACTCAGAAATGCTGCCAACTTGTTCTTTGACTAAAAGGCGCGCACGCCTGAAGTTGAGGGCACCTGTTAGGCCATTCCCTAAGTCAAGGAAAGCCATGTCCAATGTGTTGTCTACGTTGGTGACACGGCCATCGAATATTGCGTCAAGTGGACTGATGGAAACATCATCATGGAAATGAAGGTTGAGCGGTAGACCATCTTCATCAATTTCAGCGCTGCGCCATTGGCCAATGGCAGATTCGATGATGGTGAAGGAATAGCTCATGGCGTATCGTTTTCCATATGGGCTTCTAACCAGCCAGAGGTTTCAAAGAGCGGTAAACCCACTACGTTGGTATAGGAGCCTGCAATACTACGCACATAAGCGGCTGCCAGTCCCTGAATGGCATAGCCTCCCGCTTTGCCGTGCCATTCACCGCTTGTGATGTAATTCTCGATGTCCTGTGCAGATAGGCGCTTGAAAATCACATTGGTGGAGACTGACTTGGTCAACTGTTGACCTGTTGGTAGCACGAGTGAAATGCCTGAAATAACCCTGTGTCGTCTGCCGGATAACATCGCAAGGCAGCGCCGTGCAGTTGCTTCATCTTCCGCTTTGGGCAGTATGCGCTGGCCGCATGCCACCACGGTGTCAGCAGCAAGAATGAGCTCGCCAGTATAACAAGTCGCAACCTTAGTAGCTTTTTCACGAGCGAGGCGTTCAGCATGCGTTTTTGGCTTTTCGCCATCAAATGGGTTTTCGTCAATATCGGCTGGTATAACAGCTTTTGGCGTAACACCAACTTGGGCAAGTAGCTGCAATCGCCGCGGAGAGGCGGACGCGAGTATCAAGTTTGTTCTCGGAGAGGTTTCCGTTTCAGAAGCTGTTGGCATCATGGCATCGTTCGACATGGTGCCGCCCTCTTGCTTCTATCCAGAATTCTTACTTGAAACGGTAAGTAATACGGCCTTTAGTCAGGTCGTAAGGAGTAAGCTCAACAAGTACATCATCACCAGCTAGAACACGAATGCGGTTTTTGCGCATTTTACCAGCTGTGTGACCAAGAATTTCGTGATCATTTTCAAGTTTCACGCGGAACATTGCGTTTGGCAGCAACTCAGTTACTGTGCCGCGCATTTCCAGAACTTCTTCTTTAGCCATTAGGTCTCCTCGGGTTATGGCTACATTTTTTGGCTATAATGATTTCATAGCCCCTTAAAATTTGGGCCCATACATGCCGTCACTCGGGGGGAATTGCAACTTTTTTGAACGCAACAGGCCATTTAATATAGCTTAGATTGCTTAAAAGTATGCGTAAGGAGCTACTTTTCAGTGCTCACAGGGTGTAATTTAGGCGATGCAGGCAGGTGAATATTGTGGAAATCCGTTAATCAAAGAGAAAGCGATCGGCGATTCGGCATTCTAAATGGTCACGTACTAACCGGTAACTATCCATCACCTGATTGCGGTTCCCTTCAGCGTCTGAAGGGTCTGGCGTAGCCCAATATTCGAGCGTCGTGTCAGATTTTAACATACCTGCAACTCTATCACGACTTTCTTCTGTCAGGGCAATGACCAAATCAAAAAGCGATAAGTCTACTTCAGCCAGTGTTTTCGCTGTGTGATTTTGAATATCGACGCCTTCTTCTTCCATCGCGGCGACAGAAAAAGGGTCAAGGGCACCGGCGATCAATCCAGCTGATTCAACAAAGACACGGCGTTTGCAATGTTTGTCCGCGAGTGCTTCCGCCATTGGACTCCTGACAGCATTCTGGTTGCAGAGGAACAATACGCTTTTAGGGGCTTTAGACATTAGCGCGGCCCCCTTCCGTCTTTGAGGTGCAAAACGCAAACAAGGGTGAACAAACGCCGCGCCGTATGATGGTCAATGTCAATTTTGCCCTCCAAACGCTCGGCCAGCAATTCACTGCCTTGATTATGAAGGCCGCGCCGGCCCATATCGATCGCTTCGATCTGTGAGGGACTGGCGCTTTTGATCGCCTCATAATAACTGTCACAAATGGCAAAATAATCACGGATAATGCGTCGGAATGGTGTCATGGCAAGCCGGAAGGCCATCAATAAGTCATCACCTGTGCTTTTTACTTCAAACGATAGCCGTCCCTCAATTGTACTGAGATGGAGTTTATAGGGGCCGGGGTAACGCTCATCGGCTGACTTCAGTAATGAAAAGCTGTTTTCTTCCAACAGATCAAAAATCGCAATGCGGCGCTCATGATCAACATCCGCGCTCCAGCGCGTGATAGTGGATTCGTCCAGCGTTACATCTACGAGTTTTTTCTCTGACATGCTGTTACTTTTGCGCATCCTCAAGCCGGATGGCAACAGAAAGTGCATGTGCACCCAGTCCTTCCTCTTCTGCGAGACGAACTGCAGATGGGCCAATTGCACGAAGACTTTCTTCCGTGCAGCCAACAAATGTGGTGCGTTTCATAAAGTCATAAACGCTTAGCCCGCTTGAAAAACGTGCGGTGCGTGCTGTTGGCAAGACGTGGTTTGGACCTGCTACATAGTCGCCGATTGCTTCAGGGGTGTAACGCCCGAGGAAGATAGCGCCTGCATTGCGAATTTTTGCCTGCAACTCGGATGGGTTATCAAGCGCTAGTTCAAGGTGCTCTGGTGCAAGCCTATCAATTAACGGGAGGACGCTTTCAAAATCATCAACGACAATTACAGCGCCGTAGTTTGTCCAGCTCTCAAGCGCAATATCATGGCGATCAAGGTCTGCCAGATGGTCTTCAACGGCAGCAATCACCATTTCAGCGTATTTGGCATCATCCGTGATCAAGATACTCTGCGCTGCGGTATCATGCTCGGCCTGAGACAGTAGGTCAGCGGCTATCCAGCGCGGATCGTTTTTATTGTCAGCGACAACAAGGATTTCACTCGGACCAGCTATACTGTCGATACCTACTTTGCCAAATACCTGACGCTTTGCTTCAGCAACAAAGGCGTTGCCGGGTCCGACGATTTTATCAACAGGATTGATTGTTTCAGTGCCATACGCGAGTGCTGCAACAGCTTGTGCGCCGCCGATACGGTAAATTTCTGTGACGCCCGCGAGTTTTGCGGCAGCGAGTACAAGCGGGTTCAGCTTATCGTCTGGTGTTGGCACAACCATGACAACACGGTCAACACCTGCAACAGCGGCAGGAGCGGCGTTCATAAGCACTGAAGATGGATAGCTTGCTGTCCCGCCCGGCACATAAAGGCCTGCGGCCTCCACGGCTTTCCAATGTTGCCCGAGGCGTACGCCGACTTCGTCGACATAATCTAAGTCTTCCGGTAACTGCTTTTCATGGAATGCGCGAATGCGGTGCGCTGCTACTTGCAGGGCTTCCATTGTCGCGGCATCAACCTTTTCGCAAGCAGCATCAATCTCAGCTTCAGTAATGCGCAAGCCCTTGGTTGCGGCATCAAACCGGTCAAACTTGGTCGTAAGGTCAAGTACAGCTGCATCGCCTCGCGTTTTTACGTCCGCAATAATATCTCGCACGATGTCACTAACATCGCTCGAGCTTTCGCGTTTTGCACCTAGAAGCTCTTGAAATTTTTCTTCAAAGTCCGCGCTGTTCGAATTAAGCCGCTGCACCATCGCTGATAGCCTCTCTGAAACGGTCGATCCAATAGCTTACTTCTTTAGGCCGAGTTTTAAAGGCTGGCCGGTTTACTACAAGGCGCGAGGTAATGTGCGTTAACACCTCAACTTCCTTAAGTTGGTTGGCCTTTAAGGTGCCACCCGTAGAAACAAGGTCAACGATACGGGTTGAGAGCCCAAGCTTGGGCGCAAGTTCCATCGCGCCGTTTAGCTTGATACACTCTGCTTGAATACCGCGCTCAGCATAATAGTCACGGGTCATGTTTGGGTATTTTGTAGCAACCCGAATGTGTGACCATTCTTTGGGGTCTTCTTCCGCCTCCCCGACCGGCATCGCGAGTGACAAACGGCAATGACCGATATCCAAATCAAGCGGCGAATATAGGTCTGAGTAGCCGAATTCCTGCAAGACATCATTGCCGACTACACCTAAATGTGCCGCGCCAAAAGCTACAAACGTAGCAGCGTCAAACGCGCGCACACGGATGATCGAAAGGTTGTTGATGTTTGTATCAAACTCAAGCTTACGGGACTTTGGATTATCAAAGTCTGCTTCTGGCTCGATGCCAGCTTTGCGCACAAGGGGCATAACTTCATCAAGAATACGGCCTTTAGGTAAGGCCAAAACTAATTTTTCACTCAGGTCCATGGCGCACGCTCCAACACATGGGGGATTTTGGTTGCGGCTAACGAATAGTATTTAGTCGTGTGACGGTTTTGCTATTGCTTCCCAGCTTTCGCTGAGGTCTGTTGCAACAGCATCAATTGCTTCTGTTTGAAGCCGAATAGCAGTGCCGCCAGAAAAATTCAACAAAAGGCTATGGCCTGTTTCTGTTTCATGGGCCTCAATATTCAGAAGATCAAGCACAGTCTCTTTGTCTGAAAGGTCTAGGCCATGAAGCTGTGCTGCGGTAATGCCATTAAAATGAAAGGCTGTGCGGATACGTTCACCCTTCGGGCGGCGGAACAGCCTTCTCTTTTTTTCCCAACGGTAGCGGTTACCCACAAAAGCGAAGCGCCTCTCAGTAGGAAGCCAAGCAATATCACCAATGCGGACTGTGGTGTCCTGCAACAGCGTAGAGATTACAGCGAGGTCTTCTTCGCTTTGGGCAATTAGTTTAAGTGGATTACTCATAGATGGGCCTGTCTATCTGGCATTTCATTCTGTTGCAGAATGTAGAGCTAAGTTGTCACACGTTCAACCGCTGCGCCAACTTGGCGTAATTTTTCTTCCATATGCTCATAACCACGATCAAGATGATAGAGCCTGTTAACAGATGTTTCGCCCTCTGCGACAAGGGCCGCGAGCGCGAGGCTCATACTTGCCCTGAGGTCCGTTGCCATCACGGGCGCCGCCCTAAGTTCTTTTACGCCGCGGACTGTTGCGCTTGAACCCGTCACGGTAATGTCGGCACCAAGCCGCGTTAGTTCGGGTACATGCATAAAACGATTTTCAAAAATGGCCTCAGTTATCACACTCGCACCGTCTGCGACTGCAGCTAGCGCCATAAACTGCGCCTGCATATCAGTTGGGAAGCCGGGGAAAGGCTGTGTAACAAGGTTGAACCCTTTGATGTGACCGTTTGATTTTACATGGATGCCATCTTCTTTAATGTCGATGATGCCGCCTGCTTCGACAAGGGCGTCAAGTACTGCTTGCATGTCGTCGGCACGCGCATGCTTGAGGAATATCTCGCCGCGCGTCATAAGCGCTGCAACAGCGTAAGACCCTGCTTCAATGCGGTCTGGCATCACCGTGTGCTCGGTACCGTGCAGTTTGTCTACACCCTCAACCGTGATGGTTTCATGACCCGCACCTGTGATTTTCGCGCCCATAGCATTCAGGCATTTAGCAAGGTCCGCGATTTCAGGTTCCCGCGCGGCATTCTCAATGATGGTTGTGCCCTTCGCGAGCGTTGCCGTCATCAGAATATTCTCTGTGGCCCCCACCGATACAAACGGGAAGCGGACAACGCCGCCTGTCAAACCGTTTGGTGCACTCGCGCGGACATATCCTTGTTCAAGTTCAATTTTGGCGCCTAGTGCCTCGAGGGCTTTCAAGTGCAAGTCAATTGGTCGGTTTCCGATAGCACAACCACCAGGCAGTGAAACAATTGCTTCACCAGCGCGTGCGACAAGCGGCCCGAGCACCAGAATGGAGGCGCGCATTTTTCGCACAATATCATACGGTGCTACAGTATCATGAATGTGCCTTGCATCAAACGTGAGGCTACGGCCAACCACGTTGGGTTGGCGGCCACCGGCAATTGTGACGGTTGCACCAATGTGGTTCAGCAAATCAGATAGTGTGGCGATATCTGCGAGGCGAGGTAAATTATGAAAGGTTACAGGCTCATCGGTTAGAAGTGCCGTGCACATAAGCGGCAGAGCAGCATTTTTTGCGCCGCTAATTGCAATTGTGCCCGAAAGACGCTTGCCGCCGGTGATAACCAGTTTTTCCATTTACCTTGCCTTATGATTTGGTTGTTGCTGCCTTCGTAGCTGTTGAATTTGGCTATATCACGGCAGCAACTTGTCGTTAGCGTGAAAGGGCGCGTGAGCCAAGTATAAACTGTGGTGCTCTATGGATAAAGGTGTCTGATACTATTTTTGAGGCGCAACACCATATGTTTCCATAGCACTTTCAATTTGCATTGCCTCAGTTGTATCAGGAAACAGCTTGTATTTGGGCGCAATGATCGGGTCAACTTGCTTCACTGTTAACTCCATCACCGCACTGATTGGAAACTTGCCTTTCGTTAAAGCGACTAGTGGTTTGGCAACCTCGCTAAATTGGACATCTGATTTTTTTACAAGCCGAATTTCACCAGAAAGTTTGTATCCTTTTTGCACAAAAATATTGATGAAGCTTACGCACGCTTTCGGGTTGGCTTGCAAATTTCGGTAACTTTTCGGAGACGCTATATGTGCAATCACCAATGTATTACCGTTTCCTTTTGCAAACACTTCCTTTGGGGATACATTTGGCATACCGTCACCTGACGTGGTTGCGAGCCAGCACAAAACACTTTCATCAATACATTTTTCAACATCTTTTGTAATCATTGTATCTGCTTCTCAAAATCCAAATATGCAAAGTACGACCGACTAGTGAATGGCATATATCACCAATAAGATTGAGCAGGTTAGAAGACGAAAACTTTGTCAACAAACGAGAAGAAATTACTGCGAAAGTTAGAAAAGTATTAACCTAGAGTTTTGGCAGGGTCACGCCGCGCTGGCCTTGGTATTTGCCGTCGCGGTCACTGTAGGCCGTTTCGCAGGGCTCATTACCTTGTAAAAAAAGGAACTGACACGCCCCTTCATTAGCGTAAATTTTTGCCGGTAGTGGCGTCGTGTTTGAAAACTCAAGCGTGACATGGCCTTCCCAGCCTGGCTCAAGCGGGGTAACATTCACAATGATACCGCAGCGTGCGTAGGTTGATTTACCAAGGCAAATCAC
>CAXBKT010000124.1:0-11293 GCA_963976155.1 uncultured Kordiimonadaceae bacterium | reverse complement strand
CGTAGCTGTCTTGTTCCTTGCCGGGTTACCCGCGTGGCTTTTTATTGCTGCGGGCGTGAGCGTGACAGCCGCTATTCCAGTTGTTTGGCAGTTGATGAAAACATACCAGAAAAGCCGGGTTTTGACCTTTTTAAATCCGGAATCAGACCCTTTAGGGGCGGGCTATCAGATTACCCAATCTAAGATTGCGTTAGGGTCTGGCGGGTTAACTGGTAAGGGCTTCCTCGGTGGTACGCAGAGTCATTTGAATTTTTTGCCTGAAATGAAAACAGACTTTATTTTTACAGTGCTGGTGGAGGAATTTGGTCTGCTCGGCGCCATGATAGTATTGCTTTTATACGCTGCAGTCCTTGGATATGGATTGCTGATTGGTATTGGATGCCGTAACCAGTTTGGGCGATTGATGGCCTCGGGGTTAGCCGTATCTTTGTTCCTTTATGTGTTTATTAATGTAGGCATGGTGATGGGTTTGATGCCTGTTGTAGGGGTGCCTTTACCGCTTATTTCTTATGGTGGTTCAGCGATGCTTACGTGGGCAATTGCCTTTGGGCTTGTGTTGTCGGTGGCGACACACAGGCATGTTACACTTGCGCCGCGGGGAAGCGGTATTATTTAAATAATGTCCATGCGTGATAGGCTAAGGCTGGTCACGCTATAAAATACGGTTTATGATCGTGGAAATGACTGTTAAGGGGAATATTGTGGCACATAAACATGATCACGGTGCATGCATCGATAAAGCTGTTGCGGATGCAGAGCGTATTTGCGCGGAGCGTGGATCACGTTTTACGGAACTTCGTCGTCGTATTCTTACGATGATATGGCAAAATCATAAAGCCGTTAAAGCCTATGACCTTTTGGATCAGCTAGCCAATGAAGGCGGCTCTGCAAAGCCGCCTACGGTATACCGTGCGCTTGACTTCCTAATGGAAGAGGGCCTTGTTCATAAAATAGAATCGCTGAACGCTTATGTTGGATGCCCACACCCTGGTGACCAGCATATCAGTCAGTTTTTGATCTGTGATAAATGCGAAACGGTTGATGAGGTAACTACAGATGCACTTGATGCAGCTGTAACAACTGCAGCCGAACAGGCGAATTTTAAAATACATCGTCAAACACTAGAGCTACGTGGGTTGTGTAAGGCGTGCTCTCTAGAAGAACAGGCGGCTTAAAACGTTTTTGGCGGTAGCACAAGCTACCGCCCATGGCTGCGGCTAAATATGACAGCTGGATAGACCACGTTTTTGTAAGTACTTTTGATGATAGTCTTCAGCGGGCCAAAAAGCTGTTGCAGGTTCAATTAAGGTTACAATTTCTTTTTTAAACCGACCTGAAGCGGCGAGCACTTCTTTCTTTTGTTCAGCAATCTTTTTTTGCTCTTCGTCTTCAACGAAAATGACGGAACGATACTGTGTACCGACATCTGGCCCCTGCATATTTAACTGGGTAGGGTTATGGTTATCAAAAAAGATATCGATAAGCTTGTCGTATGAAATTTTCTCCGGATCGAATTGTACCTGAACTACTTCTGCATGGCCTGTGTTGCCTGAACATACTTCTTGGTAGGTAGGTTGGTCTTTTGCACCGCCTGTATAGCCGACGGCTGTATCACTGACGCCGTCTGTTGTACGGAATATTTCTTCAACACCCCAGAAGCAGCCTGCGCCAAAAGTTGCTGTTGCCATTTTTTGACCCTTTTATTCCTGTTTACTTTCCCTCACTATATGGAAGAGTGTTACATGCTTGTCGAGAGGTAAGCTGGTAAATTTTTTAGGAGCAGGTCGTGGGTAGGGGCATTAAGAGTACACTGATGGTGTTGGGGTTTTGTGCAAGTGGTGCTGCTGTAGCGCAGTCTAGCCAGAATATAATCCCGAAAGAGCTGCTGGACCTTGATTACCAGCGCTGCGAGAATGATTGTGTGCCTGGTTTTGGTGAGGCAACCTGTAAGCCACTTTGCGAATGTACTGTAAGCGAGTTCCAAAAAAGGCTGGATTATGCACGCTACCTTGACCTGTCAGTTCAGCTGTCACGTGGTGAACTTAAGCCGGAAAGCAGAGAGCTCTTGGATAGTATAGCAAACCACTGCACTGCAGAGTTGGATAGAAATGGTATTCCTATTGGGAAACCTGATGCCGAGACCAAGGCTCCCCAACAATAAGTCATGAAAAGGTTATCCGTCCACTGGGCGTGGTTGACCTTTGTTGTCGATAGCAACGAATATGTAACGGCCTTCTGTAACCTTATGGTTTGAACGCTCAATACCTCGTTCAGCAAACACTTCAATAGCGATTGTCATTGATGTCGTTCCGACTTTCTCAACATCTGCGTAAATGCTGATGACATCACCTAGCTCAATTGGAATATGAAATTTCATTGTTTCAACAGCCACTGTTGCAACAGGGCCACGAGCTCTGCGGCTTGCGACATCACCGCCCGCCAAATCCATTTGTGCAAGAACCCAGCCACCAAAGATATTGCCATTGAGGTTTAGGTCTGAGGGTTGAGGAATTGTGCGAATAGTGGCGCGTCTGCGTTCCGTCATGGAGTGTCCTTAAAAGAGGCTGTTACTTGATAGACTTTTGGAGCAATACCCTAATGTGGTAGAGGGATAGTTTCAACGTCTTCGCCCACGGCTTCAATATATAGAGAGCGGCTTGGGAAGGCGAAATCTGCTCCAGCTTCTTCCACGATACGCTTGATTTGTAGAAGAAGGCGTTCTTTAACAGCAAGCCATTCTAACCAGTCAGTTGTATTGGTGAAGCAATAGAGCATTATATCTATTGAACTGCTGCCAAATTGGTCAATACGCACAAAGGTAGATGTATCCTCTGGACGTGCAAAATCCTTATTTTGGTCAATGTACTGTGCGATGCCTGCGCGTACATTTTCAAGCTGTTTACTAGTTGAATCATACCGTAGTCCAATGACCCACTTGATGCGGCGGAAAGTCATTCTGGAGAAGTTAGTGACAGCGTTATCGGCCAAATCTGTATTCGGGACATAAACCGGAGCTTTGTCAAACCGGCGTACCATAGTTGTACGAAAGCCAATATGTTCTACTGTTCCTTCGACTATTCCTGGGACTAATATCCAATCACCAGGATGAAAACGTCGTTCGCCAATTACAAAAAGTCCAGCAATTAAATTCTTGAAAAGATCTTGCGCACCAAGGGCTACGGCAACTCCAAAAAGCCCTAGACCTGCTATTAGCGGCCCAACTTCAATACCCCAAATTTCTAGGATGGTAGCACCACCAAGTACGGCAAAAATGATTTTTATAGCTTTGGCGAGCCAAGAAATCATGGCCTGCGTCAAATATTTGTCAGCGCGTTGTAGTAGCTCTCCGACAGGTGCTGATGCGCGGTAAAGGGCCCAAAAGATAGTGAATGCAATTAGGGACCGATTTAGCTTGGAAAAGAAAACCTCCGTTTGTTCACCTAGATCTAGTGAACTGGAGGCAAAGAATATCCCGATTACAAGTGGGATAAACCTTATTGGCGCCTCAATGGCCTCAATAATTGTATCATCGATATCAGTTTCAGTTTTTGATGCCCATTTCTTTACTCGAGATACGAATGTCCTCGTGAAAATATCGCGAGCAAGAAGGAAGAATAACAGTATCCCAACAGCAATAATGATCTGGCCAATATCAATACCATAGAGACCATCTCTCCATACTTCTTTTACAAGGGTAAGAAAGCTGTTCAGATCATTTTCGGACACGTTATTAAACCCTTTTACTTATCCCCGTCATTTTGATCGGGGTTATCTTTCTTCAAAATGTTATGCACTTGTGCATCATGGCCATGCTTGTTTGAGAAAAACAAGAGAGCCATGAGACCAGCACCTACACTGTATGTGAAGAAGATAGCAAGCATTGCAGCTATGTGGCCGTGCGTGGAAAGTTCAAATCCTTTGAAATCCATATAGATAACAACGAGAAAATAGGAAACTATACTTAAGCCAATGCAGGCCGCGGCAATTTGTAATATCGTTTTTTTAATTTCTGACATGGAATTAGGTCAATCTGTTATGGGTCCATTAGAGTATGAATTTGTTTGAGCTCCTCACAGAGCCCAAGATGGGAAGCATTTGTTCTCGATCATACTATCTCAGCCAAGCTCTAATGTAGAAAGCCGTATAATATCAAGCTTACTTGATGCGGCATCTCAGCACACCCAAGTGTAGGTTTCCTATAAGACAACCGGCTGATCACACCTAAACTGAAGATTTATTTAACTGGAGTTTTGATTGTTCGGAAAAAAGAAGGCATACTAAAATTATCAAACAAAAGGGGAAAGATATGAACGTATCCAAAATTCTGGAGTATAAAGGCTCAGAAATTATCTCTCTTAATGTTGGGTGTGACGTTCTTGAAGTCGCCAAACTGCTGGGTACGCGGCGGATTGGGGCAATACCAATTATGTCAGGTGATGAACTAGCCGGTATTATCTCTGAACGTGATGTGATGCGAGGACTGGCAATCAAGGGGGGCGATGTCCTCTCTGATAAAGTTGAAACACTGATGACCAAGTCTGTGTTTACTTGTAATAAAACCGATACGATACAACACTTGATGACTATCATGACGGAGAGGCGTATTCGCCATATTCCTGTGTTGGATGAGGGAAGGCTTATTGCGATGATTTCAATCGGGGATGTGGTCAAGGAACGCATGCAGGAAGCTGAACAAGAAGCTGATGCCCTGAAAGAATATATCAGTATGGCTTAGGTCAGACTGTTTCTTTCTTGAATTACATCAGATGCAATTTCTATTATTTTTATGGCATTTTGGCGCCATGTGAAGCCGTTGGTGTCAATACTTGATCTGGCCGCCCTGCCTAGTTTCTTTCGCAAAGTAGGTTCTTTTACGAGTTTTCGAATTTTCTCTGCGGAGGAATATTCATCGTCTGGGGAAAATAGCAGTGCATCTTCTCCATCGGTGAGAATTTCGCGGATGTTAGGTTGGTCTGGTGCAATAATTGCCAGACTTGATCGCATATATTCGAATATCTTTAGCGGACTAGCGTAACTTGTAACAGCAGGCTGTAGTGCAATGTCCATTGCCGCTAGATATTCTGGGATTTGGGCTCGTCCCACAAAGCCAGCAAAATGAACTCTGTTTTCGACGCCAAGGTCAACTGCTTGCGCCTTACAAGCTTCTATTGCTGGGCCATCACCAACGATTAATAAATGAGGACTGTCTGTTTCATTGAATTCTGCGATCAGTGAGATAATATTATCCAGTCGGTGCCACTCTCTGACAAAACCGGTAAAGCCAAGTACGAGTTTGTTCTTTAGACCAAAATTATCGCGAACTTTATTAGGGTCAACTGTCTCATAATCCTGATGATTGATACCATTATGGAGGACCTTTATGGTGTCTTCCTGAACACCTACGCTCCGCAGGTTATTCGCAAGTTCATCGGATACAGGGAAAATTTTATCAGCGGCGCACCAAGTGCGGATTTCGATGGCGCGGGCAATGGAGACAAGTTTTAAACCACTATGTGCAGAGCGTTCTTCAGTCAGCGGCGCATTTACCTCAAGGAGATAGGGGATACCTGTTTTTTTCTTCAGTTTGCGGCCTGCGGAAAGAAATAAGTTATGGCGCTCATATAGAATATCAGGTTGGTGTTCTTTATAAGCAGCGAGCAATTTCCTGTAGGCGTAAAGATCATAAAGAAGTTCAAGAGCCTCTTGGGCAAAACTAGGCAAAGCTCGCCGCACCATCGCAAGCAATTTGTTTTGCTCACCAAATTCTTTGGGTTGTAGCGATGGACCAATAAAAACTAACTCGTGTCCTAGATCTGAAAAGCTTTTGGTAAGCTCCTGGATATGGACACTTTGTCCGTCTTGCGCCGCAACACGGTGATGGTAGAGAATTTTCAATTTTTTACTCACTCCGCCTATTAACAGTTCATGCGATGATTTACAATCGCGAGAACGTCCCTCAGCTGGGGTAAATTCACTTCAAGGCATTGTCTGCCTTCATCAATCAACTCATCGGCTCTGTGAAATTCCATTAAACCAACATGGCCACATCGTGGTGCCAGTAATATGTCAGCGGGATCGCCAGCCATACGGGAGCGTGCTAGCCGGTTCTGCATTATGTTGATGCTGGCAACCATATTCGAGAACATACTGGGCGCGTCTTTTTTATGGCCAAAAAGGCGACGAACAATTGATCGATTTCCTTTGCCGTCTACTTCGGGTGTGCCATCGCTTTCAGGGTAAACGCCGTATTCACTTGTAGACAATGCGCCCTTTCTTTTTGCGCGGGCACTACCATAAATGTCTTCAGATAAATTGATGGCGATGATGAGGTCGCAGCCCTCTGCGCGGCATATGGATATTGGGAGAGGGTTCACCAGAGCGCCGTCTACTAGCCACTGGCCGTTAATTTCTTGTGGTTCGAATACACCAGGCATCGCAAAGCTCGCCCGGATGGCGTCTGACATGCTGCCATTTTTGAGCCAGACTTCGTGGCCAGATTTTAGTTCGCAAGCTATCGCAGTGAAAGGGATAGGGAGGTCCTCTAAGCGCATAGCCCCAAATTTTTCAGTCATGAGGTTATTGAGTTTGTCGCTACCGAATAGACCGCTACCACCCAGTTTCAGGTCCAAGAAACGAAAAAAACTATTGTTTTTTAATCCCCTGGCCCATTCTTCAATTTCATCAAGGTTGCCGCTGGCATAAGCACCGCCCACCACTGCACCAATTGAGGTGCCTGCGATAACGTCAGGTACAATGCCTTCAGCTTCTAAGCCGCGAATAATGCCTATATGTGTCCAGCCGCGCGCCACACCTGCACCAAGTGCCAAGCCAATTTTGGGTTTGCGCCGTTTTAGTTCTTGTTTCTCGGAGTGAGTTTTCTGCTCCATGCCCTTGGCGGTTTTTTCGTCTTTTAGAATACCTAACATCTCGTATTCATTACTCCTGAACGTGTGTGATTACCTACTATATATCCCATGTTCTTAACAAAAAGGTATAATGCTTTTTTGAGGGGGCGCGGGTTAATTTTCACGTTCGAAAATGAGAATATCTCCAGGTTGGCAATCTAGGTATGAGCATATTGCTTCAAGGGTTCCAAAGCGCACGCCTTTTACTTTTCCGGACTTTAATAAGCTGAGATTGGCTTCTGTAATACCAATATGAGCCGCTAAATCTTTTGATTTAACTTTGCGCTCTGCGAGTACAACATCCAGCTTTACCGTAATCGTCATGGTTACTGTCCCGCCTTATACAATTTGTTTTAGCTCATCCCGTTGTTCCCGGGCTAGGCTAATGATGTGGGCGAAGATAAGTGCAAAGATAACAGGAACCAGCGCAAACAAATCATCAGAGGAAAAATTGATTGCCAAATGTCGATCACCTGGCGCATTCGTGATGGTGATAACGAGGACTAGTATGGTTCTGTGAAGAAATTGTATAATCGCAAACCAAAGCATTACTTTACTAAAAGTGTAACATAATTTTTCTGTTGGTTCGTCAAACCATTGGCCTGCTTTAAGGCGGTTTAGAAGTTCAAGTACCAATACCAGTGCCCAACATAAAGTCGCTGAGGGCAGGAATGCCACAAAAAAGCCCAAGATTTGCTGCCAAGTGGCAAGCTGAGAAACACCACCGTATTTGGAAAGGATTTCGTGTTGGCGGAAGAAAGCTTCGGATTCTGGCCACCAGAAATAGAAAAATGGCGCGCTCCCCACAATAAGTATCAGTAAATAGATGATCCATTTCAGGTAGATGAGGTTTTTAGATACAGGATTCATCGAAGTTTCTCATAAAATTATTGTTTTACAGAAATTTTTTATCTATTAAGGGTAACACGACAGTAAAAAAGAGAAAAGAAGCAATGGGTCTCTCATTAAAAAATACTCTTATTATCCTTAGTTTTGTAGCTAGTCTCATCATATTAGGGGCAGCAGCGATGCCAGCCTCTGCAAATGACGAGGCTACTGCTGAGACGCGGTCCGCTCAAAGTGTGCAGTACAACACACCGAAAGGGCCTCTATCAGTGCCAGTATTTCCCCGGGGCACGAACAGCGAGAAAAAATTACCCGAAGGTGCGGACCTCCGTGATAGCTATATTGTTTTGAAGGATGGTTCTGTTTTATCAGCTGCAGACTGGATTATAGGTTCCCTAAAAAAAGATGCAGCAGGTATGGATATGTCAGACTATGAAAACAGGCTGTTTCTTGGGCAGGTAGCCCGCGCAGCAGTTGGCATGGATGAAAATTTGGTGAACCGTAGCTTGGTGCACGCAACCCCAACACTAGCGTTTAAGGCTGCTCCAGCACCTAAAGGTATAGAGGCAGTTGGCCTTTCTCTAGCAAGCTTGGTTGTGAATACGATACTGCCAGGCACTCCAAAGGGCTATGACGCCAGTAAAATGGGTGGGGCATTTTCACCAACAATGAAGGCACGAGGTGATACAACATTACTTTTTGACCGTTGGTTTAACGATGCAATGAACCAAACTGTTGCGGAGTTCAAGGAAGCTGGCACAATGCAGATTATGCGGAATGAGCAGCAGCGGAAGTTTGAAAAAGGTATTTCTAAAAAGCTTCAGCCGAAAAGTAAGCAATCAGCTTTCTCATTCGTTGTAGGGGAAGAAGGGAAGCGAAATTAAAATGAAGCTGCTTTTTTCTGAGGATTAGGCATTTATTGTGTGAGAATGTGTTGTGGTAGTAAAGATTATAGGGCGCCTATTCATTCAGGTGTTTCTTCTTGGCACAATTGTTATGCCACTACTGGCTGATGACCAACCACCTCTGGATGAAAAAACGGTTGATGCAACAGCGCCCTACGATCAAAGCAATGTGTTTGCTCGTATACTTCGGCGGGAACTTCCTGCAAACATAGTCTATGAAAATGACTATGCGTTGGCGTTTTGGGATATACGGTCTAGGGCAAAGGTCCATGTTTTGGTGATTCCGAAGGGACCTTATAATAACTTCATTAGTTTTACTGAACATGCCAGCCTGGAAGAGCAGCTTGGCCTCCTACGTGCAATCCATGAGGTGGCCGAGAAAATGAAGATCAAAGATAGTGGGTTTCGCCTTCTGACAAATACGGGCCACGATGGCGGCCAGACAGTACCGCACTTACATTTTCACATATTGGGCGGCGAGGCCGTGCCTAGGCTATCAGTTAAGGCGAAATAGTTTAAACGCTGGAGCAAGCTTGGTTTCTGCTAATTTATTGTGGCATCTGCATATATAGAGCAAGCAAGATTAGGCCCCCGCCCATTACGATATTCAACATCTCTATATGCTTAGGGGTTTGCAATAGTATTTTAGCGTGGCTGCCGACCAATGCCCATAGCGCAATGGCCAAATAACAGATTACGAAATAGATGCCGACGAACTTTATTAGTAAGTCGGTATTGCCGCCTAGCTTGAATGTGGTGATGCCCGCTAGGCATGCTGCCCATGCTTTTGGGTTTAAGAGTTGTAAGAGCGCACCGTCTAAGAATGTTGCGGGTGGTTTTTGAGCTTTTGAAACTACTGCGTCAGATATCGCTATTTGGTATCCGATGTAACAAAGAAACGCGCCGCCACAATACCCTAGAAGCTCAAGGACTGTTGGGTATTGCGATAAAAAACTACCAACACCAGCGCCTAGCGCTGCAACTAAAAGTGTAAAGGCCATCGTCGCACCTGAAACGAAGGGCAAAGCTCTCTTGAAGCCATGGTTTATGCTTGTTGAACAGACGATGATATTCACTGGTCCAGGGGTGATTGACATAGTCAGAGAGAACAGACACATGGCTAGTAGGGTAGACATCCATATTCCTTTATATAGAGGATTGCGTATTGCCTATTCTAATGTGAGTTAGTAAATTCTATTATGTGTGATAATTTGAGTTTATTATTCGACAGGATGATTGTATTGATCGGCGAACTTCGAGCGATGGCAATATTTGCAGAAACGATCCGACGCGGGTCTTTTAAAGCTGCTTCAGAAAAACTTGGCCTTTCCCCTTCTGTTATTAGTTATCACGTTAGCCAACTAGAGGGGCGTGTGGGAAATGCACTTATCTACCGTTCTACACGAAAGCTTTCATTAACCTCTGAGGGAGCAATGCTATTCAAGCATGCCGAGCTTATGCTTGCTGCTGCGGAAGAGGGGCTAGGCCTTGTCTCTTCGAAGCGCTCAACCCCAACCGGCGTCCTTCGAATAACTGTTCCCACGTCTTTGACCCGAGGTCTATTTGCCAAGAAACTGGCAACCTTCAAGGTTGCTTTTCCAGATGTCGAACTGGTTATAACCTATACCGATAAGCGTCAGGACCTTGTTGAGCAGGGTATTGATCTTGCGATTCGTGCCGGTTACATGGAGGATAGTGCGCTCATGTCGCGGCATTTAGGAGAGGTCGAGCGTAAGCTAGTGTGTTCACCCAGTTATTACGCTGCACGTCAGGCTCCGTCTTTACCTGATGATTTGGCTGGTTGGTCTTGGGTGAAGCATAGTATGTTACCAAGTCATCGGACTCTAACAAAGGGCCAAGAACGCATCCAAGTAGATTTCACCAGTAGAATCAGTGTGAACAGTGTGGACGCGATGGCGCAGTTGTCTCTTCAAGGACTTGGTCTGTCGACCCCTCCGGCACTTTTTGTTGATGACCTGTTAGAATCAGGAAGGCTCGTTGAGGTTTTGCCTGAATGGCAGGTAGAATCGATTCCAATCTATGCTGTTTGGCCAAATAATGCCTCCTCGGCCAGTAATACGCGACTACTTCTGAAGCATCTGTCCGATTCCTAGTCAGATTTTAGGACCATATACTCTTTATATATATAGGGGCTGTGAATGCCACGGTTCTACAAGGAGGAAAGGTTCTGATGTATGTCGGGCCAGGAATCGGTTTCTAGCAGCTGTGTTTTTGAGCTCTAATGAGGTTTTTGGGGATACGATTCTGTTCGTTTTGGTAATTTGGGTTCGTTTCAATATGTGATTCACACTCTGAATTGCCCAGCATCTCCGCGCTCAAGTCATTGTTGTGTAATAATATTACTCAAAATGCCTAAATAAGTAACCTTTTATATGCAAAATTAGGGATTTGGTAAGGTCCGTGTGGTTTTTTAATAAAACTGCAAAAAAGGTGTTTACAGGTTCGCAAAGCACCCCTATAACCCGCCTCACACCAACGGGGCGCGCCGCTCAACGGAACGGCCCGACGGTAAGTTCGACCCTAACGCCAGCCAATAGCTGGAGGGCGTGAGGAGAGAACGATTTGCTCTTTGACATTGTTGGATGGAAGGGAGATGTGGACGGTGGTTCGGTTAAC
>CAXBKT010000123.1:0-11432 GCA_963976155.1 uncultured Kordiimonadaceae bacterium | reverse complement strand
AATAGAAATCAAATTTCTTGACCAAATTAGATAAAGGCGGCCAATGTAGCCGCCTTTTTAATAATACAGATAAAGAACTAGGGATGCCCATACACAAAAACATGACAGACCATCCCGCAGAACCAGAAATAGAGTGCCCTCGCTGCCCCAGGCTGGTGGCTTTTCGCCGAGATAATCAAAATGCTCATCCAGACTTTTTTAATGGCGCAGTGCGAAGCTTTGGCCCCATAGATGCAAGCCAAATGATACTAGGGTTAGCCCCCGGTTTAAAAGGTGCAAACAAAACAGGCAGACCTTTTACCGGCGACTTTTCAGGTGAACTTCTTTATAAGTCGTTAGATGCACTCGGATGGTCTAACAACTTAAACACTAACGATCCTCGTGATGGCTACGAGCTCAAAAATACTCTCGTCACAAATGCTGTTCGCTGCGTACCACCTCAAAACAAGCCAACGACTGCCGAGGTCAATAATTGCCGTCCTTTTCTGGTTGCCCTTATCGAAAAGATGACCAATTTAAAGGCCATTTTCGCGCTTGGAAAAATAGCACATGATACAACACTTCGAACATTTGGACTTACCCTCGCACACTATAAATTTTCCCATGCCGCTGTTCATACTTTGCCAAACGGCCTAAAGCTCGTCGATAGCTACCATTGTTCACGCTATAACGTGAATACAGGCGTGCTAACCGAAAAAATGTTCCTCACTGCTCTGACAGAAATGAAAAAAGTTGCTCAATAATGATATTGGAAGTTGCGGTCCTGAATGTTAAAACAAATGAAAAACAGGCGTTTGAAGTGGCGATGGCCAAAGCCAAAGATATAATAGCAACTATGCCCGGGTTTTATGGAATGGAGGTGCGGCGTTCCCTCGATTTTACCAACCAATTTATCCTGCTTGTAAATTGGGAATCGCGGGCACATCACACTGAAGGATTTAGACAATCAGCCAAATATCAAGAATGGCGCGCATTGTTACACCATTTCTATGAACCAATGCCAAAAGTCGAGTATTATTCGGCGCCTATTATATCAGCCTAGACCCAACACGTGCAAACGGCGATGTGGGGGATACATCGCCGCTGCTTACTCAGAACTTATAGTACGTCACTTTTCAGGAGGGAGCCGTGAGTACAACGAACAGTTCCGAGTTAAGGTTCTTGCACTAACCAACGCTTAAGCTCGGCAAGAGCATTTTTTTCCAACAATCTTTGTGCTGCGAGCGGACCTGCTACCACTCGGTAAAAATATGTGGCGGCAGGAATGTCCCCTGTTTCAACAGCATCTCTAACAGCACGCACCAATCCAGGACGCATCGCAGTAGCTGTAGCTGCATAGGGTTTTGCTAGGCGGTCAGTACGCTTAGAGGAATGGGGAAACTGTATTGACATAAAGCGACTCTCCCAAATAAACACCCTTATATACCAACATAAATTCCCTAAAATTTTGCTAAAGTCACAATATTTGGTTGTTTTTATAGGCGGATTAAACGGACCCGCAGCACTCACTTCACAATATAGCCTAGAATGAAACCTTGACGCCAGCAATGAGCGTGCGCGGCTTACCCGGGCGCAAACCAATAGGACGACGAGCAACAAGATACACTTTATTAAAAAGATTATCGACAGTTGCTGAGATAGAGACATTGTCTGACAACTGATAGCTAACTGAGGCGTCAAACACCACACGAGCGTCTATTCGGTCATACTCTTCAATATCGCCAGACCCTGCCTCTGAACGCGAGGCAGCCACATAATTTGCACGCACATTCAATGCAAAAGCATCATTTACAATACCAATACTGCTTGTAACTTGATGCTTAGATAGATAGGGAAAATCATCGCCAGCCTCTACACTTCCCCAAAAGCTGTCAGTAAAGGAAGTATCAAACTGAGCGTCTGTATAGGTATAAGTAGCATCTACCGGCACAATCCAACCGTTAATTAGATCAAATGTATAACCAGCCTCCAGCTCTAGGCCCCAGACAGTAGCTGCACCACCGTTAAACTGATCCCCGACATCGACACTTTCTCCTGCATCAACAGGCGAACCAGATTCATCAGCAACAAGTGCATCCAACTCAAGACCAAAACATGAAATCGAAAGCGTACAAGTACCAATGATATTACTATAATCTGAATAGAAAGCTGCACCTGCAATATTGAAGCTACTCTTGTCATAGATAAAGCCTACTTCAACATTTAAGCTCGTTTCTTCCTCGGCGAGTTTCTCACCCGGTGCAGGAGGATTAAACCCCTTAAATATGCCTCCGGATAGCAATAAGTTATCGTCAACTGCGTAACTTACACCGAGACCCGGTACAAACGCTGTTAGATTGCTTGCTGTCACGCTCGCAAAATCAGTTACTGTACGAAGTGGATCATCCCCCGCCCAGTCGGTACGTGTAAGATTAATTGCCTCATAACGGACACCCGGAACAAACGTCCATTTGCCAAACTGTATAGTGTCTTGCACAAAATATGCCCAAGCATCAGCCTTTACCAATCTATTCCCAGCACTACCTTGTGCCGAGACCGACGACTGGTTAAGCATATTATTTTCTAGAGTGAATCGCTCATCATTTTGCAAGCGATCTTCATAATCCTCATGGTAACGTACCGAAAACTCAAGGTCATGGGTAAAATTGCCGGTCTCAAAAGGTATACCAATCAGGGCCTGAATACCTTTAGCCAAATATTTTCGAGCATTATGCCTCAAGCGAATTGCGCCCTCGTCACTATCTAGCTCTCCCGTTACCCAGGCTTGCTCAATTTGTGGTGCAAACGCCGGTAATATTTCGGCAGTATTATCAAAAAACAAAGAACTATTGCTGACATTGCTCGTCCCAAAAGCACTACGAATGTCATGAAACTTGAACCAATCTCGTTCAAATTCATTGCGATAAGCTGTTACAATAAACTGCGCACCACCAAAATCAGCTTCATATGTTAGTTGATACTGCTTGTGATCCGTGTCGATATTATCGTTCTGGCTTGCCGCATAGCGTTGAAATGGATCAATTTCATAATCACGTTGAGTCAAACCCAAATATGTTTCATTGGAATCATTAGTAGTTTTGGAAAATTTAAAATGAAGAGACTGTCGAATTTCCGCATCAGGGCTAGTTCGTACACGAAATTTTACTAGATAATCTTGAACGTCATAGCCTGTATCGCCACCGCTAGGCAACTTCTTAAAGCCGTCACTATGTCCATCATATAGCTCCACAAGTACGCCAAAATTTTCAGAGGAAGCCCCCACAGATCCATAGACGGTATGAAGACCATCCTCTCCTATTTTACCCTCAACAAACCCTGTAAACTCCTCAGGAATTGAACGACTCACCATATTAATCGCGCCACCCACAGTGCGCGGCCCAAACTTAATTGCAGCAGAGCCTTTACGAACTTCAATTGCCTGCATTCTGGCTACATTCGGGAAATAATAAGCTGAAGGTGCAGCATAAGGTGCAGGTGCAATCAAAACACCATCTTCCATCAACGTGATTTTTGCGGACCGCTCCACACCAGAACCACGAAGGCCAATGTTTGGCCGCAAACCATAACCATCTTCTTCTTGGATGTTCACACCGGGAACCACGCGTAAAACACGGTTAATATCAGTATGCCCAAACTTTTCGAGGTCTGCTGCGTCAAGCCGGGTTGCAGCACCAACAATCGTCGCTCGATCAGAATGTTGCCCAATCACCTGAATACGCTCAGCCGCAACTAAAATTGGTTTAAAACCAACCTCTTCCTCCGCCACCACAGGCCCGTAGGTACCCACCAATAAAGCAATCATAGCTGTGTGAGTTGCAGCAGAAAAAACCACGTTGATCCCCCAATATAAAGTACGTCTGTAACGCATGGCAGCTACGGTTGCCTACCACTGCGGCTCCTCATAGGAAAGCAACCATGAACAACTGATGAATATTAACAGTTCTTCATTGAACCTTAGAAAACAGCCTAATACCAAACAAGGAAAGGGAGGCAAAACCTCCCTTTCCTATCTAAAACTCACTTAACTTTAAAAAGTTATTTTCAGGCCGCCAACCATTGTACGCGGCTTGCCTGGGCGTAGACCAATCGGACGACGTGCGACCGAGTATTGTTTATCTAGCAGGTTATCAACAGTCACATATACTGACACTTCATCAAGCATTTGGTAGCTAACCGAAGCGTCCAATACCACGCGTCCATCAACTTTCTCTGCAAGAGGAATAGTGCCTGAACCTGCATCGGTCCGGGACGCAGATACATAATTAGCCTGAATGTTAGCATTCAATTTATCATTTACTACACCAACGCTTGCCGTAAATTGATGCTGCGATAAATATGGGAATGCATCGCCTTCTTGCACATCACCCCAGAAGCTATCTTCAAACGCAGTACTGAATTCAGCATCTGTGTATGTGTAATTTAGGTACAGAGGCACTTGCCATTCACCACTTAATTCCGCGGTATAGCTTGCAAGAAGCTCCAGCCCCCATATACGAGCTTCCCCGCCATTAAACTGGTCACCGATCTCTCCTCCAGTACAGCCAGAGGAACTTGTGCATGTACCAAGAATGTTGGCATAATCCGAATAGAAGAACATGCCTTCAAAATTGAAACCGTTCGCATCATAAACCGCGCCGAACTCTATATTAAGGCTTGTCTCTTCCTCGGCGTTAGGATTGCCAGGGCCCGGAGGGTTAAAGCCTTTAAACACCCCAGCCGTAATCATGAGATTATCATCTACGGAGTAATTCACACCGAGGCCCGGAATGAAGGTATTTACATGTACTGTATCGCGCTGTTTCTCTACACCCGTACGTGAAGAGTCTGCCCCATCCCAATCTGAACGGTCAAGATCAATTGATTCAAACCTTACGCCCGGAACAACCGTCCAATCACCAAATTTGATAGTATCTTGTACAAAGAAAGCCCATGCCTTAGCACTTACAATACGGTTACCTGCTGACCCCTTTGCACCTTCAGAAGCAAACACTAGCGCACCATTTGTCACCGTATAGCGTTCGTCATTTTGTAAACGGTCTTCCAAGTCTTCATGATACCGCAGAGACAATTCAAGATCGTGCACCACCTCCCCTGTTTCAAACGGGAAGGCTATTAAGGACTGAATGCCTTTTGAAACGTAAGAACGGGCATTATGACGAATACGGATCGCACCTACGGAACTGTCAGCCAGACCTTTAAGCCAAGATAACTCAGTCGCTGTTGCCGCGCCGCCCGTTAGTACACTATTGCCGCTCACATTGCCGTCACCGGCAGCGTTGCGCATATCATGGAATTTAAACCAGTCACGAGAAAACTCATTGCGGTAAGCTGTCGTCACAACTTGAATACCACCACCAAATTCAATCTCGTGCGTTAACTGATACTGTTTGTGCTCAGTATCAATGTTATCAAGCGCACTTGCAGCGTACCGCTGATAGGGGTCAGCATCAAAATCAGCCTGTGTCAGACCAAGATAAGTTTCATTTGAATCATTATCTGTTTTTGAAAACTTAAACTCAAGCGACTGCTGAATTTCAGCATCAGCACCCGTATGGAGGCGTAATTTACCAAGATAATCTTCCACATCATATCCGGTATCAGCACTGCTGTTTCCAATTCGTTTGAATCCGTCGTTATTACTATCGTAAACTTCGATAAGACCGTCCACAAACTCAGATGACCCACCTGCCATAGCATGGAATGTGCGCAGGCCATTTTCACCCATACGAGCATCTAAAAACCCGCCAAATTCATCTGGGGTTGACCGGCTAACAAGGTTAATAGCCCCACCCACTGTCCTTGGCCCAAATTTAATTGCAGCGGATCCTTTACGAACCTCAACAGCTTCCATCCGAGCTGAGGTAGGGAAATAATAAGCAGACGGTGCAGCATACGGTGCCGGCGCAATTAGAACACCATCTTCCATCAGCGTAATTTTTGCAGAACGTTCAACACCAGAGCCACGAAGACCAATATTAGGGCGTAAACCATATCCGTCTTCTTCTTGGATATTCACACCTGGTACCAACCGCAGTGTACGATTTATGTCTGCATACTTGAATTTAGCCAAATCTTCAGGGTTCAGGCGTGTCGCTGATCCAACTACATTAGCTCGGTCCACGTTTTTACCGATAACCTGAATACGCTCCATCGCAATATCAACAAGCGCAAATTCAGCACCATCAGCTGTTGCATCTGCCTGCACTGCTGCCGCACCTATCATCAAAGCCATGATGGCTGTTTGCGTAACAAGAGGTTTTCTCACGTGGGGCTCCTAACCAAAACAATATTAAGAATTATTATTAACGATGAATTTCACAGGCTCTACCACCAAGTTTTTGCGATTGCAAACGATTATTAACATTGATTTATGTCAAGTTGCATAATTTTAAAAAACTCATATACTAGAGTACCTTATAGTGAGGTTTATATGACACAGGCTGACGGGAACTTTGGAAAACCTGTAAGCTTCGTAGTTGGTGACACCATCTACAAGCAAGGCAGCGAAAGCGCCGGCATCTACATGCTGCTGGATGGCCGCGTTGAAATTTGGCGTCATGATGGCGACGATGCCCACCACCTTGCATCAATCGGGGCCGGCGAACTACTCGGCGAAGTGAGCGTTATTGAACGCTCAAGACATTCTGTTACAGCCAAGGTTTCTGAAGCTACCAACGCGCTATTCATTGATGCAGAATCCTTTCGAAGAAGCTTCGCGGACCCACTTGTTCGGCACGTGGTCAACACACTGGCTTCTCGCCTAAGAAGCAGTTATGCAATTACCAAAAGTATTATGAATGAACGTGGCGATGATGCCGCTATTTGTAAAAGTGATCATGCCACGCTTGAGGGAATTTCACGCCTGGTTGCTGACAAACTTCTTACCTATATTGAGCTAAAAGAGTTTCCTTTTACTATCAGCAACTTTACGTCCAAAGCAGCTCATAGTGTAGCCACTCCAAACGCTCTGAAAATTCCACTTCCCGGCATACGTGAACTCTCAGACAATCATTTTGAGGTCGTGAAACGTGACGGAGAGCTATATGTGCGTGATCTTGGTAGTCCACACGGTACTCTAGTCAATGGCGAAGCCCTCAGTCGCTATTCGATGAACGCTATAGCAAAGTTAAAGATAGGAAGAAACGAAGTCGTAGCAGGCGGCCCAGACAGTCCTGTTCGCTTTGCTATTACGTTACCGCAGAAAATTTAATCTATTATTTTCAGTACCTTATAAAAAATTAACAGCATCCACTATATTTCTCGAATTCAATCACAACTTTCGGATATTAGCTAAACTCACATAAAGGCAAATTCCCCTCGTCGCCGCAAAAGCCGGCCAAACTCCATATGACGAGCTATAGTATGCGGTAAAATTCATTGTTGCAAAACACCTGGCAACACTTCGCTTCCAAGCGCTTGACTTATTCAATAAATTTCATTGGAAAGTAAATAGTGCTGAAACCTTTGACTACAACCCAGCAAGAAGTTTCCGTCTAATTCTTACCACGGAGTTTTAGTCTTTATTACCGATGCGCCGCCAGTTGTCTGGCGGCTCATAAAATTAGGACAAAGCTAAGGCACCTCCTAACGCCTTGAACTCACCTTAGCCAGCCCGTCTAAATGTTAGATTGTATCGCAGCTTACCCGTTAACGCATGGTCCGCTGTTTTAATCGTTTTAATCCCGTGATAATATAGTCGAGCTTTGCCACCCCAAACCAGTACGTCCCCATCATGAAGAAGAATGTGTTTGGCTGAACCGTCTCGCGTATTTCCGTAAAGTAAAAAAGTTGCGGAAACACCGATCGAGACGGACACGATGGGCCAACGCATATCTCGTTCGTTTTTGTCCTGATGTGGCGTTAACTTTGTTCCCGGGGCATACCTATTTATCAGGCAGGAATCAGGGTCAAAATCGGGAAAACCGGCCTTACCAGCAACAGACTGTGCAAGTGCACGGAAACACTCCGGCATATCTGGCCAATTATCGCAGGAAAGAGGGTCACGGGGTGAGTAACTATACCCTGCAGGCCCCGATACCCAGCCATATTTGCCACAGTTAGTCATCGCAACTGACATCTTATGTCCACCCGGCGTTTGCATATGTCGAAACGGCGCCAGTCGACTTATCGATTCAATTTGCGTCATCAAAACAGCAGTATCAGCATAAGCGGGAAAAAGGCTCACGCCTTCGCTAATATTTTCGATAGACGGCCTTAAATCCGCAAACAAGTCCTTCATCATCGTTCGTATCCCTACAGCACCCTAGTCAATTGCTTGCTATAATGTTACGTTCGCTTGAAAACTTCCCGTTTCTTGAGGTCATCAGAATTTTACGGGTTAATTATGGTCTTTCATAAGACGCGCTTTCTGGCGCCCCCAATCACGTTGTTTCTCAGTTTCACGTTTATCGTGAAGTTTTTTACCCTTACCTATGCCAATCATGATCTTAGCCCTACCCTTATCATTGAAATAGATACGAAGGGGGACAAGCGTCATACCACCGCGCTGTATGGAACCTGCTAGACGGTTAATTTCGCGCCGATGCATCAAAAGCTTTCGCGGACGACGTGGTTGGTGATTGAAACGATTTCCATGAGAAAATTCGGGGATATGGGCATTAATAAGCCAAAGCTCCCCATTCTTTTCCTCGGCGTAGCTGTCTTTGATATTAGCTTCACCGCCTCTAAGAGATTTTATCTCTGTGCCAGTTAGAACAATGCCTGCCTCATACTCTTCTTCAATATAGAATAAGTGGCGGGCTTTTCGGTTATCAGCAGCTATGCGTGACGGCGCCTTATCTTTTTTCTTCTTGGGCGCCATAAGTTACCCTAACTCAGCAGGGGCAAGGCCGAGGTCATAAATGACTGAAGCGAGAACAGCACGTGTAGCATCACTAACCGGTAAAATTGGCATCCTCGTGGTAACACCACAGAGCCCAAGCAATGACGCTGCATATTTGGCGGGTGCAGGGCTAGGCTCCATAAACATTGCACGGTGCAATGGAAGCAATTTATCTTGAAGTTCTAAAGCCTTCGCATAATCGCCTGCTAACGTTGCTTCTTGAAACTCCGCACACAACCGCGGTGCAACATTGGCTGAAACACTGATACAGCCCACACCGCCCATAGCATTAAAGCCCAGTGCAGTAGAATCTTCGCCTGAAAGCTGCATGAATTTCGGCCCCATTGCAGCACGCTGGCTTGCACAACGGTCAAGGTCACCTGTGGCATCTTTAACACCGACAATACGCGGCAGCTCAAAAAGAGCCGTCATTGTTTCGACACTCATATCAACAACAGATCGACCAGGAATATTATAAATTATGATTGGCACATCTGTTTCATCATGTAGCGCTTTAAAGTGTGCAAAGAGACCTGCTTGGCTTGGCTTATTGTAATATGGTGTAACAACAAGTGCAGCATCTGCGCCAGCTTTCTGAGCATGTTGTGTAAACTCTATCGCTTCAATCGTATTATTTGAACCAGTCCCGGCAATAACTGGCACACGGCCCGCAACCGTTGCTACACAAGCTTCAATCACCTGCTTATGCTCGGTATGACTTAATGTGGGGCTTTCCCCAGTTGTTCCAACAGGAACAACTCCTTTTGATCCTTCCTTCACCTGCCAATCCACGAATTTTTCGAATGCCAGAAAATCGACACTATAGTCTTCATTCATAGGTGTGATAAGCGCAGGAATAGAGCCTTTAAACATGGCGACAGCCTCAACATAAATGTAACAATTTCGCGCACCCTAACGCCCCACAAAAAAAAGGGCAAGAGCTTGCTGGCTCTAGGGTTCAAATAGTTCCCTGGCAGATAAAGGATACTTTCTATTCTTCATTTCACCATGGAGCCCTCTTTGACAGAATATAGGCATTGACTTGGCGGATAAAACAAAAAGCTAAGGTTTACAGTTCGAGATTTTTGCTCGGGCACAGGAAAGGCACCACAAGTCAATTAGGCCAGTGGTGCCGAGTAGGAATAAATCACCGTTTATTTTTCATTTTCCGGTGATGGTGTTGCATTTTCTTTGAGGTCTCGTCCAATTCAGCAAGGGTTACATTCCCGTCACCATTCTGGTCCGCTCTTTTGAAATGTTTTATCTTGCGGCCAGCGAACTCTTCAACAGACACACGCTCATCACCGTCTGCATCATGCCGAGCCACATAGTTAATCCTAGAATGCTTCACCTTAAAGCGTTCCTCAATATGGTCACGCAATTGAATTTCATTTCCATCATGCCGTTTAGCCATTTTTTTAAGGCGCTTCCCCATCCGCTTCTGCATCATATCAGAAACAGGCATTTCCTTGGGGAGCTCATTTAACTCCAAAAATCCATCGCCATTTTTATCAAACTCGTTAAACTTTTTCTGGATCATAACCATCATTTCATCGTGAGTAACTAGCCCATCTCGGTTACCGTCAGCTAGTTTAAACTGCTCAAGCATACCGCCCTTTATGCTTGCAAATGATCCTATTGAGGCAACCCCTATCAAGAAGGAAGCCATGAGTGCTTTAGGAAGATAATTCATTACTAATTCTCTCTTTTCCTCAGTTTTACCGTCGTGTGTCCTAGTAGTAGTGCTACGAGAAAATCTCATGTCACCCTTCGAACATTTCTACTCATCGACAATTTCTTGCCCAAGACAGTCAATCTGCTTAGTTTCATTCCCAAATATCTAGACTAGGGAAACAGGAGGACGCGCAATGCGCATAATGGGGATGATACTGGCTGCATGCTTTACGCTACCTGCCACCGCTGACGCGATCAAACAGACAAAAGGTCAATTCGAGGACAAATTCAGACAACTTGAAGAGCATTTACCAACACCTAATGTGTACCGAACAGGTTCTGGGGCCCCTGGCCATAAATATTGGCAACAACAGGTGGATTATAAAATCAAGGTACGTCTGGACGAAGAAAAACGGCAAATACACGGATCTGCGTCAGTTAACTATCAAAACAACAGCCCCGACGAGCTTCGGTATCTATGGCTTCAACTCGATCAAAACCGTTTTTCTAAACACTCTGACGCTTATGCAACCATCTCACGAGGTGGAAATGACAGTAAGAAGATGAGTTATGACGCCCTTCGCTTTCTGGACCTGACAAAAGGTACGGATTGGGGGCACCAAATCAATCATGTGAGAGCAAGCGGCAAAGACCTTAGTTATATGGTCAATGACACCATGATGCGCATTGACCTCCCTACGCCTCTAAAATCCGGGTCTACTTTCAAGTTTGATATTGAGTGGTGGTACAATATTCCTGAAGCTAAAATCATGGGCGCACGGGGTGGTTTTGAAAATTATGACCGCCACGGCAATGACATTTACTTTATTGCCCAGTGGTTTCCGCGCCTTGCTGCCTACACCGACCAAAAAGGCTGGGAACACAAGCAATTCCTCGGATCAGGAGAGTTTACCCT
>CAXBKT010000122.1:0-11584 GCA_963976155.1 uncultured Kordiimonadaceae bacterium | reverse complement strand
TAACCGTCGAAGAGATTCTACGAAGGCTCCAAGAAGGAAAAACCTATCTAAGGCGAGTATCAGTACCGGAAGGTTATTCAATCCTTGAATTAGAACAATTACTGTTAAACTGTTTTGGACTAGATACGTCAGAAATGTATTTGCCTGCTGAAGGTAGTATTCTGCCGGAAACGTATTTCTATAGTCGTGGTGAGAAGGCTAATAAGCTTATTGCGAGAATGGAAAAAAGCATGACAGAAATACTGGATTCTGGATGGAAAAGTCGTTTAAAAGACTTGCCATTAGAAACTCCTTATCAAGCAGTCGTGCTTGCTTCAATTGTTGAAAAAGAAACTGGTATTGCAGAAGAACGGGCACAAGTAGCGGCAGTGTTTTTGAATAGATTGAGAAAAAACATGCGGCTGCAATCGGACCCAACAGTTATATATGGAGTGACAGGCGGGCTACCACTTGGAAGGCCCATTACACGAACAGACCTAAAAACCGAAACAGGTTACAATACATACCGTATCAATGGCTTACCGCCCACGCCAATTGCTAACCCCGGGAAAGCCTCGATAGAGGCAGTGTTACACCCCGCAGACACACCATTCCTTTACTTTGTTGCAAATGGAAGTGGTGGGCATACTTTTGCTACTACGTTGGCGGAACATAACAAGAATGTTCGGGCATGGCGACAATCGAGGGCACAAGCGGCACAGAAAGATTGAAAAATCTTACTTACAAAACTAGCGCTAATCTCTATAGTGCAGCGCTTATCCCCTTTAGCTGAGAATAGAAAATATGACGTTACAAAGCATGACAGGATTTGCGCGCGGTGCAGGAAGCGCGCTGGGTCATAATTGGAACTGGGAGATCAAAAGCGTTAATAATAAGGGTTTGGACATTAGGGCCAAACTCCCTTCATTTTTGGATGGATTTGATCTGTTAATAAAAAAGGCGATTTCGACCGCGCTTACCCGTGGCTCTGTCTTTATTTCACTTTCTATTGAATCTGAAGCTGACGATAGCCAGTTTGTCGTTCATGAAGAACGGCTAAAGTCACTTCTTGCTGTTGCAAGCAAGTATGCAGAGGCACCCGGCGTTGCGCCAGCTAGCCTTGATGGGCTGTTGGCTATTAAAGGGGTCGTAGATTTATCATCTTCAGAGATGACAAAAGAAACGCGAAAAGCCTTGGAAACTGAGCTTCTTCGGAGTTTAAAACTCGTTATTGCGGATCTTTTATCTGCGCGTGCAGATGAAGGTGTGCGGATGGCCGGCGTGTTGAATGCTCAGCTTGCTGATATATCAAAGCTTGCTAATGAGGCACGGGCAATGTGCGGTGATCGTCTGCAATCTATGCATGGCCGTTTCATTCAACAGCTAAAGAAACTTGAGAACGTATCCACACCGGTTTCTGAAGACAAGTTAGCACAAGAGATTGCAACTATGGCCGTGAAGGCTGATGTGCAAGAGGAATTAGATCGGTTGGATAGCCATATCTTGGAGGCGGAAAAGCTTCTAAATATGGATGAAGCTGTTGGAAGGCGCCTGGACTTTCTGTGTCAGGAATTTAATCGTGAAGCCAACACGCTTTGTTCGAAATCTGGTGATAGTAGCTTAACAAAAGTTGGCCTTGAATTGAAAGCAGTGATAGACCAATTTCGTGAGCAAATTCAAAATATTGAGTAAGTAGGGTAGGGGTTAACATGGTGCATAAATCGATATATTCCCGCCGTGGTCTGATGCTTATTGTGTCATCGCCGTCGGGTGCTGGAAAAACAACCCTGACGCGCCGCCTTCTTGCGGAAGATGATGATGTGGTTTTGTCTGTGTCAGCAACCACACGCGAACCTAGGCCGGGCGAAGAGAATGGCCGAGACTATTATTTTGTATCCCACGAGCGTTTTCAGGAAATGATTGAAGGGGATGAACTTTTAGAGCACGCTATTGTGTTTGAAAACCGCTACGGTACGCCGCGGGGACCCGTAACTGAGGCACTGCAAGGCGGCAAAGACGTTATTTTCGATATTGACTGGCAAGGTACTCAGCAATTGATGTCGAGCTCACGCGCAATTGACTTGGTAAGAATTTTTATTTTGCCGCCTTCTATTGCAGCCTTAGAGTCGCGTCTTAAGCAGCGTGGTCAAGATAGCGCAGAGACTATCGCAAAGCGTATGACTAAAGCTGAAAATGAGATAAGCCACTGGGCTGAGTATGATTATGTACTCGTGAATGATGACCTTGATCAGACGTATGAAGATTTAAAGTCTATTGTTCGTTCTGAGCGATATAGGCGCGAGCGTAGGCCCGGTATGTCTGAGTTTGTTAGAACATTGATGGAAGAGCGTTTTCAGCGGTCGGATGACTAGTTTTTTTTGAGCATTTCACGGTAAACTTTGGCTAGCCGAACGAATTGCGGAACCGTAATATTCTCCGCCCGCTCAGTTGGCTCTAATTCAGCACTAGCAAGAAGGTCCATTACAGGCACAGGTAGTGCCTTAAGGCTAGCGCGCAGCATTTTTCGGCGCTGGCCAAAGGCTTTTTCAACTACATATTCAAGGTCAGAAAGTTTAACTGTAGGATCAATTGGTTCCATTGGCTCATAGTGAATAATGGCACTTGCAACTTTGGGCGGCGGGGTAAAAGCGGCAGCAGGAACATTCATTGCAATTTTGACATTCCCGCGCCACTGAGCAAGGACTGATAAACGCCCGTACGCTTTACTTCCCGGTGCAGCCACAATGCGCTGGGCAACTTCCCTCTGGAACATAAGTGTCAAGGACGCGAACCAAGGCTTCCAATCCTTGAGGGTTAGCCATTTAATAAGCAGCATGGTGCCAACATTGTATGGCAAGTTTGATGCTATGCGCAGAGTTTCACCTTCTTGAGGCTGCAGCAATTCTAACTCTTGCATATCAAGTGCATCGCCCTGATGAGCAGTAAGCTTGCCATCATAGGCTTTTGAAACTTGCTCAAGAGCGGGAATACAGCGCTTGTCCATTTCCACAGCAACCACACGCTTTGCACCGTTTGCAAGTAACCCCCGAGTGAGGCCGCCTGGACCTGGACCTACTTCATAGATAACACTATTAGATAAGTCTCCAGCAACGCGCGCAATTTTGGCAAGCTATCCGTCATGAAAAGCCTGCCTCAACTAATGCCATCTTCTCAGCGCACCTAATAGCAGCAAGCATGCTTTCTGTACGAGCGATATTTTGTCCGGCAAGTTCCAGCGCTGTGCCATGATCCGGAGATGTGCGGATAATCGGTAAGCCAAGTGTGATGTTAACACCACCCCAAAAGTCAAGAGTTTTAACTGGGATTAAGGCTTGATCATGATACATGCATAAAACAGCATCATAACGCTTTCTAGCGTCCTCATGAAAAAGAGTGTCTGCAGGTAAAGGGTCTGTTACGTCAATGCCTGCGTCGCGAAGCGCCCAAACTGCAGGTTTCATGTGGGTGGCTTCTTCCAGCCCCATCGTTCCATCTTCACCTGCATGCGGGTTGAGCGCTGCAAGTGCCAAGCGAGGCTTTGCAATACCAAAGCGCTTTTTTAGGTCATGGGCAGTTGCTAAGCCAGCATGAATAATTTTTTCTGCTGTTAGCCGCTTAGCTACTTCTGAAAGAGCTATATGTACTGTTACCGGGATAACACGTAAATCCTGAGCGGCTAGCATCATTATAGAGGCGTCATCTGGCAAACCGCATAAGCGTGCCAGGTATTCAGTATGACCAGGAGCATCAAAACCGGCCTTATAGAGGGCCGCTTTGTGGATGGGGGCTGTTACAACACCCGAAACTGTGCCTTGAAGTGCATGTTCGACAGCAAGGTCAATTGACTTGATTACAGTGGTCCCATTTTCTGGTGATGGTGTGCCTAGTACAATAGGTTTTTTGGTGTCGACTTGCATAATGGGAACAGCGGTTGGAAATATTTGAGCCGCTTCGCTGGGTGTGGATACTCTCTGAATTGGAATATCTGGCGCTACTGCTTTTAACGCCTCTTCGGCACCAAAATAGACAAAAGGCGCAAGATGTAGCGCCTTTTTCTCTTGCCATAAACGGGCGATTAATTCTGGACCAATTCCTGATGCTTCCCCCATCGTTATCGCTAGGGGCTTAATATTTGGTTCAGAGGCCATTATTGTACCTATCGATAATCAACAATAGCGTCCCGGCGCAGATCACGTAAATACCGGCGACCCATCATAGAGAGGCGCTGCTGCTCAAGTTGCTGCATAATCAGGTCAAAGTCAGGCTCTTGGACTTGTGACTCTTGCCGTCCACATACGACCAAAACACGCCATCCGTCTTCCATTTTGAGGATAGGCGTTGCTTGACCAACCTGTAATGGCTCTACCGCAGCGCGGGCATCACCTTGTAGGTCACGGAGGCGTATTGCGCCAATATCAAGACGCCCTTCAGCGCCTGCCGCGGCTTGAATGTTTTCAAGGCCTTCGCACGTGCGACCATTAACATGAAGGTTGGCTACTGTAGCTTCAAAGTTAGCGACGATATCGACGTCTTCTAGTTGTGGCGGTGTAAGGTGTACTTGGCGTAAGGCGACCTGAGTGTCTAATGGATCGGCTACTAGAACACGACGGCGGTCAACAACTGCTATGATAGCGAAGCCGCTGCCTGTGCGGATAGGGTCTGTTACCTCACCAACTTTTACGGTATTAGCCGCAAGAGCATATGGGCCATTCAAGTCGTCAACAGTTGACCAGCCAAGGTCTCCTCCTACAGCAGCTGTAGGGGATGAGGAAAGTTGCTGTGCAATATCGTTAAATGTTGATCCAGTGCGAATACGTTCAGCTAACTGCTCTGCATTTGCTTTTACACTAGCTTCTTGTTCGGCGGAGGTCACATCAAGGGTAATCTCAGCGAGCCTATATTCAAATTTCCCTCTATTATCGAAAATCTTTTGAATACGCGATTCTACTTCTTCTTCAGATACCGCTACAAATGGGCCAAGGCGGCCTTCAACTAGCTGAGACCAAGCGATTTCCGCTTCCATCTGTTTTAACATGGACGCTTTGCTAGAGCCAATGCTCGCAAGAGCTTCCTCAAATTGTTGTGGGCTTTGACCAACCCCTTGAGCTCTGCGCTCAAAGAAGCTGTTAAGCTGGTTATCATCAATAACCAAGTCTACAGTTGCGGATTCTTGCAGCTGTAGCCGCTCATCAACCATAGACCGAATAACTTGTTCCCGTACTTTTACGAACTCTTCTTCTGAGCGAACACCGCCTGAAACGGCAATTACCAAACGAAGGCGTTGATTGATATCGAATGAAGAGATGGGCTCATCATTTACGAGAACTTCAATGCTGTTGACTGGCTGTTGAGCTTGAGCAGACAAAGCCGCCGAAACATAAAACACACTGCCTAGAAGGCCACTGAGAACTCTAGTTTTTGTTTGTTTAATCACTCTTACCATGCCCAAATTTTGCAATTTCAATCTAACCGTAGTTTATATTTTTACAGCCGGATATGCGTTGTAACTGCTTTCCGTTTGTTTCACTAGCCTAAATTCGTCAATCTTACTCTGAATAGGATTGACGTACCTGGGCGAATGTCCCGATCTTCTGTATAGTTCTTTCGCAATGTAAGCCCTAATGCCACACATTCGTTTTCATATGATGCACCAACACTATAGTCTACAGTTCCTGTTGGTTCAGGGATGCCATTTACACCACCAATAGAGGCACCTTTAAGGCGTTTGGTGAAGGTGGCATTTAACTTCCAGTTTTCTGTTAACTTGTAAAAGCCGCTCGCACGCACTTCTTCCCGGTCTTCCCGGTTATCAAAATTAAGACGTCTATCTAGTTTTAAATAACCGACTCTCAAGCTACTTTCTTCAGTGCCGATAGTGAGGTCTATGTCGTTACGTAAAAATGATAAATCTGCTTCATCAAGGCGATATCGATGTTCAATATCGAGCCAACCTTTGTAGTTGATGGTCGTGCGCCCAACGAAGTTTGAAAAATTTTCTTCAAGACCAATACCCACAGCCATAACGGCAAAATCGCCTGTTATTCGCCACGTTTGTCCAAACATAACGTCCGTTGTTAGGTCAGCCCCCTCATAGCGCCAGCGCATTCCATAGGTTAAGCGACTACCATCTTCCCAAAGGTCATACCCTGAACTTCTATCAGGAGAAAATAGATTGAGGTCGCTCAGTTCAAAAGCACGACTATCTTCATTGATAATACTCTCGAGAATACCCTCTCTGTCGGGTGAGACGGTCAACTCCAAAAGAGGCTCAATGGTATGCATACCTTGTGAGCTGTACTTAACAAGCGGCCAGCTTAACATCGTGCTAAGACGAGAAAGTGTGCGGCCTGCTGTCTCGCTATCAGTCGCAAAGGTTCCTGCAAAACCGATATCTTCAGTTTGTGTAGCATCGAGCAAGTTGTATACATCGGTTCTCAATAATGCATCCGCATCAATTACAATGCCATTTGTACTAATCCAACGTTTGCGCCAGTTAGCAGAGAGAGACAGGCGCTGAACGTCGCGACCACTAGTCCTGAAGAGCGCTAAGCCGTTTGCTTTTAAGCTCGTTGTTCCGCCTAGCAGTTTTGACTTTGGTATATATTCGGCGTCTAAAATTGGAAGTGCAAACCCCGTTTGCCCAGCAATATCTTCTATCCGTAGGCCCTGAAATGCCATAGCACGCGCCGAAATATAGGAACGGTCATAAAACCCTTCCAGTCTATACTCACTCATCAATGTATCAGCGTCGGAGATATCATACCGGCGTAAGTAGGTGTCGTCTGAAGCCCAGTTAATCTGGTATGTTGACCGCCACTTTTCTGAATGGTTAAACAAGCCATCTGTGGATATATGACCACGGATTGCTTTGTTACTTCGTACAATCTGGACATCTTGGCCTGGGCCAGGAAAAATCGTATCAATGTTTAAATTGCCGCGTGTTATACTTCCTGCCAGCCGGTAATGTCCAGATCCAACATGGCGTCGATATTCTGCATCTAACGCCAAGCCTTCTTTTGTTGTAACAATGGGTGTTACTGTTAAATCTTGGCTGTCATTAATAACCCAGTGGTAGGGAATGCCTAAATAGAAACCAAGGTTGCGCGTAGTTTTGATACTGAGCGGTAGGACACCACTTGCTTTTTCTACGGTGGGGTCAGGGTGTGAAAATTTTGGTGTCCAAAGTATTGGGACACCAAATACCTCCAAAACTGCGTCTGTATAGTAAAGGCGGCGTTTTTCTTTGTTATGAACAACTTTTACCGCTTTGATCTGCCATAAAGGATTACCGCCTTCTTCACCTTCACAAATCTTACAGGGACTATATACCGCACGCTCTAACGAAGTCTCGCCGTTATTGGCGTTTCGAGCGCCTGAGGCAGCCCTGACTTGGGCACCATCAGTTAACAACAATCGGACATCGTCAATAAAAGCTCTCTTTAAACTATCTTCAAGCGTCATCCGCGGAGCATAAATTTTGTCTCCATTCGGGGTTACGAGGACTACTGCACCTGATGCAATAATTTCGCCGGTTACTTCGTCAAATGTTACTTCACCAGCATCTAAAGTATAGCCATCTCGGTCAAGATGTACCCGGCCAACGGCCTTTACAGTGTTGTTTTCTGTATCATATGTCACTTGGTCTGCTGAGAATTCAATTTTCTCAGCACTCTCAGGCTGCACTTGCGCTGAGGCAACTGCTGTAACAGCTAACAAGCTTACGCCTGCTGCACCTAATAGTGAGCGGTTACCGTTTAAAAAATTCCAAAGCACGACTGGAGAACAACCCTTCGATAGTTTGTGACTTGATAGCGCCTGTAAAGAGATGACGCAACATTAATGCCTTGTGGGCGAAAAATATGGCAATTTCACGAACATGGTGTTTGCAAGACTTGCCATCTATAAAATTAGGAGGCATTACGTATGGGAAGCTCTTGATCCGACAAATCAGTGTAGCATTTTGTAACAAAAATATAAGCGAGGCAAACATGCAGGTTTCATTCAGTGATCTGAAACTACCCACTACCGGCGCGGTCGTATTCCTAGTAGAACTAGACGAACCCTTAGAACATCTGGCTGCTGAGGCAGATAAATTGACATCTGGTGCATTGTCAAAAGCTTGTGAGGTTTCTAGGTTTACTGGTGCTGCTGGCCAAAAGCAGGAAATAGTGGCACCAACAGATATGAGTGTGGACCGTGTTTTACTGCTGGGCGTGGGGAAGATTGAGGCCTCTAGTGAAATAGATACTGTTGAAATCGGAGCAAATGCCGTTGCAGCATTAGCCAATAGCGGCAGTTCCGAGATCACAGTTATTGTGGAGCAAGGGCAAGATATTGCTGTTGCAATTGCTGAAGGGGCATACTTACGTTCTTATCGCTTTGATAAATACCGCACGAAAGAACCAGCTGCGAAGAAACCAACCCTTAAGAAGGTAATCATTGCAACCAACTCAGCAGATGAGGCTGTAAACCGTTTTGAAAAACGACAAAAAGTTGCTGACGGCGTTTTTCTTACACGGAACCTTGTCTCGGAACCCGCGAACATTCTTCATCCTGAAAGTTTTGCTGAGGAGATTAAATCCTTAGGTGGTCTCGGTGTAGAAGTTGAAATTCTTGGCGAAGCTGAAATGGCAAAACTTGGAATGGGGTCTCTTTTGTCTGTTGGACAAGGGTCTGACAAAGAAAGTCAACTTGTTATTATGCGATGGAACGGCGGAAAAGAAGGTGAGCAACCTATTTCCTTTGTAGGAAAGGGCGTAACCTTTGATACAGGCGGTATTTCGCTGAAGCCTGGCCCCGGCATGGAACAAATGAAATGGGATATGGGTGGCGCCGGGACAGTTGTAGGCCTTATGAAGGCACTGGCAGGTCGCAAAGCCAAGACAAATGTTGTCGCAGTCGTTGGTCTTGTGGAAAACATGCCTTCAGGGAATGCTAGCCGCCCAGGGGACGTAGTTACAAGTATGTCTGGGCAAACAATTGAAATTTTAAACACGGACGCTGAGGGGCGTTTGGTTTTAGCTGATGCGATTTGGTATACTCAAGATCGTTATAAGCCAAAGTTTATAATTGATTTGGCTACTTTGACTGGCGCTATTATCGTGTCCTTAGGGCACGAGCATGCAGGAATTTTTAGTGATAGCGATGAACTATGCGCTCAACTCTCAAAAGCTGGTCTCGATACAGGGGATAAAGTTTGGCGTTTACCGCTTCATAAAAATTATGACAAGCAGATCGATTGTGCCATTGCAGATATGCAGAATATTGGGGGCAAAGGCGCAGGGTCTATAACAGCAGCACAATTCCTCAAACGATTCACGAATGACACGCCTTGGGTGCATATTGATGTTGCGGGTACTGTCTGGTCTGACAAGGATCTGCCACTCAGTGAAAAGGGCGGCACCGGCTACGGTGTTCGACTATTGGATCGGTTAGTTGCTGATAATTACGAGGGCTAGCTAGTGACGGAAGTCCGCTTTTATCACCTACAGGGGCAGACCCTTGAAGAAGGTTTGCCCAAATTGGTTGAAAAAATCTCTGAAGCGGGCCTTCGGGCAGTTATAAAAACCACGGATACAGAAACACGTGATCGTCTTGATAGGGCCTTGTGGGAGTATAATCCCACAAGCTTTCTGCCGCATGGCGCTGAAGGGTGTAAAAGCCCCGAGTTGCAGCCGGTGTATCTATCCAGCTCGGAAGATAATCCCGCTGCTGCAACTATTCAGGTAAGTATAAACGCAATTGATCCTGCGCAGATTTCTAATTTTGAACGGTGTCTCTTTATGTTTGACGGTCGAGATGAGCAGATTGTGGCCGAGGCGCGGGTTGCATGGAAGGCAATCAAAGAGCTAGGTATGGAAATGTCATACTGGCAACAACGTGAAATGGGTGGCTGGGAGAAGAAGGCCTGATGAGTAAAGAGTTTAAGCACCCGACTGCACCCTATTATATTTCTACGGATATTGATCATTTTGATATGGGCCAAGTACATCACTGGCTGTCAGTTGATGCTTATTGGTCACTGGGTATTCCATTTGATGTGGTTAATAAGGCTTTTCGGAATTCACTCTCCTTTGGTGTATTTAAAGGTGATGGGGAACAAATTGGTATGGCGCGCCTGATCACTGATCGTGCGACATTTGGTTATCTAGCTGATGTGTTTTTGTCACCAACAGAGCGAGGGCAAGGCCTAGCAAAATGGTTGATGGACATAATCATGGCGCACCCAGAGTTAACGGGGTTTCGCCGCACTATGCTTGCGACAAGAGATATGCACGCTTTATATAGGCAATATAATTTCACTGGCGTTGAAGAGCACCCTCTGCTTATGGAAATTACTGTTCCAGATATTTACAAAAAAGTTCTGAAATAGACCCAATCAACTAATCCAAAATTTACTTTTCCCTGCTAGATTAATTCTAGGGTAGGACGCATATTTAACAGCGTTGATAAAGGTAATATGGTGAAATTGATTAAACGGTTACTGATAGTTTTTTTGTCTTTATATTTGTGTTTTATAACTGGTCTGTATTGGTTCCAGGAAAAACTGATCTTTCTGTCAGCGCCTGTTGCCTCAACCCACCAATATGAATTTGAAGCATCCACCAAAGATGTTTGGCTCACGAATAGCGACGCACTCTTGCATGGTGTTTTGTTTGAAAGCCAATCTGCTAAGGAACGAGGGGTGGTGCTCTATTTCAAAGGAAATATGGGAAATGTTGGCCACTCAGAACGGCTTGCCAGTTTGTTTTTAAAACTAGGTTATGATGTGCTTTCCATGGATTACCGAGGATCAGGCAAGAGCCGTGGCAATTTATCGGAAGAAAGACTACTAAAAGATGCAGAGCTTTGGCATGATTGGGCGAGCAAAGAATATAATGGCAAGATACGTGTTGTTGGCTATTCGTTAGGCACTACCTTTGCCAGCCATATAGCAGCAGCTCGGAACGTCTCCCACACAATATTATTTGCCCCAATGTGGTCTATAGAAGATATAGCAAGCAGACGTTATCCGTTTGTTCCTAGTTTTCTCACGCGTTATCCGTTCCGTAGTTATGAAAAACTGCAAAAAGCATCAGGGCAGGTGGTTATCTATCATGGGACAGCAGACCAAATCATTCCCTTTCAATCTGGTGAAGCATTGAGGGCTGTACTTGGGGCTGACGATGTCTTTAAAGCAGTTAGTGGTGCTAATCATTATGATGTTGCGCTTAGAAATGAGGTTGTACGGGATATTACAGAGCGCTGGCTTTAACGGTGTTGTTTTATTTCAGCCGCCAAAGCCACGGTTGCAGCAAGCATTAGCAAGTCTTTCATCAGGAAATGGCCAGTACTAGCCAGATAAGGAAAGCCCCCAAACTGAGTATTCCAAGATTCTGGAAAGCTTATCAGAAAACTTAATGTTGCTATAAAGGTTACTGCAGCCAACAACAGCCCATACATGCATGCCGTTTTATTCCACCACCAACCACTCAGTAAAACAACAGTAACAATCTCGATCACACCAATAATATTGGAGGCCATCTGCTTGTCAAAGTAGACAGGAGCCCACCAGTTGAAAAGAGGACTACTTGTTAAAAGGGGATAAACGCCTTCAGCTTCTGGA
>CAXBKT010000121.1:0-11765 GCA_963976155.1 uncultured Kordiimonadaceae bacterium | reverse complement strand
GGCTAAATGTCGAGACCACATAATCTAGAGTGCCAGCATCCGCGGATGCCGCAATAAGGTCTTTTACATTTGAAAATTCTGTTTTTGAAAGGTCAAGCGTGTCTTCGCTAAGGTCAAACCCGGAAATAGCATCATTGCCTCCGCCGCTCTCAAACATGAAAGTTTCGGCTTGGTCTGTGGCTAGAAATAGGTCATTACCGGTAGACCCTTCACCGCCGCCTTCTATGGTGTTTGTAAAGCTATCAGGAATAGGACCTGCACCGTCTCCAATACCACCATCTGAATCAATTGGACCAGGCAGAGGGGTAGCACCGTCGCCAATGCCGCCGTTTGGCTCGACAGGGATGGGTTCACCCTGGGCAATTGTACCCTCGCCGTTACCGTTATTTTCACCAGCATTTGGGTCTGGTGGTAATAACTCATCGAGTGTCTTTCCGTTAAACAACGGCAGTGGTGGTAGTTTTTGTGGCCCGTGTTGATCGTACCAATTGTTGAGCCAATGAAACAATCTCATCACATAATCCCCTACTCGTGCAGCACTAATATGTCTATGCGATTAATTTCTCAATCAATAAGCGATGACATCTGAACCATGAATGAACAAAAAACACAAGTTAGCCTTTAGATTAGATTGCTTTTGTAAGGAGGTTTAGCAGCGTATTAAAGTACCTGCGCCGCGCTCGGTAAAGAGCTCAAGCAGAATTGCATGCTTAACCCTACCATCCAATATCACCGCGCCATTCACACCCTGCTCAGCAGCTTTTAAACAGGTATCGACCTTCGGGAGCATACCGCCTGATATTGTACCATCTTTGATTAGGCTTTTTATGGTGACGCGGTCTAATTCTGTCAGCATTTCGCCGTCTTTATTCAAGACACCCGGAACATCGGTTAACAGGAAGAAACGTCTTGCACTAAGTGCACCTGCAATGGCGCCAGCCATAGTATCCGCATTGATATTATATGTGTTGCCATCACTACCAGACGCAATCGGCGATATTACAGGGATGTTGCCGCCTTCGATACATTGCAGGATGAGACGAGGGTCAACATTAGAGGGTTCTCCTACAAACCCTAGGTCTATGACTTTCTCAATATTTGAATCTGGGTCAGCTGTTTTACGGTCTAGTTTGGCGGCGGTAACCAGCGCCCCGTCTTTCCCAGAAAGCCCAATAGCTTTACCGCCTGCTGCCTGAATATCTGCAACAATAGATTTGCAGATGGAGCCTAACACCATTTCAGCGACTTCGACTGTTGCCTTTGATGTTACCCTGAGGCCATCAATGAACTCGGAAGTAATTGATAAGCGTTCAAGCATTGCGCCAATTTGCGGACCGCCACCATGAACAATGACAGGATGAATACCCACTTGCTTCAATAGGCTTAGGTCTTCGGCAAACTGCTTTGCAAGGGCAGTGTCGCCCATTGCATGGCCGCCGTATTTAATGACAAAAATTTCACCGGCATATTTGCGGAGATAAGGAAGTGCCTCAACAAGAGTGGAGGCTTTTTTTTGTAATTTCTTTTTATCTTGGTCCACGATGGGCATGACCTTGCTACTTCATAGTGTTAAATTGTTGTCCCTTTTCGGGCACAACGAAGCATTAGTCAAATCGATATCCGCCAAAATGGGTATGCCGTTCGACAGCAAGCATGACACCTAATGTCATTAATAGCTCTGCCATATAATAAGTTCCCCACACGATATACCCTGTAAAGTCAGGCATTGTAAGGAATTGTCGGGCACCAAGAACGCTGTCAGAGATAACGAATAATATGGCACCTAAACCAACTAATTTGACGGGGAATTTGCTGAAGAGTGCAGTTGTTACCATCCCTAAGAGAGCGGTAGTATAGACAAATACAGGCACCATTAGGTCGCCAAGGTGAGGGTATAGGAAGAAAATTGTGATGCCCGCAGCGGCCCACAGGAGGCCCGCAATCTTCACGCGGATGGCGCTCATATCTGCAAAAGGCATACGGTTTGTTAGGTAAAGAACTATGAAAATAAGTTGCGCAACTAGAAAGGCCCCAAGCCCTTTTATAAAGGAGCTTTCAATGGGAAGTGCAAGCAATACATCGCCTGCAACAGAAGCTGACAGTGCAAGGAATAACAAGAAGTGATTCAAGGATTGGGTACTGAGGAGCACAAATATGGCAAGTAAGCCAACAGCGCTGCCTTTGATAACAGCCGTTATTGTTTGGCCATAATCAGGATACCAGCCGCCGCCATATAAAACAGCAATGATGAACGACAATAAAATTAGGCTTTGCCCAACTGTCTCTAACACTGGCTTGCGGCGTTTATGAAAAATTCTGGTCAAATTTTCTCCCCGTTCCCCTATACTATAGGCAGGCAATGGGCGAAGGCTCAAGTCTTTGATTCAAATGTATCTATTTGTGATGGGATGTTGCCCTATTAGGTGGGCTATGTTGACAGGCTTTGCTCCAACTTCGTAGCAACGGAAATCATCAGAAAGTTGCTGATGCCAAGAAGTAGCAAGATGTCGGCTGAAGAAAAACCAACAAATAGAATGAGTGCAGCAGTAATTGCCCCTCCCGCCATAAAACCGCTGTTTACAATATTGTTGGCGGCTATCATACGAGCACGTTCCCTCGGCGCAGAACTATGCTGTAGGATAGTGTACAGCGGCACAATGATCATACCGGAAAACACTGCAGTGCTTAGCAATAGGATAATGATGACCCAATTAAATGGGTTTGCTAAGAAACCTGAAATTCCGATAGGCTTAATGGCCTCTTGGTGGGCGGGAAGAAGAGTAAAAAGTATAATGCTAACTGCAATTAATACTTGGAATGCGGGTTTCGCTAGGCGGGCAGATATCATACCTTTTAATAATTTGCTGCTGAGGAAAGAGCCTACTCCAACACCAATAGAAAAGCAGGCCATAAAGAGGGTTACTATGGTTTCGTCACCGCCTAGATGATTTTTGGCAATGACAGGCATTTGGCTAAGATAGATAGAGCCATATAGCCATATCCAACTGATGCCGATGATAGAGCGACGGCTGATATCGTTACCCCATGCGCGACTCAATTGCTGGCGTGTTGAGCTGAAAATATTTTTTGTAATAATCAGGTTAGGAGCGGCTCGCTCTGTTTTGGGGACAGCGCGGCCTGAGAGGGTACCTATAATTGCTGCGGTGATGGCTAGCCCTGTTACACCGACTACGCCGTATCCACTGGCCATAAAGATTCCAGCAATAATGGTACCAAGAAGTATGGCGATGAAAGTGCCTGCTTCGATCATAGCATTGGCGGACAGAAGCTCATTTTCTTTCATCAAGTCTGGTAGAATTCCATATTTAATGGGGCCAAAGAAAGTGGATTGTAGGCCGAGACCGCAGAGGACAGCAATGAGAAGTGGCAAACTTGTATAATAGAAGCCAATACCCCCAATGATCATCAGCCCAACTTCCCATAGCTTGATCCAGAAAATTTGCCCGGACTTATCATATTTATCCGCGAGCTGCCCAGCGAGTGCCGAAAAAAGAAAATATGGCAGGATGAAAAGCCCAATGGCCAGATTGTTCATGACGGCTACTTTGGTGCCTATCTCTTCCGCTAGTCCAAAGGTGATCAGCATCAAAATTGCTTGCCGAAATAGATTGTCGTTAAAAGCCCCAAGAAATTGAGTGACAAAAAGTGGCAAAAAGCGCCGGCTTAGGAAAAAAGCAGATCGAGAATTTGTCACTCTATACCTTTCAAATGGGGTGCGTTTTATAGTTCTGTGGGTGAATGGTGATGCGAAAGCTCATGCCGTGCTTGTTTAATGATGGAAAAGGCACCGCTAATGAAGATGCTGGCCATAAGGCCCGCCACAATGACATCAGGCCAACCTGAACCAGACGCCCAAACACCTGATGCGGCGATAATTACCATAATGTTGCTAATAGCGTCGTTTCTACTACATAGCCATACAGACCGCACGTTGGCGTCACCATCTTTGAAGCGTACAAGTAGAAGCACACTCAAAAGGTTTGCAGCCAGTGCAGCCAGGCCAACAGAGCCCATAATCATGGCAGTTGGTTGATGTAGGTAGAAAACGCTATAGATCGTCGAGCCAAGCACCCAAATTCCCATTGCGAATAGGCTGATACCTTTAAATAGGGCAGCTTTGGAGCGCAAACTTGCGGCTTTGCCAATAACTGCGAGGGAGATACCATAGGTGAAAGTATCGCCAAGAAAATCAAGAGCGTCGGCTTTCAGTGCATGTGAATTACCAACGAAACCCATTGGCATTTCAACTAAAAACATTAAAGCATTGATGATAATAACGTATATCAGAGCCCTTTTATATTTGGGGTCCATTCCGTCAAATTTCACATCATCACAGCAGTGTGCGCCCATCTTCTATCCTTATTTTCCGTCTTGAGGGGAACACGCTACAACCTGTAGCAGCTACGGGTTCAAGAGAAAAAATGTTAGTCAACAAAATATATTAGGCCCTAGCGTTAGCAGCCACGCAACTAGAAAATGTGTTCGTGATCGCAAAATACTGTGAGGGCGTTATCTTATTGGCGGTTTAGGTATATTTATAGGATAGTCCTTTTGAAGAGGCCGTTTCTTGATTAAGGTCCCAAAAATACTCTCTCATGATTAACTGTAAGGATAACAAGTGATCTGGCGCCTTTGCTTTACCGTGGTTCTAACCGTCTGCAGTAGTTTCGTGGCCGTAATACCTTTGTGGGCTCAAGGCTATGTCGATACTGGAGACAGGATTGATGGCATTGCGGTGATTAGCGAACTGGAGGTCGACGCGCTAGCAGCTGGCCGCTATCAGTTTTATTTTCAAGCTGGCTGGCGCAGTACGGGTGAAAAGATTCATGTCCCTATTCTCGTTCTAAAAGGATTAGGAAAAGGCAAAAAACTCCTCTTGACTGCAGCAGTGCACGGTGATGAATTGAATGGAATACAGGTTATTCATAGCCTTTTTAATCAGTTGGATGAGCATGAAATTAGTGGTGCACTTATTGGTGTACCGGGTGTTAATCAACCGGGGCTCCATGCAAATAATAGGCATTTTGTTGGCACCAGCGGTGGCGGGCATATGGTCGACCCAAACAGATTGTTTCCTGGAGCGATGACCGGTGGCGGTGCTGCAAGTCTTTATGTTGGGACTATTTGGGACAAAGTCCTAAGGGATAATGCTGACATTGCCGTTGATTTACATACTCAGTCGAGAGGGGCAGCATATCCGCTATTTGTGTTTGCGGATTTTGCAAACGCAACAGCGCAGCAAATGGCTTATGCTTTGATGCCTGATATGATTAAGAATGACCCGGGGCAAGCAGGCACTTTGGAAACAGCATATATTAGTAATGGCATCCCGGCAGTTACTTTTGAGTTGGGCGCTGCCGGTGTTTGGCAGAAAGATATGATTGCTCGAGCAGAGCTCGGCATCCAAAATGTTATGCGTATACACGGTATTCTTGATGGTGTTGTTACTAAGCCACTCAAGACCCCTTTTGTTGGATCAAACTACACTAATATTTATAGTGTTGAAGGGGGGCTTTCCCATATTTTGGTTGATCTGCAAGCACAGGTGTCAAAAGGGGATCATATAGCAACAATTGTTGATCCGCTTGGCCGGGAGGTGCGCCGTTATTACGCCCCACATGATGGCCAAGTTCTGTCTGTCGCGACAGACCCTCGTAGGGAAGCGGGTGCTATGTTAGTGCGGATATTACAATAGCTTTCGAAGCAGTGTGTTTTGGCGGTTATCGATTTCGATTGGACGCAATATTTGGGAAAGGGTGTAGAAACGCATCATTCACCCTTTGCCATCGTAGTTTATGTCCGGATTGGCTATTATCGAGCTTGAAGCTGTCATGGTGACTAGTTTTTTCTGCCAGAATATCCTGCAAGCGGTCGAAATAGGCGCCGACCGGGATAGCGGAAGCTTTCTTGCGCAAGGTCATTTGTGGGTTGAGAGTGCTATGGGTATAAGAATTAGCATAGGTGAAGCTATTTAATGTTTGTTCTTTTGAGGCATGGTACGCCTCAATGAGTTTACTAACTCTTTCTTCCATGCCATTGATGCACATGAGAGGTGCAAGTGGGCACCCGCCGCAGTCTTCAAGGTCACACCATCCTTTGGCACTTCCCTGTAAACGGTACAAGGCACCTGCCAGATCAGGCATGCGCTTTTCCAGTGCGCGGTTTATAGATTCCTCAAGGTCTGCTAAAAGGACATCATTTTTTTTATCTGAATGAGAGACCATGCTGCTATTCAATTGCTCCAATATTTATTATTGGAAACTATATAAGAAAATGCCTAAAAATAGTATGAAGAACGTCACGATGTTTGAGTAAAAATGTAGTGAGTCTCATTTTTAAATGTTCTGATGCAATGAGCAGAGCAAGATTGTAGGTAGTTTTATGCAGGATCAGCATCCTGATGTTAAATTTGGTAAAATAGGCGTTTTATTGCTTAGTCTGGGTACACCAGATGCACCAACATATGGTTCGGTTCGTAAATATCTCGCTGAATTTTTGTCAGATCGTCGGGTAATTGAAACGCCCAGATTGGTGTGGCTTCCTATTTTGTATGGTCCAATACTTACATTCCGCCCCGCTCGGTCGGCAAAAGCTTATGCAAAAATATGGGATTATGAGCGGAATGAGTCTCCGCTGCGTACGTATGCACGTTCACAGGCTGACAAATTACAAATCTCTCTTGGGGAAGAGGCAGAAGTTGCCTGGGCTTTTCGTTACGGCTCACCGTCAACTGAAGACGGGTTGAATGAATTGAGGGAAAAGGGCTGTGACCGCATTTTGATTTTTGCGCTTTATCCGCAGTATAGCGCCACCTCAATGGGTACGGCTTACGATAAGGCATTTGATGTTTTGAAGACCATGCGGTGGCAGCCAGCTATACGAACAGCGCCGCCCTATTATAAGAATGCAGTATTTATTGATGAACTTGCAGCATCTGTTACGCATTCGCTTGAAGGTGTTGATTGGCAGCCAGAGATGTTGTTAGCGTCTTATCACTCCATTCCTAAGTCATACTATGACGCTGGTGACCCCTATCCTTGTCAATGTCGCGTAACAAGCCGCCTTCTTAGGGAAAAACTGAAGTTGGGCGAAGACCAGTTCGAAACTAGCTTTCAATCTCGTGTTGGGCCAACAGAATGGGTGGGGCCATATACTGACAAAAAGGTTCAGGAGTTGGCAAAAAACGGCGTTAAAAGGCTTGCGGTACTCGCGCCTGCTTTCAGTGTGGATTGTTTGGAAACACTTGAAGAAATTAACATGGAACTTAGGGAAACCTTTATGGAAGCGGGAGGGACCCACTTCCATTATATTCCGTGCCTTAATGATACTAAAGGCGGTATGGCGGTGCTTGAAACTATCACCCGTCAGGAACTTTTGGGCTGGATGTAGCGGGTGTCAGGGGACTGGATCTATTCCGGGCCACCAATACCTGTGATTTCTACCATTACAGTAATTTCACCAGCATGTTCGAACATAAGTGTAAGCGGGAATTGTTCGCCGCGTTTGAGGGGTGCCTGCAGTTGCATAAGCATGATGTGATAGCCGCCAGGGGATAAGGCAGTGTCTCCGCCCGCAGGAATCTCTAATGTGTCGACATGGTCCATGCGCATAATGCCATCTTCTTCATAAGACCGATGGAGTGTTGTCATTTCGGCGACATCTGACTCTACGTCAATAAGTGTATCATCTTCTTCTCCGCCGTTATGTATTGCAAGATACACTGCCGCAGACATGGTTCGTTTACCGGTATGCGGGGCCCAGGGCTGGTCAATCGTTAACATGTGCTCATAGTCGTTACCGTCGTACGCAACGTTTATGCCGGTAGTGGAGAACATTAGCAGCAATGCTAAAAATACTTTTGCGAAAGTCTTCATGGATACCCTTAATTTGTCCGAATTATTTTTTGTTTAATGCTCAATATTTAGATAGCGTCAGTCGCGCAAATTAGTTCATGCTGTATTGCAGGCTCAAAGGCGGAGTGCCCAGCAATAGGTACGATTTTTAGCTTAGCCCACGGCATCGCTTGAGCTAAATCCCATGCTGATATGGGGGGGCAAATAGCATCATAGCGCCCTTGAATGATTGTGGTGGGAATCCCGGTCAGCTTGTTGGCGTTCTCTAGAATTTGGTTGTCGCTTTCCAAGAAGCCAGCGTGTTTGAAATAATGGGCTTCTATACGGGCAAAGGCTGTAGCAAAGACAGGATCCACTGAATAAGCGCGCTGATCATTATCCGGTTCAAGTGTTACCGTGCTGCCTTCCCATAGGCTCCATTCTTTCGCGAAATGCAGGCGTTCTCGCTCATGCTCGGGTTTGGTCAATCGGTCATAATAGGCGCTGATCAGATCATCCTGTTCAGCTGCGGGAATAGCACCTGAAAAGCGTGCCCAGGATTCTGGAAAAATAGCGCGAGTACCATTTTTGTAGAACCAGTCTAGCTCGATTTGCCGCATCAGAAAAATGCCACGTAACACTAGCTGAAGAACTTTTGTTGGATGCGCTTGAGCGTAGAGAAGGGCAAGCGTGCTTCCCCATGACCCACCAAAAAGAGCCCACTTTTTGATGCCCAACACGTCACGGATTACCTCCATGTCAGCAATCAGGTCCTGCGTGGTGTTGTTGTCGAGGGAGGCATGGGGGCGGCTTCTGCCGCAACCGCGTTGGTCAAATAGAATAATCCGAAATTTTGACGGGTTAAAAAAGCGCCTTTGGATGGCGCTGGTACCGCCGCCGGGGCCACCGTGTACAAACAAAATAGGAATACCGTCAGGGTTACCCGATTGTTCCACATAGATTTGATGCCCGCCTTTTACATGAAAACGCTCACTGGCATAGGGCTCTAAAGATGGATAAAGCGTCCTGAAGGTTGCTTGGCTGTCTGCGCGCAAAATGTCCGTCCTTTTTCTTTTATATTATGCGGATAAAAGCTGGATGACAAGTAGGGCAGAATGCCGCGCCTTTTTGTGAGGAGCACGGCGTATTAATATCTAGGCGGCGATTCCGTTATTTTGCAGCAGCTCGGCGTGCTTGCAAGATAGTTTCTGTACGCTCAAAGTCACCGGGATTGTCCACGTCGATTGGGGCATCCGCAAATGGCATGCGTACTACCTTCAGTGACATATTCCACCGCCGAGACAGGAGGTTTGCCAAGTTGTCGATTGTAGCCAATTTGAACTTATACAGGATCATGAACCATAGGCCAAAGGCCGCCATAATGCGCCGAGGGCGCTTTCCAAACTGTCCACCACCTTCGAAAATTTTGGCCGAGGCAACCGCTTTTTGGTTCATCATTGCGTATAGGTTGCAACTCGACCAGCCGCTGCCTTTTAGTTCATGAAAGGCGCGTTTACCATCTGGGTATGCTTCCAAAATGACGCTTGACGGTGTCATGGCAACCGCAGTGTCAACGGGTTCACTGAAAATCTCGATGCAGAAATGATCAATCATATCTGATGTATGCAGGGCGTTATCCCCTGTTGATATGACAAGAGGCCACGGATTTTCGATTTGTTTAGCCGCATTTTGAATCGAAAGAAATAGATTGTCGGCGCTTGGCAGGTAATGAATATCTCCGACCTCTAACATTGTTTTTAAGGCAGGAACAGATTTCAAAATTTCACGGTTTTCAATTGATACGAAAACTCGTTCAATGTTTTCCGAAGCTTGGATTTCACGCACGACACGTTCAAGCATCACCATACCATCAATCACGACAAGGCATTTATGGCTTAAGTTTTGAATTTGCGCGACAGAGTCGGCCGCGCCGCGCCTACTCGCCGCTAATATTAGTGCTGTCGCTTTTTGTTGCTTATTCATCGTTGTAACCCCTGCGTCTTTTTCTAAGCGCATTATTTTTGTTTTTGAAATTGGCCTCTAAGATATTTGTGCTAACAAATCAGTTAACGTCCGCACTGGTTGTTCGGTTGGTATTGCTTCTAAGGCTAGTGTAATAGATATTAGATTGCTTTCCTGTACAAAGGGCTCAGTGCAAGCGTTGAATTTATCCCAGAGCTGCGTTCTCGTAAGTGGGTTTGCGCTTGAACCTACCGGCATGTCAACGGCTACATGGTGTTTTTCACCTGACTTCATGAAAACGTGAACTTCCGTTGGGAATTCTGTTTCAAGTTGTTCGACATACTCACGTTGGATCAGTGGTATCAGATCAGTCGTGCTGGATAATGTAATCGCCGTGTCCTGAAAGTCAGCCAAACCGACATTCCCGTTCTTGAGCCCGACAGCCAGATTATATTCAAGGCTGAACTTTGCCTCCATAGGGTTTGTCGGGGTCTTGTACATTAGGTTGCGAAGATGGGATGCAGGTGCGCGTACCAAAATGCGCTCAACGGCATCTGGGTCAATGTTGTGCTGTTGTTTTAAGGCGAGTAAGCCATCTAGTGCCCGGTGCACGCTACCGCAATTTGGAAAGCGTTTTACTTTTAGTCCGTATTTTTCAATATGGAGCGGTTCACCAATGCTTTTTGTACGAAAGATAACTTTTTGTCCGTGTTCATCCTTGTCGGTCATGGTCTCACGTAGTTCCTTTACGTCTGGCCCAACCATTAAGGTGCCCATGCCTTTCTCACCGTGTAAAGTCTCGCTGCCTGCTGTGATGCCTGCGGCTGCGAATTGTGCGGCTTTAACTGCCCCAGCTGCTGCGAGGCCTGCATGTACTGGTTTTGCCATTGTTCCAAATTGGCTCATGAAGCCACCCGCCATACTGGTTGCGAGGGAAATAGCGTGTGCAGTTGCTTCTGTGTCTAGTTTCATTAGGCGCGCGCAGCCGGCAGCGCTCCCTACTGCACCAACAGTTGCTGTGGCATGCCAGCCCCTGTTTCGGTGGTAGGGGTTTACCCCTTGGCCAACGAGCCCAATAATTTGCAAGCCGACAATATAGGCATCAAGTATGTCAGTGCCCCTTGCATCATACTCGTCCGCGGTGGCGAGTAGAGTAGGGACCAATACAGCAGAGGCATGCGCTTTTGCAGGGTCAAAGTTATCATCAAAATCGAGTGCATGTGCGGCTGTGCCATTCACAAGCGCGGCCATTGGCGCTGAAAGGCCGTTTTTGAACCCGACGGCGTTACACGAGCCTGTGCCCCATTTTTCGGCTAGCGAATAAACCTTCTGTGTAACGCTTTCTTTTGCACCGGGTATCATGCAGGCGACGGTATCTATGATGGCATCATGGGCGCGGGTTAGCGCAATATTAGACCATTCACCGGGTGTTTTTACAACCCAGTTGGCAAAGGCGTGCAGCGGATTATTTCTATCCTGTATCATAGGCTTATAATGCTTGTTAGCTTGTTAATTGACTTGAGTTTCAGGGCAATCTCAGCAAGGGTATCTATAAACTAATATCGCCTCGGCAGGAAGACTGAGCCTGCCATGTAATTCTTGTCGTTAGTCAATTCAAGGGTCCGTCACAATATGGGAGAAATAGTTCATCACAGCGATTTCGTTTGTGTGGAGGAAGGTTCGCCTAGTGCATTGGTGCGTTTTCTGGGGTATTGGACTATCGATAACGCACAACGTATCGACGAAGATATTACTGCTACAATTGGTGTTGTAGGCAAAGGTGCGGTGCTTGATTGTACCGGAATTACCGGTCTTGATACCACCGGCGCGGTACTCATCAGGCGTTTTGCCTCTAAAATAGAGGAAGCCGGCGCGGCTGTCCTTACAGGGGTGTCAGCAGACTATAAGCATTTGCTTGGTCTGCTTGGCAAGCCTCACGAGGGGGATGGC
>CAXBKT010000120.1:0-11797 GCA_963976155.1 uncultured Kordiimonadaceae bacterium | reverse complement strand
TGGTGGTTTGCTGTGATATTGAAACGCCTTGGGGTGGATTGACAAAACATATTGTTTGTTACCCGTTTGAACAGCGGATAGAGGTAATTTACCACGGTGATGTTTCTTGGCCGCGTGATGGCAGTTTTCGAATGGGCCATGTTACTCTTAATCCGAGAGCCTTCGACCGCAGAAGCCTCTATTATGCTGCTCATAACGGTGGAGATGTTGCTGAGCGTCATATGCTCTGGAGTGCTGAAGGTCTTGTAGACTGCGATCATGGTGCATCAGTCTCGCGGCTCGTATCCGCGACAACAGGTTTAGGGATGACTTCTGGTATATTAGAGTTGGGGGATGATGAAAAGTTCGTTCGTCTATCAATGAAGCGAGAGGATGCTGCGGGTGTTGGTCTTATAACGAGCAAAGCCGTTGATGATAGTTTTTTTGTCAGAGCTTCTTTGTCTCTCTGTGAGGTTGATGAGACACTCCATAGCAATCTGTCGGTATTAAGCAGCAATGTTTTGGAGCCTATAATGCGATACTCAATTGAAATAGGTGAGCACTGCTAAGTAGTTACGTTGAAAGAATTTCTTTCATAGACGATAGCACGGTGGTAGGTTGGAGCAAATGAAGCTAATTTCAGGAGGTCTTTGATGGTGCTGACAAGCTTTGGTGGTTCTAAAGCAGACCTAAAAGGTAAATCGGTTTTGATAACCGGTGGCACCGGGTCTTTCGGAACAGCATTTTTGAAAAAGATGTTGAAAGAGCATGAACCCAGGCGGGTCATTGTTTTTGCGCGTGGTGAATTCAATCACTTTCAACTTCAAAACTCTTTGTCAGAGGAAGATCGTGCCAAAGTTCGGTTTTTTATTGGGGATATTAGAGACCGTGACCGCCTTATTATGGCGTTACGTGGTGTGGATATTGTTGTGCATGCAGCTGCTCAAAAGCAGGTTCCTCTTGCAGAATATAACCCGTTTGAGTGTATTCGGACAAATGTTATAGGTGCTGAAAATGTAGTTCAGGCTTCTATTCAGGCCGGAGTAAAACAAGTAGTTGCCCTTTCTACAGATAAGGCTGTGAACCCGATTAATTTGTATGGGGCAAGTAAGCTTGCTTCCGATAAGATATTTGTGGCGGCAAACTCTCTTGCTTCGGGAACAGGGACACGCTTTTCAGTGGTCAGGTACGGTAACGTACTTGGGTCTCGTGGCAGTATTATTCCATTTTTCCGGGGTTTGATTAAAGAAGGTGCAACAGAATTACCTATAACCGATGAACGTATGACGCGCTTTTGGGTGACACTTGATCAAGCGGTTGATTTTACTATGTCATGTATGTCGTTAATGCGCGGTGGTGAAATATTTGTTCCCAAAATTCCTTCCATGCGGATCACTGATCTTGTTGAAGCTCTAGCTCCTGGTATGCCAATGAAGCATGTTGGAATTAGGCCCGGTGAAAAACTCCATGAAATCATGATTACCGAGCATAACGCTCGTAACACTGTTGATTATGGCGATAGATACATAATTGAACCTGAATGGAATTTTTGGGATCGGGATGCCCATATGGAAGACGGTCATCCGGTTATGGAAGAGGGCTTCGAGTATTCAAGTGACAATAATACGGAATGGCTCGGTGTGGCTGAGCTGAAGCAGATTTTGGAAGGTATTCCAACTGCTGATGATTAGGTTCTTCAAATGACAAATAGTTTTTTACCCTATGGTCAGCATAGCGTAGATGATGATGATATTGCCGCTGTTGTCGATGTTTTAAAGAACGGGGCACTGACTTGTGGGCCGAAAATTGATGAGTTTGAGCAGGCGTTTGCGGAAGAAATAGGCGCAGGACACGCTGTTGTAGTATCAAATGGTACAACAGCGCTGCACCTTGCTTTGCTAGCTTCAGGTTTTAAGTCGGGCGATACAGCTATTGTTCCAACTGTTACCTTCCTCTCGACTGCTAACGCCGTGATTATGGCTGGCGGAAATGTTCAGTTTGCAGATGTATGCCCAGATACTGGCCTTTTGACGGTGGAGACACTGGATGAGGCCTTGAAGAGGGCGGTTGGCCCGGTTACGGCTGTTTTACCAGTTCATCTCACCGGTCAGACCTGTGACATGCAAAAAATTAAGCCATATGCAGATTCTAAAAATATAACGATAATTTCGGATTGTTGTCATGCGCTTGGCGCAGAATATAAGAGTGGCGGGCGTCCTGGGGATGGACGTTTCGAGGAACTGGCATGCTATTCGTTGCACCCAGTTAAATCAATTGCGATGGGTGAGGGTGGTGTTGTTACAACCAACTCCAGAGAGCAAGCTGAGCGTATGCGTTTATTACGTAGTCATGATATGCGTAAGCAGCCTGAGCAGTTTTCTATTCCTACTCAGGCATTCGACCAAAATGGAGACCCTAATCCCTGGTATTACGAGATGCATGAACTTGCATATAATTACCGGGCTACAGACTTCCAGTGTGCATTGGCGCTGAGCCAACTCAAAAAATTACCTGTTTTTATGAAGCGCCGTCGTGAACTGGTAGAGATTTATGATCGACTGTTTGCTGGTATGAGCAATCTAATTGTACCAAATATGCGCATGGCAGATAGTTCTTCCGCATGGCATTTGTATGCTGTGAAGGTTAATTTTAAGGCACTAGGCATTGAGCGGGCGGCTTTTATGCGGGAATTAATGGCGCGTGGTATTGGAACGCAAGTGCATTATATTCCTGTCCATAGGCAACCTTACTATGTTGCTAAATACGGGCTGCAAGATTTGCCTGGCGCTGATGCCTACTATGAGCAAACATTGAGCTTACCTCTTTTCCCTGCTATGAGCGACAACGATCCAAACCGTGTCTTTGATGCTATTCAAGAAATTATTGACAGCCAATAAACCATTTTGTCTCGAACTATAGATAAAAAAACTCCGCATCCAGTTTGGAATGCGGAGTTTTGAGGAAACGTCATGGTCGTTTAGACGGCCAGATGGCCATCCACGATTATTACCCTTGGAATAGGGATAGAATTGATTGTGGTGACTGGTTGGCGATCGATAGAGCTTGAATGCCGAGTTGCTGCTTAACCTGTAAGGCCTGTAAGTTCGCGCTTTCTTTGGCCATGTCAGCATCTACAAGGTTACCAATGCCGACTTCAATAACATCCGCTAGTTTGCCAGAGAAGTTTCTGCTTTGCTCAAGAGAGGTAGAGCCTGCACCCAGTTTGGTTAGAACCGAATTCAAATTATTGATTGAATTCGCAATATCCGTCACTGCAGCCGAGGCACTAGTTTGCGTCGAGATAAGTTGTGTTGCTGTGATTGGAATATTGCTGCTACCAAGCGTTAGTGTTTGGTGGCTAACTGAAAGTGTCTGCGTTGCGTCTGCATTTGTAATCGCGACAATCTTGTCAGTGTCAGCATCAATTAAGTTGGTACCGTTGAACTCTGCATTATTCACAATGGATGTGATTTGATCACGCAGAGCGGCAAAGTCTTGAGAAAGTGCTGTTCGGCTTGTTGTATCTAGGCCTAAGTCTGCAGCCGCAACCGCTTTCTCTTTCATCTCTAGGAGAAGGTCAGAGATTGCTGTCGCTGCAGCTAGTGCCACATCTACCGTTGATATGCCGCGGTCAAGAGATTGCGATACAGCATTAAGACCTCTAAGGTCACCTCTCAACTTTTGCGCGATTGAGAATACGGCGGCGTTGTCTTTTGCAGACGAGATTTTAAGCCCGGTATTGATTCTGGTTTGGGTGCCTTCCAGGTCTTTTCCTGTGGCATTTAAATTACGCAGGGCATTCAGCGCGCTGGCATTTACATTAATTGAGAAGGTCATTTAACCTCTCCTTCTTATGACGTTTCCACTAGGCTTGTTTGTGCCTTTCCTTCTATTAAGCAAAGTACGTGCCATTTTTTATTTTGTATAAGACTTTGTTTTATATAAATAAATTTTAACTTTTTGTTTTCCCACTAAAAGGAGGCGCTGTTTTTTGAGGGCGGTATTGGGTACATTTTTTCCTAAAGAGCAACTTATGCCGAGTTATTTGAAGTCGACTTAGATCTTGGAACGAAGAGGTTGAAAATACTATTTAGGGAAAGGGAGAGATGCGGAGTTGTAAGATGCGGAAGCTTTGGCGCTTTTCGCTTTCTTAGCTCTTCTTTGAGTTGAGGAAGTTGCGGGTGCTGATATTCCGGCTTCGGCGGCTAGCGGGATGAATGCAATCGGGCGGCCTAAACTATTTATTAAGGTGTGGTTTTGGGCATGGACGGTTTGTTGCCCGAGTTGTTTTGCTAGCTCGGTTGAAAAAGAAGCCTTCCCTAATTGGGGGGTAAGATGACCATTTTTATTTGTTTGTAATTGAAGTAATGCCGCGGTTGCCGCGCGGAGTGCCGGCGGCGTAACCATGATTAGATTACTTGATTAAGCTGCAAAGAGGTTGGACGCGCTGAGGCGGGTTGGCGGAAGGCGGCATTCTGGCCGTATGATAGCACAGGGCGGTTGTTTTTAATTACTTCCTCACCAATGCTTTTCACAATACCTTCTGCGACAGATTTAAGCCGTAGAATGATCCGGGCATGGTCACGAATTGCTTCTCGTAAAGTGTCGGTTAGTTCTCTTATATATTTGCGAATTGGTGAGTTCTTGGGGCCCAGTAGTTTTTCGTTTACCTGCAGATGGTTCATAGTTTCTCGGTACTCTGCCATGAGGCGGTTTTTTGTACCATGTAGGCGCTGCGCTTCGCGAGGAAGTCGGTCTTTCAAAAGTTTTGTTTCGCGTTGTATCAACTCGCAGAGTTCAATAGTTAACTGGGCGAGTTTTGCGCTTGGACCTGTGAGTATAGGAGAAGCCTGCTCGGTTTTGGCAATCATTGGTACAGAATCCAGAGGCATCTTATTGCTCCTGTAACTTCAATAATTCGCGGTAAACGCTGTCAGCAATGCCGATACCGCCGTTTTTTGCTAACGATTTACCAAATTCTTCGACCATCAGGCCTCTGTAGATATTCTCAGCTTGGCCCCCACCAAACATGCCATCTGTGGGTAGAGTATCAAACATTGGTTTGATCATTTGTGTTAGGAAAACCGCTTCAAAGTCCTCAGCAGCTTGACGCATGGCATTGTTGTCACCGCTTGCTGTTTTTGCAGTGTGGATACCACTTTTAGAGGCTTGGGCCTGAGCTTCGAAGATTTGAGCTTGGGCTGTATTTATGACTTGAGTTTGCATCGTTACATCACCTGCAATTCAGCTTGCATCGCTCCAGCGGCTTTTAATGCCTGTAAAATGGCAATCATATCGCGCGGACTGATCTCGAGAGCATTTAGTCCATCAACTAGAGCTTTAAGGGTTACGGTTGGCGGTAGTATCGCGATGCGATCTGTGCCAGATTCTTCAACATCAATATTTGAGCGCTGCACAACTTCGGTTTGACCGCCCTGAGCGAAAGCACCAGGTTGCGAGACCTGAGGGGTCTCTGAGACTGAGATTACTAGGTTGCCCTGAGCAATTGCCACAGAATTGATTCGTACATCATCGCCCATTACAATAATGCCAGTGCGCTCGTCTATGATAACGCGTGCTTTGGTTTCGGGCTGTACGGTTAGCTGCTCGATATCAGTTAATAGGTCGACCATTGAAAGGTTATAGCCAATTGGCCGTGCTAGTAGGATGGTAGATGGATCAAGGGGGCGAGCAATAGCGTCTTTAAGGTGCGTGTTAATAGCACCTGCAATGCGCCGGGCAGTTGTTAAATCAGGGTTATGTAGTGATAACTTAAGAGAACCCATGTCACGCAATTCAAAAGTTATCTCACGCTCAACGATACCACCGTTAGCAATCCGTCCAGCGGTTGGAACGCCTTGCGTTACTGAACCAGACTCTCCGGATGCGGCAAAACCTGCAGTTGCCACAGCGCCTTGTGCTACAACATACACTTCACCGTCAGCACCCAACATTGGGGTGGCAAGTAAAGTGCCGCCTTTAAGGTCTTCAGCATCCCCCATAGAGCTTACTGAAACATCAATACGGGTTCCTTGACGTGAGAAAGCGGGTAAATTAGCTGTAACCATTACTGCCGCGACATTTTCTGGCCGCATGGTCGTGCCCTTTGCATTGATGCCAAGGCGTTCTAACATTGCCGTTAAGCTTTGCTCTGTGTAAGGCGCATTCCTTAGTGTGTCACCTGTGCCGTTTAGGCCAACAACCAGTCCGTATCCGAGAAGTTGGTTTTCACGAACGCCTTCGATGGAAACGATATCTTTTATTCGGGATGTCGTTGCAGAAGCTTGTGGCACGGCAAAAATTACCAAAGCAAACATACTTGCTATCAAACTAAGGAATCGAAAGGTGTTCAGCATAATCTATATCCGTTACTCGGAGTGGCTTATTGAGCCATATTTACTATTCCCATCGTATTATGCTAGAATTGTGCCAATAGTTTTAATGCGGTAAGTTATTGAAAATAAGGCGATTATAATTTTTCTGAATGATTAGTTGGAATTTGTTGCCGAGTATCGTTAGCAATACTTGCCCTCATCACTGCTTAGGAATAAGTTTATAGTATGAAGATCACAGGTCCTGGCCAAATTCAGTCGAAGACAATCAAGAAGGCTGCGCCTAAAAAAGGGGCTGGCGGCACACAGTTTAGTAGTCAGGTTGCTGATACTGCTACGTCATCGCCTACGCACGGCGTAAGTGGGTCAGGCCCTATTGCTTCAATGGACTCATTGCTTTCGTTGCAGGAGGTCCCTGATAGTACAGATGGCCGCTCAAAGGGGCGGGCCCGCGCAGAAGAAATGCTGGAGCTTCTTGAAGATATTCGAAAAGGTATTTTGTTGGGGGCGATTCCCGTTCCGAACTTGAGAAATCTTGCGCATTTGGCGCGGAATCAGCAAAATAAGACTGATGATCCTCATCTTAATGAAGTTTTATTGGAAATTGAGCTGCGCGCCGAAGTGGAGCTTGCTAAACTAGGCGTTTAATTTCAATAAGTTACGCCTTTAGCTGTCTACCTGCTTTTTTTCACCAACATTAATTGTCTATTACGGCTTGTCTGTAGGCCTTGAAATCTCTATATAACGCCCGAGCCTTTTAGGGGATTGTTTCAAGGGGAAGGCTTGTTTGTCTATTTGTTTGGGAGTGGTGATGACTGAAACTACGACAGCTATAAAGCTTCCTGAAGGCTATGTTCCATCGCCTGATGAAGAATTCATGAACGAGATGCATGTTGAATATTTTCGCCAAAAGCTTGTCGCATGGCGTGAAGAACTTCTTCGTGAGTCTGCTGAAACTCTCCAAAATCTTCAGCAAGATAATTTGCGAGAGCCCGATATTGCTGATCGGGCATCTTCTGAAACGGATTGGTCTGTGGAATTGCGGACACGAGATCGTCAGCGTAAGCTTGTATCGAAGATTGATTCCGCATTGCGGCGCATTGAAGAAGGCGAATATGGTTACTGTGACGTTACAGGTGAACCTATTAGCCTCCGCCGTTTAGATGCGAGACCAATCGCAACTATGACCATTGAGGCTCAGGAAGCACATGAGCGCGCCGAGAAAGTCCACCGCGACGAATAGTCGTTAAGATCGGTTGTGAAATATTGGGGAGCTTTGGCTCCCTTTTTTGTGGCTGTATTTCCGGTGATTACTGGTTTTGATGCGAAGAGTTCGCTTTGTTTGAATTGGAAACTGCAAATATAATTTGGCAAAAAAAAGAGGCCGGTAGCGTGTTGCTCCCGGCCACTGCGCGCACAATGGGCGCAGAATTAAAGTTGGCTTTTATTTCGGTAAGTAAGTTCTAGTCCTCGTTAAACGTCTCCTTCTTGGTTAAAATGGGAAAATGATGTCATACAGTTGGGTCCCATAACGTGGCTGTTGGACATCTGTAATTTGGCCTTTGCCGCCATAAGAAATGCGGGCTTCGGCAATCTGGGTATGAGCAATCTCATTTGAGGATGAGATATCTTCAGGGCGAATGATGCCTGCTAGAAGCATTTCGCGTTTTTCAAAATTTACACGTACTTCCTGACGCGCCTGGATAACAAGGTTACCATTTGGCAGAACATCGGTGACGATGGCGGCAACTGTCATATTGATGGCTTCGCTGCGGTCAACGGCACCTGTCCCATTGTAGGAAGTTGTCGAATCTGCATTGATCAAAGACCCAGGCGTCACCGAAGGACGCGTATCAGCAGAGCCGTCTGTGGGTGCTCCACCATGTAGAAAACTTTGTAGTTTTTGTTCAAAGCCTAGAAGATTTGAAAGGCCCGCGTCTTCGGCGGTCGTGCGAGCGCGGCTTGTTGTATTGCCAATTTTTGCACTATCAGAAATCGCAATGTTCACTGTGAGAATATCGCCAATTTTACCAGCCCGTTGGTCCTTGAAAAAGGCTCGGGCACCGGTGCGCCACAACGAGTTTGCTTGATAACTAGCTGGGCGATTTTCTGGCATGGGTAGGCTAATGGAGCGCTGTGCCGGAGGGGCCTTAATATCTTTGATTGGTGTCATGTCTGGGGCTTTACCAATGTCCCCAATTCGCTCTGCAGCACCGCAAGCAGTGAGGGAAGCTATAAGTAAGCAGAGACCCGCTTTTTTCGCAAAATTCATTGTCATCTCAAGTCTCCTTTACCGACTAGCTACAGTTATTGTTGCCCGAGGGTCTACGATGACCTTTCCTGGGCTTATGATCCGCGCTTCGAGGCTGCGGTTGCTTTTCGTGTTCATTACCCTGATCACATCACCTTTGCCGCCATCGTCAAGGGCGCGGCCTTTCATCGTCAGTTTCATCAGGCCTGACTGCAGGGTAATGCTTACGTGTTCGCCTTTTTCAACCATGACAGGCATTGCCACATCATTTTTATTGAGCAATTTTCCAGCCATTAAGGCACGTCTAACTGTTTGGCCAACAAGTTGATTAGCATCAATAATTGCATGGAGATTGATCCGGTTTGCCGGATGCTTTTTCCATGTAATATCTGCTTTTTCAATAATTTCGCCCGGAGTTATCAATCTGCTTAAGACCGGTACGAGGCGGACTTCTTGCAGTGTGCCCGAAATACGTATGTTCTGGGTCTCATGCTCGTTCATTGGGACTTTCAGGGTCCCGGTAAAGCGGTCTTGGCGTGCTGTTAGGTTGAAGGTTTCAAACTCTACACTTTCCAAGCCGTAACCTAGGGGTAAGTAAAACCCTTTGTTTAGGCCGTAGATATTGATGTTCAGGTCGGATTCCAGACCTAAGGCGCGCACCTTGTCGAGTATTGCGGGGGCGAGTTCGGGTGCAGAAATGTGTGTGCCTTCACGGTGCACGTAAATACGCTTCAAATAACCGGGACGTTCCCATTCCAGATCGAATTTCTCGGCGATCTGGTTTAGTTCATAACTTGTAATCTGCTTACGTTTTCCGGGGGCTGGCGCCGGCATGATCGTTGTATCGCCTGCTTCGCCTGCATCTGTGAAGATGTCACTTAACTTCACAACAGATGCTTCAACAGATACATTCTCTTGCAATTCTGCGGCTTGGCTGCCTGTTGCTGCCCAAAAGAGGGCGCAAATGGTAAGCGCTATGTTGCTAGAGAATGAACTGTTTTTGTTACCCGGTACCATTATGGACCCCTATTAACGAAGTTGATTAGCTGACTGGAGCATCTCATCGGCAGTCTGAATTACTTTTGAATTCAGATCGTATGCGCGTTGGGCAGAGATCATCGCAGTGATTTCACCAACAGCGTTCACATTCGAATTCTCTAGGAAACCTTGGAATACTGTGCCGAAACCGTCTTGGCCTGGCGTGCTAAGGTTCGCTGCACCGGACGCTTGCGATTCTAAGTAAAGGTTTCCACCAATTGCTTCTAGGCCGCCTTCATTGGCAAAAATGGCAATATCAAATTGCCCGACATTCTGCGGAGCAGGTTGGCCGTCAAGTTTTGCATTAATTTGGCCTTGTTCATTGATGGTAATATCAATGGTTCCTGCTGGAATATTTACCGCTGGCTGCACTGGGTAGCCCTCCGGTGTCACCAGCTGTCCGTTTTGGTCAACTTGGAAGGAACCTGCACGGGTGTATGCATCTTGGCCATCAGGTAGTTGAATGCGGAAAAAACCTTTACCGTTAATGGCAATATCATATTGGTTACCGGTGTTTTGCATCGCGCCTTGGTCTGATATCCGGTACACACCAGCAGTACGAACTCCAGCACCTACTTGAATGCCGCTTGGTGTGACTGTACCTGCATCAGAGGAGTTTGCGCCAACACGTTCGATATTCTGGTAAAGCAGATCCTGAAATTCAGCTCTGGAACGCTTAAAGCCAGTGGTGTTCATGTTGGCAATATTGTTTGAGAGCACATCGATATTAAGCTGTTGTGCTAACATGCCGGTGGCTGCTGTACTAAGGGCTTTCATTTTCTTATCCTTTCCTCATTGAAGTCGATTACTAGCCGCTGTTAGCGGATTTTTGATAATCGCTTGAGGGAGTCTTTGCGTAAATCTTCAATGCTGGAACCGCTTTTGTTTGCACGTTCATAGGCTCTCATTACGTCAATCATCTCGACCATAGATTCGATCGGATTAACGTTTGAGCTTTCAAATGCCTTAGAGCGAACTGTTAGATCGGTTACATTTTCAGCGGGCAGGGGCTCTTGATTGGTTTCATATAGAGATGAACCTCGGCGCTTCATGCCCTGCTCATTTTGAAACTGTGATAGGCCGATTTTGCCACGTTCGCCATTATTGGTAGAAACACTGCCATCTTTTGAGATGTTTATGTCGATATCATCTTCATCGAATTGGATAGGTTGACCGTTTTCATCAAGCACTTTCTCACCAGAGAGAAGTGTAAGGTTACGCTCAGAATCGAGGGTCATGCGACCGTTACGTGTATAGAGCGTGTCGCCGTCGCTTCCTTGTACATTCAAATAGCCGCGGCCATGGATGAAAATATCAAGCGGATTTGAAGAGGGTATAAGCGTACCGGGGTTTAGGTTTCTTACAACACCATGGTCCTGTACATAGGCAATTTTACCGCCTGTTGTAGCTGATGCACCCGGTGCATCCATTAAGAGCTGTCGAAACACGACGCGTTCTTTGTTGAATGCGGTAGTGGAAATATTGGCAATATTATGTGCCACTACATCCATTCGCCTTTTGAGCGCTGCTTTATGAGCCAATCCGACATAAAGTGCTGTATCCATCTTACCTTCTCCTGCATTCGCAGTTTTCTGCTTTTCACAGATTTGTTTGCATTGGTATCGCAGGAAGTGTGCCAAGTAGTAAAAATTAGTATTTTCAATGAGTTGTGGGTTATATGAATGAGAATGTGCTTGCGTTTGGCAATATTTGCCGCCAATATTTTGCCGGTAGGTGGCGAAACCTGCAGGGAATTGTAGGTAAACAAGAATTTACTGAGCTTAGGCTTGTTAACCATTAGCCTTTATAGGTAGAGTCTCTGCAGTGTAAGTTATGCTTTTAGGCGACCTAATAAGTTGGCCTAAATTTGGCATGGCAGTGGTGAACTATTAAATGAATGGCGCTTTTGATGGCTGATAAAGATGACGGTATAGCAGATACTCTTGGTGAGGCTGAACTCGTTGAGGGGCTTGAGAAGAAGAAACTGAGTGGCAAAAAGCTGGTACTTGTTGTCGGTGGCGCTGTTGTAGCAATTTTAGTTATTCTTGGTGTCATGAGTTTGACCGGCGGTGATGAGGCGGAGCCTGATTTAGGCGACGAAGAAATCGAACGAATGGCTCAAGAGGCTGCTGAACGAAATGATCAGCAGGAACAGCTTGAGCAGACTCCGCAGGCATTTACACAGTTAACCGAACAG
>CAXBKT010000119.1:0-11840 GCA_963976155.1 uncultured Kordiimonadaceae bacterium | reverse complement strand
CCAGCCAAGGATGCACTTAACGTGGCCTTAGAGATTATATCGAAGGAATAGAGGTTTTGGCTCCGCCTAACAAGGCGGGGCCTTTACGATACATACTTGAGGCTTTCGGTGCCAAGTTGCGTTAAAACAGTAGCCTTCGCCCCAAACTGCCTCAGCATTTTCTGACTGTCACATGGGTTTATGGCAGCAACCTTGCTAAGAGCGTCTGCAACTGCGCAAGATTGTGCACGCACGAGCACATTCATGTCTCCCCATTCTTGAGAGGACATAGTTACACCTTGCTGAAAGTTCATCAGACGTGTCGCACCAAAATAACTCCCACAGCCAGCCATCGCATCATCTCTCAAGGGTATCGGAACTGCTACAGGCTCACCTCCGCTCGTACTGATGGCAGAAGGAGCAAAGTCAACGCGCCATTCCCTTAGCCCAAAAGCCCTGATGCAGCCGCCAATGTCTACTAATCCGGCCTGTACCCCCGTTTCCTTCAAGGCTTTTACAGCAAGGTCAACGGCAAAGCCCTTCGCCAACCCCCCAAACGATAAAAACAAAGGCCGACGCAGTCGCACCATACCTTTACTGGATAGATCAATATCAGTCCAAGTGGCCACGCCGTCCGTACCAGCAGCAACAACATCAAACAAGCCATCCGTGCGATACGCAATATCATTAGCTAGTTGTAGAAGGTGCCATAACCATTCCGACACCTCCACATAATGCCCGGCACCTACAGAGCAAAGATTGGACAGCTCACTCATCTCATTTTCTCGTGTGACTGCGGCCTCAAAACGCTCAGCCGCATTGAGCGCCCCTTCCATAACACGTTCAACGCAGGGGCCCTCTGGTCCAATCACTGCGACACGGGCAGTTTTTCCAAACATTGATCGTGCCTTTGTGTGTTGTTTACATCTACATGTCATCCCAAATTCCCATCTAAATATCATTCATAGCACTTTAACTAATAATAATTCTTAATAGCAATAAAATAATAAGGGAATTTACCACATCACTAAGAAAGCCTTGTTTCCGAAGGCCTTGCTCTTGGTTTATGGTGATGAAAATTGTTGTGCCATCTCCAACAGTGAGGAACCGCCATGTCAGAACTTAAAATTATTATTGGTAACAAACGCTATTCCAGCTGGTCCTTGCGTGGTTGGCTCGCTGCCGAGCACACAGGCTTACCCTACAAAGAAATACTATTGCAGCTTGATACTCCCAGATTTTATGAAGAAATTGTCAAATATAGTCCCGCCAAACGTGTACCAACGTTACTAGACGGCGAGATAGCTGTGTGGGATTCGGCTGCAATCATTGATTACTGTGCGAAGCTTGCCCCAGAGAAATTTTGGTGGCCTGAAGACAAAGCTGCTTACGCGCACGCTCGTAGCATTTTTAACGAAATGCATAGCGGCTTCACTGAAATTCGCAGCCATATGCCCATGAATTTGCAAGGCCAGTGGCAAGACTTAGCTTTGAGTGATGCGCTTCAAAAAGATATCAGCCGTGTCGAGGCTCTTTGGACTGAATGCCGCAGAAACTATGGTGCTGGCGGCGACTATCTTTTTGGCGAATTTTCTGCCGCAGACATGATGTTTGCCCCTGTAACCACACGGCTTGCTACATACGGTATTAAAGTAAACGAAACAGCAGCCCAGTATATCGAGAGTGTCAGAAATCAGCCAAGTGTTAAGGCATGGTTTACAGATGCACAGAAAGAAACAGAAATCGTCGATGTTGACCAATTAGATATCAACATTACCCGCCTTGGTTAGGGTCAAAAAGTAGGTTTTGGCATTTTTTGCGAAATAGTGACCTTTAAGACATCTCCTGTGTGCGCTAATGTATTCCATCACTTGGAAAGATAAGGCGCACACATGGAAAGCTATCAGAGCCAGCAAACTATTGCCGTCATTCTTTATGACTACGCCCTACCACTTGATATTGCAGGGCCAACAGACGCCTTTAGCGGAGCAAATCAATACTGGCGTACAGTAAATAAATTACCCTCTGACTATCAATATTATCGGTGCCACTTCATTGGTGTCGACAACTCTGTCATCAAAACAAAATCGGGCATCAAAATAACTGCAGATGCACTCATATCGGAAACCAACCCTAAAGATTATGATGTGCTACTGGTTCCTGGCGGTGACGGTATATACAAAACCCTAGGAAACGATCAATTGATCAAGTGGGTGCAAACCACTCACAAACATAACAAACGCACCCTATCAGTTTGCTCAGGGGCAGCCCTGCTTGCAGAAGCCGGTATCCTAGACGGCAAAAAAGCGTGCTCCCACTGGTTTGTATGTAAAGCCCTCCAACAGAAATACCCACGCGTCACGTTTGACGCAGCGTCTCTTTATATCAGTGACGGCAAAATCACTACATCAGCAGGCGTAACCTCGGGCATCGACATGGCACTTGCAGTTATTGAGGCCGATATGGGCCGAAAAGCAGCACTAGAAGTTGCCCGCCACCTTGTTGTCCACGTGAAACGCTCTGGCAATCAACAACAATTCAGCGGCCCACTAAAAGCCCAACTTAGCAGCAAGGGCACCAAAATGGATGCGCTCGTGCACTGGATTCTCACGCACTTATCTGACCCTCTGTCCGTGGATAAGCTCGCGGACAATATTGGGATGAGTGCACGTAGCTTTACCCGCCATTTCACCACTAGTATTGGCGAAACACCTGCCAAATTTGTCGAGCATGCCCGACTAGAAAACGCGCGTCTTCTCCTCGAAGAAGATCGGGCGATAAGCTTACAAGAAGCGGCTGTGGCATCAGGTTTTTCATCAACCGAGCATCTGACCCGTGCCTTCGAACGCAAATTTGGCATCCATCCCAATCATTATCGAGTGTCATTCAACCTTTCATAAAACAACAATAGAGACACGACAGGAGACCTCCATGAATATCGTCATATTGCTATATCCAAACTTCACTGCTTTGGATGCTATTGGCCCATACGAAATGCTGGCCCATGTTCCCGGCAACAAGGTTACCTTTGCGGCCAAAGAAAAAGGCCTCGTAACAGCTGATTCTGGCGTTTTATCCATACAGGCAACGCATGCACTCGCAGAAATTGAAGCTTGTGATATGTTGCTAATACCTGGCGGCGGCGGGGAGTTTGCCGTGCGTGATGATGCTCCTGTCATAAACTGGGTACGCAAAATCCACGAAACGACACGGTTCACGACATCGGTATGCACAGGTGCCATGTTACTTGCCAAAGCAGGAATTCTGGATGGATTAAGTGCTACAACACACTGGGCCGCAGAAAAATGGCTGCCAGAATATGGGGCTACCTACAAAGCAGAGCGATGGGTGGAAGAAGGAAAAATCATTACCGCTGCTGGCGTTTCAGCTGGGATTGATATGGCACTTTATATAATCTCAAAAGTACAAGGTGTTGACGTTGCGAAAACGGTCCAGCTCGCGACTGAATACGACCCACAACCACCCTTCGATAGCGGCTCTGTCGCAAAAGCGGACCCAAAAGCGATAGCTGGTTTATCAAAGATGTTCGATACGTCTCGCAACATAACCTAAAGCATGAACAAGCCGCCAGTCGAAAACTGGCGGCACCACTTTTAGACTAACACTTCCCAACCGCTCGTTTTACTACTGCGGACTATGGCCTCCAGTACTTGCATATTCCCTATGCCATCAGCAAGGGGCGTTGGCACATCACTGTCCTCAAGAATGGCCATCGACATAAGGTCTCCCTGCACAGTGTATTGATTGTCACCGGCCACTTTTACAACGCGTTCTCCTGTCTCATTGCTTACAATAATTTCACAACTTTGGCCTTCTGGTGGGTTAAACGGCACTTTGATTTCAATGTGGCCTGTCTCCCCAAAAATATGAACCCGCTGGAAAGGTGCAATCTGTGTAGAGCAGGTAAACGTAGATGTACCAGAGCCAAAATCCAAAATACCGGAAGTGAGGCAATCCACACCAAAGCTAGGATCATTTTCCATCAGACCAAATACACGCTTTGGCTCAGCGCCAAACAGCAACCGCGAGAGCGAGACAGAATAACAACCGATATCCATCAAGCCACCGCCGCCATACTCGGCAGTATTACGCACATTGTTTGGATCCAAGTTAGTGTAAGAAAAAAAAGACTGAACGGTACGTAGCTTGCCAATCGCGCCCGCTTGCACCAAGCGCACAGTTTCCTGCCACTGCGCATGATGGCGATACATGAACGCTTCCATCACCTTCAGGTGAGGATACTGTGCGGCTACATCCTCAAGCTTCTGACCCTCAGCCGCACTAAGCCCCAGTGGCTTTTCAACCAAAACATGCTTTCCTGCCTTAAGCGCATCGATGGCCACTGGTACATGCATATGATTAGGGAGCGGAATGTAGACAGCATCGATATCATCAGCTGCCAATAACCCTGCATAAGATCCATAAGCATCCGGTATTGAGAATTGATCCGCCACACGGCGTGCTGCCTCAATGCTACGAGACGCTATTGCTACAACCTCGGAATATGTTCCTGCCTGCATCGCAGGAATAACAGATTTTATTGCAATACGCGCCGTACTTACTACACCCCAACGAACTTTTTTCACTCTTTGATCCTGACATAGTTTGTCTTCGCCATCACCATACAGTGGTAGTGTTTTCATAAAAAGTCAGCAAACGTCCGAAGGTTTCTTATGTTTTTATGCAACTTAATGTAAGCACATGAAACACGTAATATCGACTTAAAATCTAGTCACTATAATAGACACCACTTGGCGGCTCAGCTACCAATGCCATGACCGGTGCAAATGTTTCTGGTGGTACAGTTGATAACGCAGCTTTATGTGCCTCAACTGTTTCCCACATCTCTATAATGACAATATGATTTTCGTCACCCTCTTCTCGCACAACACTGCAGGCCAGGCACCCTTCAAAGGCAGCTATCATAGGCTGTAGAGCTTTCAAACTCTCAAACAGTTCATCCCCGTTACCAACCTTGGCTTGAAAATTATTTATGCGCGTAATCGTCACTGTCTTCCCCTAAGCCGCCTGCTTCATATTGGTGAGAGATATGCCAAACCCAATAGAAACTGATTCAGTGTCAACTGCCGCCAAAAAAGCTTCGCAGTAACCATTACCATACCAGTTACCACAAATTCTCTCGGCATTCTCCTTGGTGGTAGCAATAATCATATCCATATATTCACTGCCCTCAAGGCCAATAAGCGTGTGTGAAATAAAGCCATCTTGAGTTGGAAAAAAATACTCATCCATCGCAGATGAAGCCTCAAGCAGCACCTCTTGGCTTATCCCTTCCTTTAGCCTAAATTTTGCAAACTCATACCCTAAGCCCTGTGTCATAACACTCTCCTGATTGGTGATCACCAGGCTTTCCTATCACATCAACCTTGCTATTTTCTGTCAGCAGCCTTGCCTCTTTTAAAACTCAGCGTATCTTGGTGCCTTCAGGGAGAACAATGATGAAACTACCATTCTTTATTCTAATTACATTTTGCGTCTCATGTCTTGCACCTACAGTACATGCGTTTGACACGACCTACTATCTTGTTCGCCATGCAGAAAAGCAAAGTGATGGCACCCATGACCCGGCTCTTACCGAAGCTGGTGTCGCCCGAGCTCAAAAAATCGCCAAAGTTTTAAAGGGCGTCAAATTAAACGCAATTTATTCAACCGACTATAAACGCACCCGTTCAACCGCCGCCCCAGTGGCTGCACAAACGGGCCTTGAGGTAGTTCTATATGACCCGAGACAAGGCGCCTTTGAGACCTTCATTGCGTCCTTGAAAGAGTTAGAAGGAAATATTCTAGTCGTGGGTCATAGCAACACAACGCCAGTAGTGGCTGGTGTCCTTAGCGGGCAAACCTTACCCGAATTACACGAACATCAGTATGACCATATGTACATTGTCACCCGAAAGAAAGGCGCTGAGGAAACACTCGTCATAAAGTATATTAACCCCCTCACACCATAGAGAAATATGAGAAATGCGGTCTGGGGTTAAATACTGACTGCTCAGACCACTTCCTCCTAAGTTAAGGCCATTTTAAGAAGTTCCCTTAATACTTCAGCTACTCCATACTGTGTGGATTATAGAAATATGAATGTTACTAATGGTACAATATATGGCCACCCCACCTTTGATGTTTAATCAATACGCAGTCGATGGCAATCCAGTATGAATACTGATTTTAAATATTTAAAAGTGCTGATCGTCGAAGACGATGAACATATAGCAAATATGATCAAAGTCATCTTGATGGCCTTCAGTGTTGAGCAAGTTCATGTAGCAGCTTCATACCAAGAAGCCATTGATATAATTGAAGACCATCCTGTTGATTGCGCCATAGTCGATTATTTGATGGAACCGGATAAAGGCACCAGATTTATCGAGCATGTCAGATGGTCCAGTAATCCTGACCGGGCTCAAATGCCGCTAATCCTTTGCACTGTCTATACGGATATGAAAACAATCGTAGAAGCAAGGGACGCAGGCGTGTCAGAAATACTTGCCAAACCTGTCACACCAATGAGCATTTTTTATAAAATCATTGCAGCCATGGAAAAACCTCGACCCTTCATATCAGCCCCTCGCTATAAAGGGCCTGACAGACGGTGCCGCACCCTACCATGGAAAGGCAAACCGGAGCGCCGCATAAGCCACTTGGCCGCCGCCACTAAAGTAGAAAACTTTTTACGTTCTCAGGAAAAAATTGATGTCTGATATGAAACTCAGCCCTGAACAAATGCAAATGCTTGCAAAAGCAGATGCTGCCGTTAAAAAACTCAGCTCGGGATACGTAACTGTCCTTCTTGATGAACTCAATAAACTACGAGCCGATTTAGAAGCTGGAAATGATGAAGACGCCATTATTCTGATCCATACTATTCAGGGACAAGCAGGCTCGTTTGGTTGGCCCCACATTACAGAAGCTGCTATTCACCTCCGGAAAATAATCGAGGTGGGCGCCAACAGTCCTATCAGCGCTTACACAATTAAATCTATCATCGATACCATGCAACTTATGTTAAAAAACGGCTTAAGGGGTCAAACCCCACAGGGTAAGAAACTCGTGTCAGATATTGTTTCTATGGTTAATTCAACACCTACCTAGAGACTATAGGTCACCCTCTTTCAAGGCGGTAAATAATGCAATAGATTCAGGCTCATCCCATTTAAGTGGCCCTAAATATAAGGCGCGTACAGTACCTTTTCGGTCCACGACCAAGCTCGTTGGCAAACGACCCTCAGCCAGATCAATCGCAATCTTCATTGTCGGCTCAGCATAAAGACCAAGACCCTCCACACCCCATTCTTTCAAAGTTTCACGCGCTTCGCCGATACCCCCGCGGTTTACATTGATAGCAACCACTTCAAAGTCATCATCGCCAAGTAACTTTTGCAGGTGCGCAAGCTCTTTCATTTCAGCACGGCAAGGGGCGCACCACGGGGCCCACAGGTTAATTAACATCGCCTTACCTGAAAGCTCTCGCAGGGCGACGGGCGAACCATCTTCTCGCATGACAATGTGATCGGATAGTTTTTGTTCACCCTCAGGCAAGGACAATTTGGCCATTTCGCCTTTCAAATAGGGCGTTATCGCTGTATCAACCGTTGCCGGAGCGAAAAACTGCATATAAACTGCGACACCCAACAGCAGAACAATAATTGCTGGTAAAATAATAGCCTTTTTAGGCATCCCTAACTCCAGTCTAATAAGTGATAAGCTGTGACCAAAATAGTGAGGTCGCACCGAAAGGCAAGTAAGTGACAGATCAAAATTCCGAGATGCCGCAAAATAAGTCCAACAAACAAAACCACACAGCAGGTGACGGGCAAAGCATGTGGGGCGGTCGCTTTGGTGCTGGACCCTCCGCGATTATGCAGGAAATCAACGCTTCGATTGATTTTGATAAACGTTTGTACCGCGAAGATATTGCTGGTTCTAAGGCACACTCAGCCATGCTTGCCGCTCAAAATATTATTTCAGATAAAGACAAAGAAGCCATCCACAAAGGCCTTGATCAGGTGCAAGCCGAGATTGAAGCCGGCGAAATGACCTATGATGCTGCGCTCGAAGATATCCATATGCATGTGGAATCAAGGCTACGCGAACTTGCGGGGGATGCAGGTGCTCGCCTCCATACTGGGCGCTCCAGAAATGACCAGGTTGCTACCGACTTTAGGCTGTGGTGCCGGTCCGCAATTGATCAGCTAGATTCTGCATACTCTCACTTACTAATAGCACTTGTTGACCAGGCGGAAAAATACGCTGGGAGCGTAATGCCCGGCTTCACGCACCTTCAAACAGCACAACCAGTCACGCTTGGGCATCATCTAATGGCCTACTATGAGATGTTTAGCCGTGACCGAGACCGGCTTGCTGATTGCCGAAAACGCCTAAATGAAAACCCATTAGGGGCAGCTGCACTTGCAGGTACGAGCTTTGATCTTGACCGACATATGACGTCTGAAACGTTAGGCTTCACCGGGCCAATGGCCAACTCACTTGATGCGGTTTCAGCACGGGATTTCGCTATGGAAATGCTATCCGCCATGACAATTGGCGCGGTACATTTATCCCGACTTGCAGATGAAATTGTACTTTGGGCCAGCGCAGCCTTCAAATTCCTTGAGCTCTCTGACAGCTTCTCAACAGGTTCGTCCATCATGCCCCAAAAACGGAACCCGGATGCCGCTGAATTAATACGCGCTAAGGTTGGACGTATTATGGGGGCACAAAACGGTTTAATCGTAGTTATGAAAGGCCTTCCTCTTGCATACTCAAAAGACATGCAGGAAGATAAGGAGCCTGTTTTCAAAGCAGTAGATGACCTTGCCCTTTGCCTCGCTGCTATGACCGGTATGATTGAAGACTTAAAACCAAATACTGAAGTCATGCGCGCTGCAGCTGGCCAAGGTTTCTCTACCGCAACAGATCTTGCTGACTGGCTTGTGCGGGTACTTAACCTTCCCTTCCGGGATGCACACCATGTAACCGGCACTGTCGTGAAGGCCGCAGAAGACCGCGGCGTAGACCTTGCTGATTTACCTCTTGATGTAATGCAAACAGTGGAACCTCGTATCACTGCTGAAATTTTCGGTGTATTAACGGTTGAAGCATCAGTTAACAGCCGCACGTCATTTGGCGGCACAGCGCCAGCCAATGTGAAACAAGCAGTTGCCACTGCCCGGGAGACTTTAAAATGAAACGTATCTTCATGATATCGCTGATAATTTCAACTGCCCTTGGACTTTCAGCCTGCGGTAAAAAGGGCGATGTAAACCCGCCAGCCAGCCAAACAAATAATAACTAACTTTCGGAACATCTTCATGGACCATTTTCAGTATCACAACGGCACCCTACATGCGGAAAACGTTTCTCTTGCTAAAATTGCGCAAGAAGTCGGTACGCCCGTTTATGTTTATTCGACAGCAACATTCCAGCGACATTACCGTGTCTTCGCTGAAGCTTTTTCAGGCCATGACACGCTTATTTGTTACGCAATGAAAGCTAACAGTAACCAAGCCGTTTTAACTACGCTAGCTCGCGAGGGATCTGGCGCAGATGTAGTTAGTGTCGGCGAACTAAAACGCGCGTTAGCAGCTGGCATACCTGCCGACAAAATTGTCTTTTCTGGTGTTGGCAAAACTCGCACCGAAATGTCGTTCAGCCTGAAAGCGGGTATCAAGCAATTTAATATTGAGAGCGAGGCCGAACTAGAACTGCTAAATGACGTTGCAGGTAGCCTTGATATGCTCGCACCAGTTTCTGTGCGCGTAAACCCCGACGTAGATGCCAAAACCCATGAAAAAATTTCTACCGGAAAATCTGAAAACAAATTTGGCATACCGTGGCACCGCGCAGGTGCCGTTTATGACCGCATCAGCGAACTCCCTCATGTAACGGGTGTAGGTGTAGACCTCCATATCGGGTCACAGTTAACAGACCTTGAACCTTTCAAACTTGCTTTTGCCAAAGTAGTGGATTTAGTGAAGGGCCTACGCGCCAATGGACACGCCATCACACACATTGATCTTGGCGGTGGATTAGGTATCCCTTATGAAGCCGGTGTCGAAGCGCCGCCTTCTCCTGGCTCATACGGCAAGATGGTTTCCGAGGTCCTCGGTGACCTTGATGTTAGTATCATCGTCGAACCCGGTCGTCTGATTGCAGGCAATGCAGGCATCCTGCTGTCCGAGGTTATCTACGAAAAAACCAACGATGCTAAACTCTTTTATATTATTGATGCGGCAATGAACGATTTGGTGCGGCCAGCCATGTATGACGCCCATCATGAAATTGTTCCTGTTAACGAAACCACAGCGGATAAGTCTTTGACAGCTGACTTTGTTGGCCCCATTTGCGAGAGCAGTGATGTTTTTGCTAAAAATCGCGCAACGACCCCCCTTGCCTCTGGTGACTTAGTTGCTCTAAAATCGGCCGGAGCTTACAGCGCTGTTATGGCCTCAACCTATAACAGCCGGCCGCTTGTCCCTGAAGTAATGGTAAACGGGGATGACTATGCGGTTGTCAGAAAACGTCAGTCTATTGAGGAACTGATCGCACTTGATTCAGTACCAGCCTGGCTATCAGGTGATGATTGAACTGCCCCCTTTAAAGCACGGCTATGCTCAAGAGCGCTATTAACTAAGGAAAGCAGTTGATCCATATTGAAGGGTTTTGTCAGCAGCCCTTCAATTAACAACGAAAGATTATGCGCCCGCTGCCTTTCATCAGCAAACCCTGTCATCAACAAAATTGGTACATGAGGGCGTGTAGCCCTTACCTTTAAGGCAAGGGAAATTCCGTCCATTAATGGCATCGCGATATCACTGAGAAGCAAGTCAAAATGGTTATGGTTCATTAACTCGACAGCTTCTGCGCCGTCGTGCGCTATCAACACACTGTGCCCATGCATAGTGAGAACTCGCGTCACAAACTCGCGAACAGACTCTTCGTCTTCTACTACCAAGATGCGAGCCACTAGGCTTCCTCTCAGATAACTATTCCACAACGGTTCCTTCGACAAGGCCCCACTATAGAATCCCATGCAATGTTCATTCCAAACCTCGTGCCGCACGGGTGCACCTTCTAACGGGCGCGATTAATTAGATACCTCTATTAGTTTCCTGATGACAGGTTTTGTCAAGTATGACCGTGTCTGAAATCACATTTACATCATATTTTTTAATAGTTTATGCAGTTAATAAGGCATTAACCTAATATTTTAGATGAATTTTCCGAAAAATTCAAAACTCGGCGCAGGCTCATCATTTACTTTTTTTTCGCATTTCATATGCATACTGCAGCCTACAAACTTACAATCAACGGCCTCATGTTGCCATTTCCTTGTTTGAAAACCACATATCTGCTTATTATGAATGTCATCAATATTTGCACCTTTAGGTAGGGCACCACGAAAGCAATTTATGCTACGCAACTTGATCTACATATGCCTCTACTTTATCAGCTTACCTGTAGTCGCAGTCGACTTTTATGTGCAAAAGCCCGATGAACAAATCAACGCAGACTATGAAGTAAAGTTACTGCGCATTGCGCTTGATCATGCCCCTGGCAATCATCGTCTTGCCTATATTGATATCGACTATTCCCAAGGACGAGTCTTTAGAGAACTTGCTGACGGCACCGCGCCAATCAACATCCTCTACAGCGGCTACTCTCTCGAACGAGAAACAAAAACACGCATGGTTTATATTCCGCTAACTCGGGGGTTACTGGGTAACAGGATGTTTCTCATCCATAAAAAATCAGCCGAACTTTTTGACACAATCACCACAGTTGAACAATTGGCAAAAAGTATAACCTTAGGCGTTGGC
>CAXBKT010000118.1:0-11852 GCA_963976155.1 uncultured Kordiimonadaceae bacterium | reverse complement strand
GTGAGATTTCTACGGTCGGTTTTTACATTAATGATCAAATTACTGTTGGAGATTTCATCGTAAATGCCGGCGTTCGTTTCGATGATTTGGACACAGGTAATGGTACAACTACTCAAGAGGACAGCGCGACAAGCTTTAGTGTTGGCGCATTATACAAGACTTCATTCGGTTTGAACCCGTATGTGAGTTATGCGGAATCGTTCCAAGCAGTTGTAGGGGTTGATGAAACAACCAATAATCCGTTGAAGCCGCAAGAGGGAAAGCAAATTGAGGTTGGTTTTAAGTATCATCCCGCTGGCACCAAAACTTATGTAACTGCAGCGTATTTTGATATCGAACAATCGAATTTGCCAAACCCTGCTGGTCTGCCGGGAGCTGCTTCGCAGCAAGAAGGCGTGGCAAAAATCAAAGGTTTCGAGATCGAAGCCCAAACGGTCTTTGGTGATTTCTATCTTGATGGTAATTTCAGCATTCTTGATACGGAAGATCCGGACAGTGTTAGGATGCCGAGTATACCAGAGAAGCAAGGCTCGTTCTGGATGACTTGGAAGCCTTCTGATGAGCAGCTTGAGGGGCTACGTATTGGTGCAGGTGTTAGATATGCAGGGGGTAACGAAAGCCACGGTACAGCTTTCCTTGCAAGCAATGGTTTTGCTCCAACACCCATCACCGTGGAAACGGATGGTTATACAGTTGTTGATGCTTTGGTTGGTTATAAATTTGATCAGGTAGACCTCACCCTGAACGCACGCAATATTTTCGATATAAATTATTATGGAACCTGTTTGGCACGCGGTGATTGCTTCCCTGGTGAGGGCCGTACGGTTGTCTTGCGGGCTGCTTATCAGTTTTAGTTGTCGAATAATGCCCTGACATACTTGTCGGGGCATTTGTTTGGGGGATGTCAGGATGAATATTGGCCTTATAACAGCTGCGCTAGTCTCCGTATTTGCAGGATTGTTTGTTCTTCGGAGGTCTTGGAAGTTACCTGCTCGGTCAGTGCCTTTGGTTTGGCTAGGCTGGGCGCTCATTGTATTGAGCCTCGTGCTTTGGGCAAATGTTGGTGGGCATGAGCGTGGGGTCGCATTAGGCTTGATCGTATTCTGTTTCGCTGCATTAGCTTATATTGGTTATGGCGCGTTTATGGATAAGCCGAGTGTAAGTAAACGTAAGCAGTCAAGTTCAAGTCTAAGAGCACAATCTGAGACGACGTCGATCCTTACATACTTTAAACGTTTTGGCGTTGGTGTGTGGGTGGTGTTTGGGGCTGGAATAATATCATTCATTGCTGCGTTAGGCGTGCATGATTTCATGCTTATTCTCGGTGTTCATGCGTCGAGTAGTTTGGTCACTGGTTTGTTTTTGTTTCCTATTCTTTGGGCTTTATTCAGTGGGTTTATGCTCATCGTAAAACATCCTTTATGGAAAGCCGGTGTGTTAACCGCAGTGGCGGCTGCCGGTGCTGGTTTGTTGATTATTGGGAATTAGAGGTTAGCCATGTTTCAACCTAAAGAAATTAAATCAGCAGTCTCCGAAGGGCCGTTACCGAAGCGGGCACTGTCGGCTCATTCCGCAGTAGGAATTGCTATCGCTGCAGTTCTCTACGTTATTACTTTTTCAGGTATTGTGAGCGTCCTCAAAGATGAGCTTTATTTGTGGGAGCAGCAAGGTGAACCGCAAATGTACGAGTTGCTCCCAGTGGCAGCACAAGCTTCTGCGCTCAATGGCTTTGAAAAAGACCTAGAAACAAAGCATTTATTCATTCATATGCCAACGGAGAAAAATCCGCGCGCAATTGTGGAAACGGACAATGAAGAAACGCATGTGGATCAGGCTGGTGAGTTGTCTGTAGACGTGCATCACCCATGGATAGATTTCATAATTGATCTGCACTATTACCTTCATTTGCCAAAGTCATTTGGCATGACAGTTGTAGCTATTTTCGGTGTGTTTTTGTTTGGTATGTCAATCACTGGTTTGTTGGCGCACCCCAATATTTTCAAAGATGCCTTTGCATTTCGGCGCTCTAAATCAGAGCAGATTAAGAATGTAGACCTGCACAACCGCTTAAGTGTTTGGACTGCGCCTTTCCATATTTCAAACTCGCTGAGTGGTGCGATGATTGGGCTTGCAACACTTTCTGCGCTTGCTGTTGGTACTCTCAAATACGAAGGGGATTTTGGCGCGGTGTTTGAGCCGGTCTTTGGTTCGGAACCTACTCCGGATGAGGCTAAGGCGCCAATGGCAAACATTGAAAAAGCTTTGCTTTACATGGAGAAAAATTACCCGGATAAACCGGTGATCTATGTGATTCTGCATGACCCGAGGACGGTGGGCCAATATCTACAAATTATGGCCGAGCACCCGAGGCGGCTTATCTACGCTGAGAAGTATAATTTTAATGGCGCTGGTGAATTCATAGGCACGGTCGGATCTGCTGATGGTTATATTGGTCAGCAAGTGGCGGATTCAGTATATAAAGTTCATTTTGGTGCTTTTGGTGGTATGCTTGTTAAGCTGGCTTTCATAGGCTTTGGCATAAGCCTTTTGTACATCATCGCCGCAGGTATGAAGATTTATTTCATTAAACGTCGCGCGAAAGGCAAGGCTTCCTCGAAGCTAGAGGGTGCTTGGCGTGGAGTGTTGGTCGGGGTGCCACTTTTACTTATGGTCACAGCGGTTCAGGCGATTGTATTGCCTGCTAGTACAGCAAGTCTTGGGATGGTTTTCTGGCTAGGCTGCGGTTTCACCGTTATCGGCACAATGGTGATTTTTCAGTTTCGTGAGAAGCGGCAGTTTTAGCTAGGATATGATGTTGCAGGTGTAGGGCCACCCAATTGGGGAGGCCTTAGTATTTTACGCCGACCAACTATCTCTATTCCTGACTACTTCAGACCAACGAGAAACATGCTCTAGTTCGGGTTTAGGGCCTACCTTCAGCCAGTCAGAAGCCATTAACGCTGCCATAGCTGTGATATCGGCTACGCTGAAGCTATTGCCTGCAATGTAGGGGCGGCCGTCGGCCATTTCGCTGTTTAACCAGGCCCATTTTTTGTGGATATAGCGCCGCTGCGTTGCGGCATACTCTGGCACTTGTTCAACTTTATCGGCAAAGAACTCTACTTCATGCCGGACGATGTTACTCATGACTGCAAAGATATGAAATTCAATGCGGCGGTCCCACATCTCGATATGGGCTATTTCTTTGTTATTGGTGCCGAACAAAGCTGGGTCAGGGTGTTGAGATTCAAGGTACCGGCAAATGGCCGTACTTTCACTGATTGCTGTACCGTCATCTAGTTCAAGAATAGGTACTTCCCCAAGTGAATTGAGTTTGAGGAACTCCGATGTTTGATTGTCTTTTTTGCTAAAGTCGATGTCTACTCTAGGGATATTTAATCCCTTTTCAGCAATAAATATTCTTACCCTGCGGGGGTTTCCTGCGCCTGCGTTATAAAATTTCATCCTTAATCCTGCTGTGGCTACATATTAATACTGAACTATATGGTTGACTATTTTTCTTACGTGATATACTCAACCATATAGTTCAGTATTTGTGAAGGGTTTTGTATGAATCAGTTGGATACGGTTTTTTCTTCGTTAGGCGATCCAACAAGGCGGGCAATTATCGCGCGGCTAGCTGCTGGCGAATTACCGCTGTCAAAGTTGGCTGAGCCTTTTGAGATGTCGCAAACCGGTGTTTCGAAGCATGTGAAGGTCTTGAGCGATGCCGGTTTGGTGTGTGTAGAAAAACACGGACGTACCCGGGTTTGTCGCCTTGAGCCTGTGTATATGAAAGATGCTCTAGATTGGCTGACCAAGTATCAGAAATTCTGGGCCAGCAGCTTGGATGCCCTCGAGAAGCATCTGGCGAGCGAAGACGACAGCAAATGAAGGATATCAAATGACTGAAATTGTATCACGTGAGGAATGGCTTACGGCGCGCAAGGCGTTGCTTGTTGAGGAAAAGCAGTTAACAAGGTGGCGGGATGAAGTCTCGGCGAAACGGCGTGAGCTCCCGTGGGTGCGGGTGGATAAAGCATACTTATTTCAAGCCGAGAGCGGCGAAAGAAGTTTGAGTGACCTTTTTGACGATAAGGGGCAACTGCTTATTTATCATTTTATGTTTGACCCGGATTGGGAGACAGGCTGCAGAAGCTGTGCGTTTTGGGCGGATAATTTTGACGGTATTGAGGCGCATTTAAGGGCTCGGGACACAAGTTTTAAGGTGGTCTCAAATGCGTCTCTTGCAAAGCTACTTCCTTACAAAGAAAGTAATGGCTGGACGTTTGATTGGGTGTCGGCCGAAGGTACGACGTTTGGCTCAGATTTTGGCGTGAGCTTTAATAAGGAAACCTTTGCGGGTGGTTATAATTATTCAGATAAGGTTCCGGCAGGCGAAATGCCCGGCGTGAGCGTATTTACGCGCCTAGAGGATGGAACCGTATGTCATAGTTATTCCACCTATTCGCGTGGTATTGATATTCTCAATGGGGCTTATCATTATATAGATCTTACCCCTAAGGGACGTAATGAGAATTTTCCGATGGACTGGTTGAAGCGCCGTGATGAATATTGAGCATATAGGCATGTGTTGCTGCAGTGCCTATGGTGGGCGAGAGGCAGCTGATAACTGGGTCGTTTGGGTAATAAAGCGCATTCACCGGCTTGGTGCAGCGCTTAGGAGGTAGAAGAAGCGGGGTTACTGGCCCCGCTTTTGATTGAAATCTAGCCAACAAATGCTTTTTCGATAACAAACTCTGCAGGTTTAGCATTTGAACCTTCTGTAAGGCCGTGGGCTTCAAGAAGTGCTTTCGTATCCTTGATCATTTCAGTCGAGCCGCAGATCATGGCACGGTCTGTCTCAAGGTTAAAGCATGGGATGCCTGTTGTTTTTGCAAGATCGCCGTTTTCAATAAGGGTTGTAATACGGCCTGTACGTTCAAAGTCTTCCCGTGTCGCGCTAGCGTAATATGTGAGATTGTCACCAACCATTTCCCCAAGAAACTCATGGTCGTAAATTTCTTTGATCAGTTCGCGGCTATAATCAAGCTCAGCTACCTCACGTGCAGTATGAGTTACAACAACTTTTTCGAATTTCTCGAAAGTCTCAGGGTCACGGATGGCGCTCGCAAAAGGGGCAAAACCTGTTCCTGTTGAAAATAGGAATAGGTTTTTTCCTGGAGTAAGGGCGTCGAGGACCAAAGTTCCAACTGGCTTGCGGTTTAAGCGAATTTTGTCACCCGGCTGAATTTTTTGCAGCCGCGACGTAAGTGGGCCATTTTCTACCTTGATAGAGAAAAACTCTAGTTCCTCATCCCAGCTTGGGCTTGCGATTGAATAGGCGCGCATTAGCGGACGGCCTTCAACTTCAAGCCCGATCATTACGAACTCACCAGATCTAAAGCGGAAACCTGATGGGCGCGTAATTCGGAAGGAGAAAAGGTGTTCTGTCCAATGATGAACTGACAATACGGTCTCTAATGTTGGGCCATTTGCAGAAGGCTTCTTAGCCTTGGGGTCAAAGTTCATATTCATCGGACAACTCCGTCACTAACTCAAAATTGGCTGTGCCCTAACGTCTATCGCTTAAAATAGCAATAGTAGATAGCACAGAACTCATGGCTGTACGGCATATAGGATAATTAATAGTGAGTATCAACTAAGAATTTTATTCCTTTAAAGAAAGGATTTCTTGGATTTTTAGAAAATAAATCTCAATAAGAGAATATTGAAAGTGTCACAATATAGCGAAAGGTAGAGGTTGCTCTCAGCGAGCCACCTCTACCTTCCTAACTAATGACGGGCACGATTGGGGGTCGAGTAAATAAATCCGCCATTAGCTGATACCATACCTAGTAGGTTTAGCAGATATGTCAATCCTAGGACGTTCGTAATATATAACATATGTGTTATTGAGTTGGATGCGCGTCTATTTGCCTAAACTCCTGTTGAAGGCTATATCAACGGCTAAGTAGCAGACACAGAATCATAACAATGTCCCAGGAGTTCTACCATGCAGTCATTTATCCCACAGAAACGAACGTTAATGGGCCCTGGGCCATCTGATGTATCTGATCGTATTCTGGAGGCGATGGCACGGCCTACCCTTGGGCATTTGGATCCGGATTTTCAGCGTATGATGGAGGAGGTGAAAGAGGGGCTTAAGGAGCTGTTTCAGACAGAAAATAAACTGACGTTCCCTGTGTCAGCGCCGGGTTCAGCGGGAATGGAAACCTGTTTTCTGAATTTGGTAGAAGAAGACGACACTGTTGTTGTTGTTCGTAACGGTGTGTTTGGCATGCGGATGACTGAAAATGTAATCCGAGCTGGCGGTAAGGCTGTCACTTTAGATGTGGAGTGGGGTAAAGCTCCCGAGCTTTCTGCAATTGAAGCGGTACTTAAGTCTAACCCTGACGCAAAAATCTTAGCTTTTGTGCATGCTGAAACATCAACAGGCGTTTGGGCTGATGCAGCTGCAATATGCGCTCTTGCCGAGGAATATAACTGTCTGACAATAATGGATGCGGTTACAAGCTTGGGTGGTGTCCCTGTGCTTATCGATGAATGGGGTGTTGATGCGGTTTATTCTGGCTCTCAGAAGTGCCTGTCTTGCACGCCGGGTTTGTCACCTGTGTCGCTTTCTGACCGAGCACTTGATAAAATTCGTGCAAGAAAAACCCCTGTACGGAGTTGGTTTCTCGATCTATCGCTTGTGATGGATTATTGGGACGGTGAAGGTGGGCGTAGTTACCATCATACGGCACCAGTGAACGCACTGTACGGTTTACACGAGGCGCTGGTCATGATGTCAGAAGAGGGCCTTGAGAATGCATGGGCGCGCCATCTTATTATGCATGAGGCGCTAGCTGCTGGGCTTGATAAGCTTGGTCTGAAGTTCCTAGTGGATGCCGAATGCCGGTTGCCTCAGCTTAACGCTGTTGTCGTGCCAGAAGGTGTGGATGAGGCGTCGGTCCGTTCTTTCTTACTCAAAGAGCATAACCTTGAGATTGGAGCAGGCCTTGGGCCGATGGCGGGTAAAGTTTGGCGTATTGGCCTTATGGGTTCAAGTGCATGTGAGGAAAATGTAGAACTTTGCATTAAAGCGCTTGCAGATGCTCTTAATCAACATCAATACCCTGTAGATGGAGCTGCAGCTCTAAAGGCGGCGCAAGCAGTGCTCGAAGACTAGTTATGAATACATCTCTCGAGACTGTTGTAGCTAAGGCCCGTGCTTGCATAGTGTGTAAGGACAAGTTTGCACACTTGCCGCGGCCAGTTCTTCAGTGTGGTTCTCGCGCCCGTATCTTAATCGCGGGTCAAGCTCCGGGCAGAAAGGTGCAAGAGACAGGCGTACCATTCGATGATGCTAGTGGTGACCGCCTGCGGGACTGGATGGGTATTGATAAAGCTGTATTTTATAATGCTCAAAAGATTGCGATTTTACCGATGGGGTTTTGTTATCCAGGTACAGGGAAATCAGGTGATTTACCGCCGCGACCTGAATGCGCCCCATTGTGGCGTCAGCCAATTCTTGAGGCACTGCCACACGTCAAGCTCACTTTGGTGATCGGGCAGTATGCAATAGCATGGCACATGCGTGAGGTTAAAAAACAACCTTTAACCGAGACCGTGCGAGGGTGGAGAAATTATATCGGAAACGGGATGCTGCCGTTACCGCACCCTAGCCCGCGAAACAATATCTGGATGGCTAAGAACGATTGGTTTGCCAATGATGTTTTACCAACACTTAAGGAAAAAGTTTCTGAGCTACTTTTAGCTCATCCTTGAGCTATGCTGTCATATTCTGACTTGGCCCTGTTTCAGGTTAGTATTTTTACTCTTGAACTGATGGCCGATAGGCACATTTACTTAGATTGCTCGCCCAAAAAGGACGCTTTATGAGACCCGCTGACCAGCTTGACGAAACCGCCGCAGACGCAAATCATTGGGCGACAGTGAAAAGCCTGTTGCCGTACCTTTGGATTAAGGGCCGCTGGGATTTACGCGTGCGTGTGATTTTGGCGATGGGGTTTTTGGTGCTGGCTAAGGTGATCGGTGTTTATGTACCGTTTCTGTTTAAAGATGCTGTTGATATATTAACTTCAGGCCGTGTTCCTGATGCTGAAATGCTAGCAGTTTCAGTACCAACAGGACTGCTTATTGGATATGGTACTGCACGTGTTTTGACATTGGTTTTTGGAGAGCTGCGCGATGCGGTTTTTGTAAAAGTAGGCCAGCATGCCCTAAGGCAGATTGCGCTTAATACTTTTCGGCATTTACATAAGTTGTCCCTGAGGTTCCATTTGGAACGCAAAACTGGAGGATTAAGTAGGATTATTGAACGAGGTACGCGGGGGATTGATTTTCTTTTGCGGTTTATGCTGTTCAATATTTTGCCGACTTTGTTGGAGATTGTTCTTATCTCCAGTATTTTTTGGGTCAACTTCGGTTTTCTGTACGCGCTTGTAACGTTTGTTTGTCTTGTTAGTTATATCATGTTTACAGTTTTAGTGACGGACTGGCGGTTAAAGTTCCGGCGCGAGATGAATAAGCAAGACACGCAAGCAAATACCAAGGCAATTGATAGTCTTTTGAACTTTGAAACGGTGAAGTATTTTACCAACGAGGAGCATGAAAGTCGCCGCTATGATATGGCGTTAGAGCGTTACGAGAGCGCTTCTGTTAGGAGTCAGCTATCCTTGACGTTACTCAATGTCGGGCAGGGCATGATTATCTCTTTTGGCCTTGTTGTTGTGTTGGGGATGGCAGCGCAAGGTGTTGTGGGTGGCCGGTTTACGATTGGTGAATTTGTGCTCGTAAACTCACTTCTTATTCAAATTTATATGCCGCTAAATTTCCTAGGGTTTGTGTACCGTGAGATTAAACAGTCTTTGACAGATATGGAAAAGATGTTTGAGGTGGTGGCTACGCAAACAGAAATTTCTGATATGCCGAATGCTAAAGCTCTCAATATTAAAGGCGGGGCTGTATCCTTTAAAGGTGTATCATTCCATTACGCTGAAAACCGCAAGATTTTGAAAGATATCTCCTTCGAAGTACCTGCTGGAAAAACAACGGCGATTGTCGGTGCGAGCGGGGCTGGTAAATCGACTATTTCCCGTATTCTATTCCGTTTTTATGATATCACTGACGGCAGTATTATGATCGACGGTCAGGATATTCGTGAGGTAACACAGAAAAGTATGCGCGAGCAGGTTGGCGTGGTACCGCAGGATACCGTTCTGTTTAATGATACCATTCGCTATAATATCCGGTATGGCAGGCCCGATGCTACTGATGCAGAAGTTGAGGAAGCTGCCCGTCTAGCGAAAATACATGATTTTATATCGGAATTACCTGAGGGCTATGACGCTGAGGTAGGTGAGCGAGGTCTTAAACTTTCTGGTGGTGAAAAACAGCGTGTGGCGATCGCACGTACGATTTTGAAAAACCCAGCCATTCTATTGCTGGATGAGGCTACATCCGCGCTTGATAGTCATACGGAGCAGGACATCCAAGCGGCGCTTGAGCAAATTTCAAAAGATCGTACGACAATCGTCATTGCACACAGACTTTCAACCGTTGTAGGGGCTGACGAAATTATCGTGCTTGATAAGGGCGAAATCATTGAACGTGGTCGGCATGAAGCATTGCTTGCTGCGGAGGGTGCCTATTTTGGTATGTGGCAGCGCCAGCAGGAGGCAACAGAGGCAGAGGCTAAACTTGTTAAGCTTGCCGCAGCCGATAGCTGATGCTGATGAGGCGGGACTATGTCCCGCTCATGGCTGAACCTATTTTGTTAGCTCTGTAAACTTTTCGAGCGAAATGTTCCGACCGCATAGAACGACGGCAACATTCTTTCCTTGGTAATCGGCTGCAATCTTTTTAGCAGAAGCGAGAGCTACAGCAGCGGCGCCTTCAATGATTTGGCGCTCTTTGCCTGCAAACTCTTTCAAGGTTGCTTGAATTTCTGCTTCCGAGACTAGAACGGTCTTGTCGATTACCTGATTACAAAGGTCAAAGGTGATTGAGCCGGGTTCCACGCCGCCTGCCGTGCCATCAGAAAGTGTTGCTAGCTCAGGCACGTCATAAATTTTCCCGGCTTTAATGCAGGCATGCATAGCAGGTGAGTTTTCAGGCCAGCAACCAATAATGTCTGTATCTGGCTTCACTGCTTTGATGTAATTTCCTATGCCGCTAATGAGCCCGCCGCCGCCAACCGCTATAAGGACTGCGTCTACGTCTGGTAGCTGTTCGATAATTTCAAGTCCAATGGTACCTTGACCTGCTATAATATCGGGGTCGTTATAAGGGGACACAAATGTTAGGCCTTCGCGCTCAGCTGTTTTTTTGGCACTTAACTCTGCAGCTAGGCTGTCGCTTGCCACTTTATGTATGGTAGCACCGTAAAGCTCTATGCCAGCTAGCTTTGCTGGCGACACAGCCTCAGGAACATGGATTGTAATCGGGATGCCAAGCTTGTTTGCAGCAAGTGATGATGCCATGCCGTGGTTGCCAGAACTTGCGGTAATAACACCTTTTCTAATCGCCTCAGCTGATAGGGAAGACAGTTTGTTTAGCGCACCTCTATACTTAAAAGACCCTGTTTTTTGCAGATGCTCTTGCTTCAGGTAGAGGTTGCAACCGAGTGCTGTACTGTAATAGGCGCTATACTCAAGACCCGTTTTATAGGGGGCTTCAGGGGCCGCATACATGCGTGCGTAAGCTTGTTCAATGTTCTGGCGCCAGTCAGTCATGGAAAATCCTGTACAAATTATCTAATTTGGACAAAATTTATATACTGAAGTCGCGGTGGTCAAGTATGCTGACGTAATTTATTGTTGCTCAGTACTTTAGTTTGTTTGGTGGAGTTCTTAATTAAGTGATTTGGCGAGGCGGAATCCGTAGCTGACACTTGTCCTGTAATATAGAAAGGCGCCACGGCTAGATAGCCGTACACCTGTGAGTGTATCTCCCCAAGCGCCGCCGCGAGCTACTCTTTTTTCGCAAGCGCCATCTTTGATCCAAGCATCGCCATTAGATGGCGCATTCTCATAACTTTCATGCCAACAATCTTGCGTATATTCGGTGACGTTACCTTCAACGTCGTAGATTCCAAATTTATTGGGCGCAAAGCTGCCTACGGGCAGTGTCATATTACGGTTGATGGTGTCTCCAATGCGGGTATTATGAGGGTTGTTATTGAAGTTGGCTTGGTCGGTAGTGATTGTGTCGCCGGTAGTATAGCTAGTAGTGGCGCTTGCACGGGCCATATATTCCCATTCAGCTTCGGTTAGTAGGCGGTACACTTGTCCAGATTTCGCATTAAGCCACGTGATATAAGCTTGTGCCGAGTTCCATGAAATATTGAAAACGGGTCGTTTTCCTCGGCCGAAGCCAAAGTCGTCGGGAATGTTGCCGTTGCAGCCACCATCTGAGACACAAGCGTCCCATTCATCAAATGTGACTTCATAACGGCCAACAGCGAAGGGGGTGGCAATTTTCACCTGATGCTGAGGGCGTTCTGTACGCCGACTATACCAGCCGCCGGGGTCTCCCATTAGGAAACTACCCGCAGGGACGACGACCATTTCTGGGCATTCTTCACAATCTTGAAACATCTTTACTGTAGCAGATGATGACGACACATCTGGAGCTAATAGTAAGCTGAATAGTAGATATGAATTAAACACGATCCCCTCAATGCGTAGCCGTTGTCATGTTTGGCACTATGCAGGTTGGAGAAAGTTATTTCAATTTAGTTTGCACTGCGCAGCTCGCGCTTTAGGCGTTTTTCCTCCATGCGGTGTGCACTTGCGTCTTTCCAAAGGCGTACAAGGCCGTCCCAT
>CAXBKT010000117.1:0-11987 GCA_963976155.1 uncultured Kordiimonadaceae bacterium | reverse complement strand
ACTCTAATGGGTAAAAGTGTTAACGCGCTCGAAAACCACATTGGCAAGCTTGAGACGCGCAAAAATGTGATGTTACGTGCCTTGAAGAATGTTGATGAAGTAGAAGATGGCACTGCACAACAGTTACTTGGCGATGATGCAGACGTTTAAGTACCCTCTTAATGTCAATTAACCCTCCAGTTTGAGGTAATGTGTGTACTTGACATGCAGCCAAAAGGCTGCTTTTACTGATGCAGTTAAATGGCTGTATGTGGTGCCGTATGGATAAAGTTTTTAAAGCTCTTGCTGATGATACGAGACGTTTGATGTTGGACCGATTGCTGGAAAAGCCCGGGTTGACTTTGAGCGAGCTGGTGGACGGAGCGGATATGCGCCGACAATCCGTCAGCAAACACTTGAAAATTCTTGAGGAAGCGGGGCTCGTGGTTGCAGATTGGCAAGGTAGGGAAAAGCTGCATTTTTTGAACCCGCTCCCTATTCAACAGATATCACGGCGCTGGGTTGATAAATATTCAGCGGTTCGATCGGACGCCATTCTTAATTTGAGGCATGCTTTAGAAGAAGATAGAGGAGGGTAAAGTCATGAATAAAGTAGAATTCTATTACGTGACCTTAATAGATGCTGCCCGTGAAAAGGTGTGGGAGGCCCTTACTAACGGTGAATTTACCAAACAATACTGGCATATGACTGAGGTGCAGTCTGATTGGGCTGTTGGGGATACTGTTGTTTTTATGGTTGGAGATGAAGTTGGCTGCGAGGGCGAAGTGCTGGTTGCAGATGCGCCGAGGTCACTAAGTTACACTTGGCATTTCCCTGGTAATCCTGCTTGTGCTGCTGAGGCGCCGTCTAGGGTATTGTTCTCTCTCGAGGAGATAGAAGGCATAACAAAACTGACGGTGCGCCATGACAAGTTCTCGTCAGAAAGTAGCCCAACTTATCAAATGGTCTCACCGGGTTGGCCTTTTGTGTTAGCCGGTCTGAAGACGCTATGTGAAACTGGTAAAACAGTCGACTTCTCTGCATTAAAAATTACGTAAAATCACAGGGCCGTGAGTGCTCGCGGCCAATTAAGGCGCAATTGTGTCACCTTTTGCGATGAAGCGTTCATCCCGAGCGGTGGGGCTTGTTGAATAACTGCGTTGGGTTTCATATATTAGAAGTGTAGCGAGGACAGTTCAGCAAAACACAATAAGGGCTGCCTCAAACGACAGTTGAAAACAAATTTTGGGTGAGATGCGAGTTTCTATGAGCAGGGCTTGTGACATAAAGAAAAACACCCATTTTGACATGCGAGGACAGACACATGTTTACAGAATTATTGATAAAGCCAGCTTCTTCTACGACAGGCTATAATCCCCTTATGGTAAAACGTATTAAGCGCCGCACGCGCCGTGCCCAACGTTTTTCTAGTGCTTATTAAAGCGCACCTAACGTTATAAGATCGGTTGTTCCGGCTATAGTTTTGGCCCCTACCAAACCCATACTTGAGATGACCGATCTGGTCGAGCCTCCGTCCGCATATCCCCCAACCCTAGCCCTTGCGGGCGGAGCTCGGCCACAAGTTTAGTTTTGAGTATCTTTGTTTCGAGTGAATGTTTTGAGTTAAGGGGGCTAGCACACAGCTAGCCTCTCTGCCTTGCCAAAGAAGGATAGTTAAGAGCCTGCCACGAAAAAATGTTCATAATAAAACGATTAAAACTATTGAAAGCCGAAAGCACCATACCTACATAGAGTTTATAGCAAGGACGGCTCACTAAAAAACAAGAGCTGCCATAACGACAGTAACAAGATCAATGGCTTAGTGGATATTTGCATGGCAGATGATTCTACGATGTCGACTGAATTTTGACACGCGAGGAGCGACATATGTTTACAGATTTATTGGCAAAAGCAGGCCCCGGTGTAACCGAGTATAACGTGCTGCAGTATCAGCGTGTTAGGCGCCGCCATCGCCGTTTTCAGCGCGGTGCAAGCGCGAAGTAATTTCTTAATTTCAGGTCTATGTATCTATATCAGGCGGCCCCTACCGCTTGATGCGTATGATATGAAGACCTGCCCGGGCGCTGAACAGATTCCCCACCCCTCAAAACCTAGCCCCTTACTGTTCAGCCCCGGTCGAGATTTGGCACTAAAGTTTTTCCCAAGCCTTAGTGTCAGGTATTTAGTTCTGAGTTTCCCTTAGTTCTGAGTTCAAGGGATACCTACCTAGTATCCTTTTCCTAAACCTACCCCTAGATTGACTGGCGCCTCTTTTCCCTAGGGGCGCCATTTTCTTGCTTGCAGGTTTTTGCTATTCCAGCGATCTTGAAACAGAAGTTTTTCAGGGATGTTTATGTGAACGAAGATTTATTCACGATTGCTGGTGTAGCTAGTAAGATGGGCCCCGATTGGTCGGCCGAGCAAGCAATGCTGTCAAAATATGACGGGTTTGTGTGCGGTGTTGATGAAGTGGGACGTGGTCCACTAGCAGGTCCTGTGGTTGCGGCTGCGGTTATCTTAAATCCTGAAAATATTCCCGTAGGGCTTAATGACAGCAAAAAGCTGACGGAAAAAAAGCGCGACCTTCTTTTCGGTCTAATTCATGAAGTTGCAGTGTCTGTTTCAATTTCCGAGGCATCGGTGGAAGAAATAGATGAAATCAATATCTTGCAGGCATCGCTCCTTGCTATGCGCAGAGCGGTGGCAGGTTTGCCTAAAGCAGCAAAGTCGGCACTGGTGGATGGCAACAAAGATCCCAGCCTTGGAATACCGACCCGTACTCTCATTAAGGGAGATGGCCGATCTCTTTCGATCGCTGCCGCAAGTATAGTTGCAAAAGTTTTTCGTGACAGGTTGATGAAAAAACTCGCTGAGGAATATCCTGAGTATGGTTGGGACAAAAACGCAGGATATGGTGTGCCTAAACACCTAGCTGCACTAAAGCTAGTAGGTGCGACTCGTCATCATCGTCGATCTTTTGCCCCGATTCGGAACATTTTAAGTGAAGTTAAGCTCACAAATCATTGATTCCAATCAAAGAATCACTTGACGTCGATTCGTTTTCGACTCATGATTGACGAGATTGTTCGCCAAAAAACAGACAATTTGCAGCTCAAAATGGGCGCTTTTGGCAGAACGGGACGGAGAAAAAGAGATGGCTCAAGTAAAAAATGTTGCCCAAAAGGGCGATAAGTCGACCAATGCGTTAAAGACGTTGCCGCTTAATAAAATTCTGCAGGGCGACTGTATCGATGCGATGAACGCCCTACCTGAAAAGTCAGTGGATGTTATTTTTGCGGACCCTCCATATAATATGCAGTTGAAAGACACGCTTTCACGGCCTGACCACAGTAAAGTGGACGGCGTGAATGATGCTTGGGATAAATTCTCCAGCTTTGCGGCTTATGATGAATTTACCTACAAGTGGATGCAGGCGGCGCGTCGCATCCTCAAAGACAATGGTACCATTTGGGTTATTGGCAGCTATCACAATATTTTCCGTGTTGGTACAGCGCTCCAAAACCTTGATTATTGGGTTTTGAATGATGTGATTTGGCGGAAATCAAATCCGATGCCAAATTTCCGTGGAACGCGTTTTACAAACGCACATGAGACCTTGATATGGGCAGCAAAATCTGCGGATAAGGGCGGTTATACATTTAATTATAACGCCATGAAGGCGATGAATGATGATACGCAGATGCGGTCTGATTGGACCCTGCCGATTTGCTCGGGCAAAGAGCGCCTCAAATCTGTAGATAACAAGAAAGCCCATGCGACACAGAAGCCTGAATCGCTTTTGTACCGCGTGCTCATGGCGTCAACCAATCCTGGTGATGTGGTGCTTGATCCATTCTTCGGGACGGGGACGACGGGCGCTGTTGCAAAGCGCTTGGGCCGTAACTTTATCGGTATTGAGCGCGAAACAGATTATATCAAGCTTGCACAGAAACGTATCGCAGATATTACACCAATTTCTGATGAGCAGGCACTCGCTTTCACTGAAAGCAAACGTTCAGCGCCGCGTGTAGCCTTTGGCTCAATTGTTGAGCGGGGCTTAATCTCGCCGGGTACAACCCTTTATGACGCCAAACGTCGTTTTGCTGCGAAGGTACGGACGGATGGAACTCTAATTTCTGAGGCTGTAAAAGGTTCTATTCACCAAGTTGGTGCCGGGGTTCAGGGCGCACCCGCGTGTAATGGTTGGACCTTTTGGCACGTGGAAAACAAGGGTGAATTGATGTCAATTGACACGTACCGCCAACAAGTCAGAGCAGAACTACATTAAGACATAAAGCTATCTTTGGAGCGCAGATGCCCATCTGCGTTTCCTCCGTTGGCGCCCTTCTGCCCGAAGGGCGCCATACTTATTTGTGGCGGAAAGTTAGTGCCCTTCAAAAGGAATTAAAATTGATATCAAGGGGTGTGGGCGAAGTATAACTGAATACCATTCACCATGCCGAGATGAGTTCGCACTAGTAATGCTCTCCATATTCTTTATGTGAGGGTGAGCTGGGCAATTTTTGCGAAAACAGTTGGTAGCCCGACATCTTCAAGTTGATGTGCAGGGTGCCAAAATCCGTTTTCAATATTATGCTTTGTCGCAGCTTTTGCCGCTACTAACTGAGTAAGAAGGTGGAAATGTGTGAACGTATGTTTTGCCTCACCTTCAATGGCTTTAAAATAGTCTTCGCTTGGTCGCTTGGCAAGCCATTCCGCTTTATTTGGAAAGGTATCACGCTCATTCCATTCTGTGGAGAAAAGGCCAGGCATGCCGCCAAGTAAACCTTTTTGAGGACGGCGTTCCAGCAGTATATGGCCATCATGCTCTAGCCAGAAACTTACGGCTCTACGCACGGGCTTTATTTTTTTCGGCGCTTTTATGGGGTATGTTTCCATGTCGCCTGCTTTCTGCGCTGCACACTTGTTTGCAATAGGGCATAGCAAACAGCTTGGTTTCTTGGGACTGCATAGACTTGCACCTAAATCCATCATGGCTTGCGCAAAATCCCCAGAGCGGTCACTAGGTGTTAACTTGGCGACTTCGGCCTTAATTTCTTTTTTTGCAGAAGGTAGGGGCGTTTTAATTCTAAAGTTGCGGCTAATAATACGTTCAATGTTGCCGTCAATAACAGCTGCGGGTTCATGAAATGCAATCGCTGCAATCGCCGCTGCTGTATAGTCGCCTATGCCAGGCAAAGCCCGCAGTGTGACTTCTGTATTTGGAAATTCACCGCCATAGTCTGCTGTTATGATTTGTGCGCATTTGTGAAGATTGCGTGCGCGGGCATAATAGCCAAGTCCCGCCCATTCTTTAAGCACAGTTTCTTGTGGTGCTGCGGCGAGGGCTTCAACGGTTGGCCAGAGCAGCAGGAATTTTTTATAGTAAGCTTTGACCGTTGCAACAGTCGTTTGCTGCAGCATAATTTCAGAGAGCCACACATGATATGGCACCGGGGTTTGACCGGGCAGGGCGCGCCAAGGCAGGCTGCGGCGGTGGGTATCATACCAATTAAGGAGCTGGTCGGCGAAAGTGGACATCACGCAGGCTTGATCTTCTACTAGTTGTTATACGGCTTTTATTCTTGTGTGAAACAATAGCTTCAGGTAGCACAGACCATAGAGTTTATAGCATCAAGGGCAAGCTTAATGGCGTATACGCCGGTAAAAAAGAGGGTGCGTAAAACCAAGGCGGATACGCCGACTAAGGTCTTTCGTCGGTTTAAGGCGTCTCAAGCCTCTAGTGTTGCCCGAAGTTTGATTTCTCCTGCTATGCGCGCCAAGGGGTTTGCTCAGGCCGAGGTAGTTGCTCGGTGGGCCCACATTGTAGGGCCTGAACTTGCAGCGTCCACGGTACCTATAAGAATGATCTTCCCGCGCGGTGAACGCATGGGGGCGAAATTAATTATTAGGAGTGAGTCTGCTTTTGCACCGCTTCTTGCTCATAAAAGTGAGCGTGTTATTGAGATGGTAAATAGCTTTTTTGGCTATGGGGCTGTTTCAAAACTTGAGGTGAAACAAGGGCCTCTCCCACAGCCTGCGCGTAGGCGTCAGCTTGAAAAAAGACCGCTTGATACTGTTGATCAAGCGAAACTTGGTGAGCTTGTAGGTGAAAAAAAAGATAGTCCTCTCAGGGAAGCCTTGAAAAGCTTAGGCGAATTGGTGCTATCTAATAAGAATGCAAAAACATAGGCAAGGTAGCTTGTGTCGTAGTTATATGAGGATGTAGATGAAAGTTTCTTTATTATTCGGTGCGTTAGTTTTGGGCTTTGGTCTAGTTCTCCCTGTTGCCGCACAAGATGGGCATGATCATTCTGCTCATCAGGGGCAAACCCATAGCGAAGAAGGTGCTCTAGGTACATCTGCGGAAACACCAGAGTTTATTCGCGGTGATATCATATATGGTGACGGTGCAGCACCAATAGAGGTTATTGAATATGGTTCAATGACCTGCCCGCATTGTAAGCTCTTTATGGATGAGATTGCGGTATACTTAAAAGAGAATCTTATCCCATCTGGTAAGGTGCGGCTTGTGTTCCGTAACTTCGTTCGGGATCAGCTTGACCTTGCTGTATCTGTGGCAACACGGTGCACTAGCGACACTGCGCTAGCCAAAGACTTGTTAGAATCATACTTTGACAAACAAGTCGCGTGGGCAACATCAAACGATCCTAAAACAACAATTTTTGCGATTGCAGCAGCGCGGGGTGTTGAAGCTGATGCTCTGGAAAAGTGCCTGCAAAGCCGCGAGATGTTTGAGCATGTGATTGGTATAGCGAGAGACGGTCACGAGAAGTATCAGATTAACTCGACGCCGACTGTAATCATGAACGGCGAGAAACTCACGTTTCATGGTTATGATGATTTGAAGGCACAAATCAACGCCGCAGTTGAAACCATTCAGTAGAAAATTTTTACAATTTTATAATCCCAAAAAATGACTCGTATTGGGATTTGAAACAAGTTAAACACAATATATGGTGGTGAGGACGATATGAACTACAAGAAGTATCAAGATATGTTTAGATCCGTTGGTATAGCTTCTGCCTTTTTAATGCTCGTGGCCTGTGGTGAGAATGATGCTGATAAGGCGACAGATACAGCTACATCAACAGAAGTTACCGCTGCTTCAACAAACACTGGTAATGCATCATCTGCCCCTGTAGATCGCAGCGTGGGTACCTGGGGCGATATCGTTTATGGTTCTGAAGATGCGCCGGTTACGGTTATTGAGTATGCGTCGCTCACATGTCCGCACTGCGCTGGTTTCGCCCGAGAGATTTTCCCGCAAATCAAAAAAGAATTTATCGATACGGGCAAGATAAAGTTCGTTTATCGTAATTTCCTGCTTAACCGGGTGGATATGGCCGCCTCTACTGTGGCTCGTTGTGGTGACATGAAACAAACTAAGAAATTGATGAGTGTGTATTTTTCTCGTCAGAACGAATGGATGCGGGCTGAAAATCCACAAGATGCTCTTGCATCTCTTGCTCGCCGTACAGTGAACATGAGCAGAACTGATTTTGATCGTTGTCTTTCAAATGTTGAAATGCATAAAAATTTGGTGGCAATGACATCGGGTGCAGCTGATCAGTATAATATTTCATCAACACCGCAAGTGGTTGTTAACGGTGAAGTAACGACGGATTATTCTTTCGAGACGATCAAGAAAGCTATTGAAGCAGAGCTATAAGCTCTCTGCTGCCACATGGGGCGGCCCATACCTGTTGGGGAACAGGGGCCGCTCTTGATAACTAGGGGAGTAAGCCGCAGCTATGCGTTTTTCGCGCCTGCGATTATCGGGGTTTAAATCCTTCGTCGATCCGACCGAGCTTCATATTGAAACTGGTCTGACTGGCGTTGTGGGCCCGAATGGCTGTGGTAAATCCAACCTTCTTGAGGCTATACGCTGGGTCATGGGTGAGAACCGCGCAAAATCGTTGCGGGGCTCTGGCATGGATGATGTTATATTTGCGGGTACGGATAAGCGTCCTGCACGCAATATGGCTGAGGTTACGCTCGTAATTGATAACTTCGACCGGGCGGCCCCCGCTGATTATAATGATGCTGATACAATAGAAGTCACGCGGCGGATTGAGCGCGAGTCAGGCTCTGCCTACCGCATTAATGGTCGTGACGTCCGCCAAAAAGATGTGCAGCTATTGTTTGCTGATGCTGCGACAGGGGCTCATTCCCCGGCGTTGGTAAGTCAAGGGCGTATTGGTGCACTGATTAACGCTAAACCTCAGGATCGCAGGCAAATCCTTGAGGAAGCTGCTGGTATTTCGGGTCTGCATACACGCCGTAAGGATGCCGAGAGCCGGTTGCGAAGCGCTGAAGCCAATCTGGTCCGGGTGCAAGATGTCGTGTTCGGTATGGAAACCCAGATTTCAGGCCTCAAGCGGCAAGCACGGCAGGCGGTTCGTTACAGGTCGATTTCGGGTGATGTCAGGCAGGCAGAAGCAAGCCTGTTATTCATAAAATGGAAGTTGGCATCAGAAGAAGTTATAGTGTTAGAAGCCGGGTTGCGGGATGCAGAAAAAGGTGTTGCTGAAATTACAGGCCGAGTTGCCGAAATTTCCAAGCAACAAGCCATCACTGCTGCAGCATTGCCGCCACTGCGTGAAGCGGATGCTGCTGCTGCCGCAAAAATGCAGCGCTTTGCCATTGAGAAAGAAAACCTGGAATCGGAAGCCGAGCGTCGTAAACAAACTGCTATTAGTTTGCGAGCCTCACTAGAGCAAATAGCTGCAGATCGGGAACGCGAGCAAGAAATTGTAAATGATGCCCAAGCTGTAATTGATAGGCTCAATACTGAAAAAGCACGCCTAGAAGCTGCGAAGGAAGCAGAAAAAACTTCAGAGGTTGAAGCAAGGGAAGCCCTTGAAGCTGCAACCCAAGCTGCAAGTAGTGCAGAAGCCGCATTTGACCAATTAAGTGAGCGATCAGCCCAAGCAAGGGCGAGGCGCTCAAGTCTGGAAAGTGACAAGCTTGCTGTGGCAAGGCGCGGTGATCAGTTGGGAGCTGAAGCTGTGCGACTAGAGGCTGAGCTTGCTGCAATGACGGCGGAAGATGAAATATTGTCCGCTCTTAAAGACGCAGAAACAGCAGTTTCTAACGCTGAAAAAGCTCTCTCTTCTACGGATGAGGCTTTGTCAGTGAGCGAAGCAAGTACCTTACAAGCACGAACCGCACGTAATGAAGCAGATTCCTCCAGATCAGAACTGCAAGGGCAATTAAAAGTACTTGGCGGTGAGGTTACTAGTTTAGAAGCTCTATTGCATGTTGAGGCAACAGCAAGTGCTCCCGTGGCTGCGGATTTAAAAGCTGACCGGGGCTATGAACTTGCCGCAGGTGCAGCGTTTGGCGATGAAGTCGAGGCAGGCCAAGATACTGAGGCCGCACGTTTCTGGGATCAACTGAGTACGCTTGATGCCCCGGTGTGGCCTGATGCTGTAACACCTTTATCCAAGTATGTAACTGTTCCGGGAGCGCTTGAGCGGCGTCTGCAATTTACCGGTCTTGTCGAGGAAGGCGCTGATTGTGCAGCTCTTGCTAGAGGGTTACTCGCAGGCCAAAGCCTTGTTGATAAAGACGGCGCGGTTTGGCGCTGGGATGGTTTTGTGCAGAGGGCTGGCGCTCCTAGCCAGGCGGCTATCCGTTTAGAGCAAAAGAACAGGCTTGAAAGTCTACAAAAGCAATTTTCAGTTCTTCAAAGTCAAGCTGACGCAACGGAAAAGGCAGCAGCTGCTGCGTTTGAGGCACATCAAAAAGCGCGTGAAGCAGAACAGGCGCAGCGGGAAGCTCGCCAAACCGCAGAGAAAACACTAGCTGATACTCGAAGACAGTTGGTTGTTGTGGAGCAAGAGGCGAGCAAACGCGCCAATCAGGTAGGGTTATTGCAAGAATCTATTGAGCGGATCGTGGAAGAACAGAAGGAAACTGACGTTCGAAAAGCTGAGATAGAGGCCAGAGTAGCAGAGTTACCTGAGAATTCTGCGCTGGAAAAAGAGCTTGTAGAAAATAGAACGCGTGTTGAGCAATTGCGGCAGGAACTAAGTGCTGCCCGTGGTGGTTATGATAGTTTGCGCCGAGAAGCGCAAACAAGAAACGATCGACTTGCAGCTATAGCAACAGAAGCAGGTGCTTGGAACTTGCGCGTATCGAGCGCTCAGAAGCAAGTGGGGTCCCTTGATGCCAGAGAAAAGGCCGCAAAAGAGCAGCTTGCAGCTGCAGAAGCTAGTCCTGAGGACTTGGAAAAACGCCAACAGGCACTTTTGAGTGAGCTAACAAAAGCTGAAGCTGAGCGTGCAGAGACAAGTGATGCGTTGGTAGCCGCAGAAACAGGCCTTAAAGAGGCTGATCAGGCGCTTAAGGGTATCAATGAGCAATTAGCTTCTGCACGAGAACGTCAAATACGTGCGGATGCAGCTGTTGAAAATGCAGGGGCGCGCCGCAAGGATATGGCTACTCATATCGGCGAGCGGTTCGAGTGCGCACCAACACAGCTTTTGGAAAAGGTTGAGCTTGATACAAGTGACAGTCTGCCAGAGCCGATGGTGTTGGAGAGTAGGCTTGAGAAGCTGAAACGCGAGCGAGACCGTATGGGGGCAGTAAACCTGCGGGCGGATGAAGAACTTACTGAAATAACAGAACAAATGGATCACCTTGTTTCGGAACGAGCCGACTTGGAAGCAGCCATCGCGCGATTAAGGCAGGCGATTGGCGGCCTGAATAGGGAAGGTCGGGAACGTTTACTTGCTGCTTTTGAAATAGTGAACACGCAGTTTGGTGAACTTTTTTCCACCTTGTTCGGGGGCGGTGATGCGCACCTTGCACTGACTGAATCCGATGACCCGCTGGATGCAGGGTTAGAAATTTTTGCAAGTCCCCCGGGGAAACGCCTGCAGGCTTTGTCGCTTTTGTCAGGCGGCGAACAGGCTCTTACTGCACTCTCGCTTATCTTTGCGGTCTTCATTACAAACCCAGCACCGATCTGTGTGCTTGATGAGGTTGATGCGCCGCTTGACGACGCGAATGTCGAGCGTTTTTGTAATCTACTTGATAACATGACCACGCGAACGGATACACGCTTCTTGATAGTGACGCATAACGCAGTTTCCATGTCGCGGATGAATCGCTTGTTTGGTGTGACAATGGCAGAGCGCGGAATCTCTACACTTGTTTCCGTGGACCTAGAGCGTGCAGAAGACTTGCTAGAAGCAGGCTAATTGTTGTTTTTTATAAATAATATAATAAATACAATGACTTAACATTGTTGTATTGGACCTTGACAGGGCATGGGGCCTTCACTATGTTGCAACCGCCTTTGGCAGTGCTCTGATTCAGCTTAGAGTACCCCGGTTAGAACGCACAGAACGGGACAATTTGTAATGGGTAAGGATACCAAAGACCCTAGCAAAAAGTCTTTTGAAGAGCGGCTAAACCAAGCCCGAGCGAAGGAGGCCCAGGACGAATGGCAGGAAAACCCGCCAAATTCTGCCATGGGAGTTGCCTTCAAAATGGGTGCCGAACTGGTTATTGGTACAGGTGTTGGAGCCTTTATTGGTTACTGGTTTGATAAATGGTTTGGTACTGCGCCGCTGTTTTTGATTGCGCTACTAATATTGGGGTTTGCGAGCGGCGTGCGAAACGTTATACGTGACGCAAGGCGCATGCAGGAAGCGGATGACGAGCCGAGTTAGGCCCCTTTGGGGATGAATGGATTTGACCGCGACCCACCGTATGGTGGCTTCGCATTATTAAAAGAGACGGTAGCCGTGGCCCATAGTCCTATTGAGCAGTTTAATATCAAACCGCTTGCCGAGCTCCAAGTAGCTGGCATTGATGTTTCTTTCACTAATAGCTCATTAATGATGGTGCTGGTTGTCGGCTTTCTGACAGTTTTCTTGATCGGTGGGACACGCAAAAGCGATGTTGTGCCTGGCCGCTGGCAGGTGATGGTAGAGCTTCTCTATAGCTTCATTGCTGGTATGATCCGCGATAA
>CAXBKT010000116.1:0-12045 GCA_963976155.1 uncultured Kordiimonadaceae bacterium | reverse complement strand
TTTTATCAGTAGCTGCAACAATAGGGGCTTTCTTGCCCCTTTTTTATTGAGGAAAACTCATGTTACACCGCTTTGGTCCGTTTTTTGCTGCCTTGACACTATTTTCTCTCTCTTTCGCATCAAATGCTGAGGAGGTTTATCCCAACATTGATGAAAATGTTCGGTTTCATATTAATGTTCCCGCAGGTAAGTTACCAGAGTTGCTCCAATGGAGCCCCAGCCGAATGCCAATGGTCAGTCAACACAGGGGCGGCCCAATGCCGGGATATCCCGAAAATGCTATCGAAACGCTGGATAACGCATTGAAATATGGCCCGGGTGTTATGGAAGTTGATGTAGCTACCTTGGCGGACGGCACGATGGTGTTGATGCATGATTATACGCTGGACCGAACAACCACAGGTAAAGGCAAGTTGAGTACTGTTGGTTGGGAAGATGTGAAGAACCTTAATTTGGTGGATGACACTGGTGCCGTCACGGATTTTGGCGTTCCTCTTTTAAAAGATGTTTTGCTCTGGGCAAAGGGCAGGGCGATTCTTAATTTGGATATCAAAAAGGGTACAAACTTCGTGAAGGTGATGGATGTCGTTACCGAGACAGGCTCACAGGATCACGTTATGGCCATCACGTATTCGCTTGATCAAGCGGTTAAATTTAATAAGATCGCACCCAATACCATGCTTTCGGTCAGAATACGTAATACTGAGGAACTTGCATCGGTGCAGGCAGTTGGCATTCCTCTTAACCGTGTAGTTGCCTGGGCAGGGCTTAGGCTGTTACCCAGAGATGCGTATGACATGTTACATGCGAATGGTCTGATGGTAATGCAGGGGACGCTTGGTTTTGATGAAACTTCGATTGATGCCACGATTAAAGCTGCCGGTGATGAAGGTGAGTATCTTAAAATAATTGGGTTAGGGGCTGATATTCTGGCAACAGACCGTCACTGGGCAGCCCAGCAGGCAATACGATACCCAAGCCTTGTTTACTTTGTGAGAGGCGCTAGAGCGGTAAATTAGCAGCTTTGTTGCTATTATTCGAACGTGGAGTTCGTTTGATAAGGGCTTTAGTAAATGAACAATCCTCCATAATTAAGGTTGAGAGTTAAATCGAAGCCTTTTTTATGTGAGGAGAAGCTACGTGCTTTCAGTTAAATACGCCGTTTTCGGTACCCTTCTTTCTATTTCAGCGATTACAGGGCCTTCAGCTGCACTTGATATTGCTGCACCGTCTGGTGAATACAGATTAGACCCTGCCCATGCCAGCCTGATTTGGAAAGTTAACCATTTTGGCCTGTCTAATTACACATCGAGGTTCAGAAAATTTGATGTTGAGCTCACTCTTGATGTTGAGAATGTAGAGAAGTCAAAGCTTTCTGTGTCTATTGACCCCCTATCAGTTAAAACTGATTTCTCTGGTGAAGTGGATTTTGATGCTGAAATAGCCTCGGGCACACAGTTTTTAAATAGCGGTAGTTATCCGTCAATTAAGTTTGTTTCTAAATATATAGAGAGTACTGGCGATGTTACTGCACTTATTCACGGTGATATGACCATGTTGGGGGTAACCAAGTCCATCACACTTAATGCCAAACTTAATGGTACGATGGCTGAACATCCATATGCCAAAGCTCCAGCTGTCGGGTTTCATGCAGAAGGAAGCATCAAGCGCTCTGATTTCGGGTTTGATTATTTAATTCCATATATCGGTGATGATGTAAGCTTCGTAGTTGAGGCGGAATTTATCCAAGCTAAGTAGCGATAGATATGAGGGTATGGGTGCAATTATGCGCAATGGTAATGAGAACTCGCACTATTCAATTGTAGCTATCTGGCTACACTGGATCATTGCTGTCTTACTTATAGCAATGATGGGTGTTGGAATTTGGATGACTGGTGCAATAAAAGCCAAAGAAACACAGTCGATTGCGTTTGATGTGTATCAGATCCATAAATCATTCGGTATCGTAATTTTGGTGCTCAGCGTTATCAGGTTATTGTGGAGGCTGAGCCACAAAGCTCCTGACATGCCAGTAAGTCTGGCAAAATGGGAGAAGCTTGCAGCTCACAGCACGCATTTTATATTCTACGTGATGATGTTAGCTTTACCTATAACGGGCTGGTTGATGGTTTCTGCTAGCCCATGGGGGCTACCAACAATTATCTTTGGTACAGCTGAGCTACCACATCTCTCGGTGTTGAGTGAGCTTGATCAAGCAGGGAAAATACTCTGGGAAGAGCGCTTCAAGAACATCCATAAGTATATGGCGTTTGGAGGCATTGGCTTGATCTGTTTGCATGTTAGCGCGGCTCTTAAGCATCACTTTATCATTCGGGATGATAGTCTTATCCGCATAGCGCCTTTTATTGAAAAATATAAAGCGAAAGATTAGCTATTATGTATAAATATTTGTATTCAATATGTTTAATTTTACTCATTACTTTCAGCAGTACACCATCTGTGGCTAATAGCTGGAACATTGATTTCGAGAAAAGTACAATTGAGTTTACCGGGGTGCACGCGGGAAATGATTTTAAAGGTATATTTAAAAACTGGCAGGCTGATATTCAATTTGACCCGAAAAACGCAATAACCAGTTACGCAGAAGTACGTATATTTACGGGCTCAGCGACAACAGGAAACGCCTTGTATGATGGGACAATCAAAGGCGAAGATTGGTTTGATATTAAAAGCTTCCCAGAAGCGGTGTTTAAATCGGTTTCTTTCACTGCACAAAGTAGCACGCTGTTTGAGGTAGTAGGGGCTCTTGAAATAAAAGGTAAGTCAGTACCGCTTAAGTTTCCAGTTAGCATTGAAATGACTGGTAATACTGCATTGGCGACATTTGAAATCCCGCTAAACCGCCTTTGGTTTGACCTTGGTGTACAGTCTGACCCTACAGCAGTATGGGTAGCAGAGGAGATTGGCGTTAAAGTGAGGGTTGTAGCTAATCGCTAGGCTGGCGTGTGGTTTAGAGTGATCTGTCAGAAAGCTTTTTAAATTGGCTTTTTGTGAACAAAATTCTCTAGGGATTGTCGGTGTTGTCCAATATAAAGCAGCTAATTGGAGGCGCATTGGGCTACACTGATGTCCTTACTCACATATCAACTATATCCTTAAGGTCCTTGCTATGACACTCAAATCAATTAATCACGAAGAAGCCGACGCATTGATTGCTGGCATAGATATGGATCAGTATGCGAGCCATATACAGCTGGGAGCTACTGAAGCGGTAAAAACCTTGGCACCAGAAGAAAACGATTCTGACCATCCATTCGTCGATTTTTTGGGTTTAAAAAACCAGACTAAAAACGATTATACAGCCTTTCTACGTTGGCGTGAAAAGCCAGTTTCTGTACCGGTAAAGGTAAAAGTACCAGCAGGCGCCACGCTGTATGTTGCCAAAAAAGGTAACTATCCTTTCTTGTACCGTGACAACGCCTGCCAATAAAATGCACCATTGGGCTCTAGCGCTGTGCGCTAGGGCACAGCGGATAACTGGCAAGATAACCGATATGGCTGTGATTGACCCGATGCGGACAATAGCATTGTTCATTAAGCGTCAGGAAACCAAGCTGCAAGAAGCTATTGAAGACGAAACGGTTGGCAAATGCGGCGGATACGACATAGCTTCAAGTGGCAGGTTTAGTTGCTGTTCTTTTATATTGTATAGTGATGTTGGGCTGGGTATCGGCTATAAACTGGCCATGCTTACAGGGCCTTTCACCATGCCCAAAACACTCCCTGAATTTAAAGCCAAAGTGCTTGAGCGGCATTATGTGATTGAGAAGTTCCAAAACTGGGCGGCATCAACCCACAAGCCTACCTGACATGGGTATTTGAAACCATTGCGGACCACCCCATCAATTGCATCGACGAGCTTTCATCGACAATCGGCTTGAAGAAGCCGCGTAAGGGGATTTCTCGGGCGATTACTGTTAAGCCTCAATGCCTAACAGCAGCATAAAGCTCCCTCTTGTGTACAAGCTCTGTACCGCTTAGTGTTTTAACCGTTGTTTTTAAAAGAACCGGGGGACGGATTCATGAAATTTGTAACAGCACTTTTGGGTACAGCCCTAACCACATCACTAGCTACATTTTCGATTTTTGCTACCGACGGAGCAATTCGAGGCTTTTCAACAGAGGGCGCAAAAGCCCAGCATGCGCTTGAAGACAAAATGGACGCTGCAATAAAGCCAGGAAATCTTGATTCCTGGATGAAACGAATGACAGCAAAACCGCATCATCTTGGCAGTGCATATGACAAAGAAAATGCAGAATTTATCGAGGCGCAATTCAAAAGCTGGGGGTACCAGACAGAAATTGCTGAATATCATGTTTTGATGCCCACACCCAAGGTGCGAGAACTTACTTTAATATCGCCCCATCAATATAGTGCGATATTGAAAGAAGATGCAGTGGCAGGCGATCCAACTTCCGATCAAGATAACCGCTTACCACCCTATGTAGCTTATTCACCAGACGGTGATGTTACTGCTGAAGTTGTTTTTGTAAATCAGGGGCTTAAAGCCGATTATGAGGATTTGGCCCGGCGTGGCATTGATGTCAAAGGTAAAATTGTTATCGCAAAATTTGGTGGATCATGGCGTGGCATTAAGCCGAAACTCGCTGAAGAAATGGGAGCAATTGGGTGCATTATGTACACAGATCCTGGCGACGACGGATATGCCAAAGGAGACGTATATCCAAAAGGTACAGCCAAGCACCCAACAGGCGTACAGCGCGGTTCGATCATGGATCTGCCAAAACGTCCAGGCGATCCACTGACACCTTACATAGGGGCTACTAAATCAGCAAAACGGCTTGATCATGATAAAACGGATGTAATGGTAAATATCCCTGTCTTGCCTATTTCTGCTTCGGATGCAGCGCCAATTCTTGCCGCTCTTGACGGTCCGGATGTGCCTGCACGCTGGCGCGGCGCCTTGCCGCTTACCTACCAAATGGGCCCGGGTCCTGCCAAAGTACATTTGAAGGTCGCTTTCAATTGGAATATTGTACCCCTCTATAATGTAATAGCAACGATGGAAGGCAGCACATATCCTGATGAATGGGTTATGCGTGGTAATCATCACGATGCATGGGTTCACGGCGCTCAGGATCCGGTTTCTGGCATGGTTTCAACTATGGAAGAAGCACGGGTCATTGGTGAGCTTGCCAAAACTGGCTGGCGACCAAAGAGAACAATTAAGTACGCAGCTTGGGGCGGCGAAGAACAAGGCCTGATTGGGTCTGTTGAGTGGGTTGAAGACAACCGCGAGGAACTGGCCGAAAAACTGGTTGCCTATATCAACACTGATGGTTCTAGCAGGGGCTTTTTGTTTGCTGGTGGCTCACATACACTGGAAGTTATGTTCAATGAAATAGTTCGGGATGTAGATGACCCGGTTAAAGGCGTTAGCCTAGCTAAACGTCACAAAGCTTTTTCAAAATTAAAAGCGGACCCGTCTGATGCCTCAAAAATACCAGATGTGTACCAACTAAGTGCGCTTGGATCTGGTTCCGATTATTCCGGGTTTTTCCAGCATTTAGGTATCGCATCATTTAATATTGGTTTTGGTGGGGAAGCAGATCATGGCTCTTACCATACCAATTATGATAGCCACCACTTATTCAGTACCTTTTTGGATCCGGGTAATTTATACGGTGCAACACTACCAAAAGTCACAGGGCGCGTAACACTAAGATTAGCAGGCGCAGACATATTACCTTTCCAAATTGGACACTTTTCAGCCACTGTCGCAGGTTATATGGATGACTTGAAGTCAGCCACAAATAAGATGCGCGACACCACCAAAGCCCAAAACAAGCTCATATCCGAAGGGCTTTATGATCTAGCCGATAATCCAAGAGAAATCTGGGTAACTCCAGCCCCTAACGAAGCAGTGCCATATCTAAATTTTGCGCCGCTGGAAAATGCATTACAACAGTTGAGTGACGCCGCTAAAGCTTTTGATGCGGCTTATGTGAATGCAAAGAACATTGATAAAAAGACCATCCAAAAAATCAATGACTTATTATCCAAGTTAGAGGCCACACTCACTCGTAGTGAAGGTTTGCCTCGTCGTCCTTGGTTCCGGCATCATATTTATGCTCCCGGTTATTATACAGGGTACGGCGTAAAAACCCTGCCTGGTGTGCGTGAAGCTATTGAGGAGCGTAAATGGGAGGAAGCTGACACATTTATTGGGCATACAGCGGGGGTAATAACCGCCTTTACTAAACAAGTTGAGAAGATGACCATCTTGCTTGATGTATGACCGAAAATAAATCACGATTTCCCTAAATTGAGGGGGGAGGTGACCTATCAGATTAGGTAGCGTACTCATAAATTGATTATCAAAGAGCGCAGATTGTGATTCACTTGTAGAAGATTGTTTTTACAAGGAGGAACGGACGTCGCGTTTTGATATGAGTGAGTTGGAATGGCGTTTCATTGGTAAGCGCCCGAGGATTAACCTTATGCCGCCGCTTCGTGAAGTTCCAGGGTAACAGCTCGTCGATACGATTGACCGGGTGGTTTGCAATGGTATCGAGTACCCATGTTAGGTAAGCTTGGGAGTTGATATCATGTAAGTGCCCGGTGAAGTTTTCGCGTCACGTCCTCAATTGAGGCGGTATTACTTCTGAAACCGCACATGATGCGTATAATTTATAGAATGACCAGTTTAACCCTCTGGTATTGCTATGTAAATTATCGCATAGGGTGAGTTGGATATTGGAGATCATTCTGTTGACTCCTTTCCCCACGGGTATTTATCAGCTGGGAGTATGGATAAAGAAATTGGGTCTACCCATGGTATCGACGTAAGTACTTTTTCTACCTCGCGTTTGTGCTTTTTCTGAGTGTAGGGAAGGTAATAAATCCTGAAGAATGTAAGAATTACTGCGTTGTTAAAGCAAGTCCTCCCTTGATGCGAAAGGTCAAATGGCCCCGGCTGATGTGACAACAACTTACGGCACAACTTAATGATTTTCTCGTTCTGAAAAGTTAAGCCTAGCCCTTTGTGAGCAAATTCATTCCTAATTTTTCTGATCGTATCGATTTCACGATATTCGAAATCATTTAATAGGCCCAAGCTATAGCAAAGCTTGGTTTTTGCGGCAAAGGAGCTCAAAGGTGACATGCTTCCAATCAGAAGCTCTTTGGTTTCTTTTTCATCCGCCAAAAACACCAACAAGGTCTTGGTGAGAACCTCGTCAAACAAAGAAACACTCAATAACGCAGCGCCTCGATCTGTTTCTTCCTGGAACTCACTTAAGAAAGCCGAATAGAAAGGGACCTGTCTTTCATTTATTTCTTTCCGCCAGTTCTCATCCGCAGGATCTAACTCGCCAATAGCTTGCTCATATTTCGCGTAAATATCTGTAATTTGCTGGCTCATAGCTGCAATTCCTTCATGCATTTAATGTCTGCGGCGACAGTCTTCGGGTGTATCTGAAAAGCCAAAGCGATTTCCTTGTGAGTGAACCCACTCAAATACTTCTTCCAAACTAAATTTTGGCGCATAGATTTGGCTCGTGCTCTCATTGCTTTGTTGTGCAGTTCAATCAGGCATCGAATATCAGTAACAGGCAGTCCTAGGTCACTAGCAATTGACTGCATTCCTTCATACCGCGAACAGTCAGTATCTCGGACCTTTCGACGGAGATAGCTTGCCCAAATACGGCCTTGTCTGTAGTTCGATTTACGGGTCATCTCGTAGTGGTCTGCGTGTTTGCAGGCCGGTTTATGTGTTTGATTTTTGACAGAAGGGAAGGCTTCTACATTATCCGGATTAGAGACCGATGGATTGTTGAGGAAACGCGCCAGTAAATTAGGTGCAAGCTGTTCAACAAGGGCAGGGTGCAAAGTCACCCGCCCATCTGGATGCATATCTACTAATGATACAGCGTCTTGCTGATTGTTTGCTTGAAGGCTATCTTGTGAGAACGCATTAACCGTCATAGCAATTCCTTTCACAGAATTGCTGGTACGCAGTAACGTACTCTCGGTTTATGTAGTCTCTATGATACACTATGTTTCATCACTCTTAAAACTCGGAGGGGACGCCACATCTGCCTCCGAGTTTTTTAATAGCTCGCTCTGTGCTTTTCTTATGAGCGCTAGCTCTTCATTGCATAGCTCTATTGCCTTAGGTGCGGCTTTACGCTCGCTTCGGCTCTTAAAAGCCTTGTTTGATAATTTACGTATTTGCTTCTGAATTTCTTGTTCACGCAAGATCAGGGCTCGTTCCAACATTGAAGAAGCTGTAGCCAACCCAGATCTACCAACGTCCGGAATTTGACCTTCCAAAATTTTTGATTGAATGTGTGGGTCTGTTTCCAGCGATGACATTAGATATCGTGCATCAATATCTAAATACGCGATAATTTTTGATAGGCGCTTCATAGACGGAAACTGACCCTCTGCGTTCATATCAGCTTGCTCATATTTAACGAGCGCTCGAGCGCTGATATCGAGGTCATTTGCCATCTTCGCTCTACTAATTCCTTTTAGGAGGCGTGCGGCTTTTAATATTTCACCAAATGAGAACATCTATATCACGTTTACCAGTTTTTGACCCTCTAAGGGATAAAATATACCCTTAGAGGGTAAAGTCAAACGAATTTTGGTAGACTAAGGATCATTTGTTCTCTTTATGTTTCAGCAATCTTCGTATTATTTGCTCGCACCATCCAAAATATGCAAGGCATTATCAAACTGGTTGGTGTTTAGAGGGGTCAATGGAACACTCAATGTTTCAGCAATTTTAGCTGTAACAGAAAAGGAAATAGCTTGATGCTCTTCAATAAGTTCTGCATGAACTAAAGGGCGCTCACGCGATAGATCAGCCTGTCGCCGCTTTAGAATCTCTGCTGGGTTTTCCTTTAAGAAAATAAAATGATCGATACCCAATCTTTTAAATACAGAGCCTTCAATTTCGACCAGACCTTCAGGGGTATCTATAACAGTGTGACCATCTATAATGATTAAACCTATTTGAGGGGTTTTCTGCCTATGAAATCCGTCTATCAGAACCTTTTGATTATCTCCTATGTTGGCAAGTCTCAATTCCTCACTCGTCATTCCTTGAGATTTAATATGGCGTTTTTGGTCCTTAATAATCTGACTAGCTGTTAGGTGCTGAAATTCAGTTCGACAAGCTAATGACTTTAAAAAGGTGGTTTTCCCCACCCCCGAAACGCCCGCTACAAATATCGTTTTCTGCATATTCCCTTACCCCAAACCAGCACGTTGAACCAACGCTGCCATTTTGTCAGACGCTATTTTATATATGGATTGTGGTGGGTTTTTACCTTTCACAACCCCCATTTTTTTCAATTCCGTCAAACCTATTGCTGGTTCAGCATACCCTACGAGCAAATAGTTTATGACCTTTACAGGGCGGTCAGCTGTAGCCTCGAAGGACTCTAGATCAGCTTGGCTATAGACAGAGCGCCCTCCAGTGAGGCGCATTAGATCCGCAGTGGAATAGGCTAGGGCCACTTCTTCAAGTATGCCAACGCTCGTAATCGCTTGAGAGGGTAGTTTTTTTGATTGGCTTTTATAAAAGAAAAGAAGTGAACCCGGGTCTGCTAACTTTGATGCGGCACGACACAAATAGACTTTTCTGATCGTGTTACCTGGCCTTGTTGGCTCTGCTAGACGAAGCATATCAAGCTGGACTGTATCTTTTAAATCCGGGTACAAGATATCATGATAGTCTTCTTTGATCGGAATGCCAAAGGCATGTGTCTCGTTATCACAGATAAATTTGGGATAAAATAAACGGTTAACGTCAATCGCTGAAACGCCTTCCCGGCGTTTGGGAGCCTCTCGTGACAACTGCTTTTCAACGATAAACTCCCCGTTGTCATTTGTTGTCGTAACCTGAAATCCATAATATTCTAACAGACTAAGCAGAGCTTCCTGTTCTTCAAAGGCGGTTAGATACACAAGATCATAATTGTTTTTTTGTGCGTGCCACAAAGCTTGTCTGAGCAACAATTCACCGAACTTCACACCCCGTTTTTCAGGGCTAACTTTGAAAGTACAAATTTTTAATACCTTCTCACCCTCCAGCGTTGCATCTGTCTCCTCGGCCACTTCATCCTTATGAACGATTAGTCCAGCAAGCTCCTTGTCATCATATACTACCCAACAAGGACGCCTTTTAGCTACACACTTACTCTTCCACCAACCATCAAATTTTGGGTACCCTTCGCGTAGGCTGTCAAAAAATGGGTCTTTAACAGAAATGGTATGGGCTGATACTGCCTCGACATGGCGAATAGGTACACTTGCTGGCTCGAAGGTGGAAACGAGTAATTGAGCGGCATCAGCGGCGAATAGTACGCGCCTCGCTAGATCTGGGGAGCGTTTACTTGCACGACTATGCAGCCCCTGGTCTTGCGTAACTAGAAAGTCTACCGCGCCCAGTTCCAACGCATGAAGTAGGGTAGCATCGACTTCATCATTGTGCTTTTTTATTGGGCCAAAGTCCGTTTCGAGTTGGGCCTTAGTCAACCCACGTACTTTTTCCAAAGTTTGGAATTTTTCTAGCTTGCTTAGAGAAATCTTACGGCGGCTGGTGTCTTTATCCTGTGCGATATCGTCACGAGCCGCTTCATGCACGAAGACATCGACATGGTGCTTCGCTGTCAGTTGCGAAAACTGAGCATATGCCGGTTGAACTCTATGATTGTCTTCTAAGCCTATAATAATATTCGTATCAATAAGATACGATTGCTTGTTCATTCCTTAGAGCCTTCCGGAGATTATGCTTTGCGTATAAGTATGACTGTGGTGGTTCAAACCCAAACTTTACTCGTAACTCCGACAAATGCATCGGACGTTGAAACGCCCTTACATTTGTAAACTTAAGCGCATAACCTTCTTCGACCCCCGCGAAATACCGATCAAATTGATCGCGCTCTATAAATGCATTTTCTGAAAATTCTTGCCAAATCTCTTCGATTGGCAATTTTAGTACGTCTTGTATCTCTGCCATTCCAACCATCGCCATAACTGGTGAAGTAGAATAAATATATGCCAAAGTACCTTGAGGCGCAGAAACAGGAAAACGTCGTCGTAATTCAACAGTTTTAAGACCCTGTATAATCTTATCTGTGTAGTGAGGTTTTATGCTTAGGACAACATCACGCTTATTGGGGAAAGGATCATCTCTAAAAATTGGAAAAACCAATTGATTTTCGTCCTTACCATCCCCGTCAAAGGCGTCTCTAATTTTTATGGAAAGCTCAGAATTCAGTGAGAAGGAAGCATCTATCTGCAACTGGGCACCCAATGCTTCAACATATTTTCTGATCGAAGAAACCTGATGATCACCAGCACCTTCAATTTTGGAAATTGACGATTGCTGAACATCCAGTCTGCTTGCCATTTCAGCTTGAGTTATTCCGGCTAAATTTCGTAATTCCTTTAAAGATGGGCCAATAGAAAAGCCAACATCATTAGTGTTGGCAGGCCTTACTTCGATAATTTTTCCAGAAAGTTTTTTCATGTCACCCCAAGAATTTTTACAATGATAGGATGTCTGAATATTCCATGCAAGGAATATTAATCAAACCAAATTGCAATTTCTTATGGCTCTAAACAATGATAAATTGTCGCTGATTTTGAATGCCAACGGTTGCCGCTTGATTATCGCTCAGTGTCCGCTGTCCGGTGCCTCGTTGTCTGCGAGGCACCCTAGAAACTCCATTATTATTTATTGGGTTAGTAGCAATGATTGGTGAAGTTTGAGGCGATCCCGAAGAGCCATGTTTCTATATGCTGTCCTGACTTGGGGAACGATTTTGGAATGATCAAGTTGGCTCCCACGGAAATGACGGGAAGAAATACCGTTGTTTTTTGCATAACTTGCAAGAGCTTCTAGCTCCAGCGAATATAAATCTACTCCAAGAATAGCGGTGTCGATTATACGATCAATCAATTCCGTTATGGTTGTTTCATCATTTGCAAGGACATTTGGTTCTTTTTTAGAGCTCCTACCAAAACCAATTTTCTTTACAGTTTTG
>CAXBKT010000115.1:0-12118 GCA_963976155.1 uncultured Kordiimonadaceae bacterium | reverse complement strand
CAAAGATAAGATCCCAGCTGGGAATAATAGCTGTGGTCTACCTATTATTCATGATTTGAGGCTTTGTATGTCTGTTACGTCGAACAGTGCGAATGATATCAGGAAAACTTTCCTGGATTTCTTTGGGAAAAACGGTCACGAAGTTGTGCCATCTGCATCTTTAGTCCCGGTTAACGATCCGACCCTTTTATTCACGAATGCGGGAATGGTACCATTTAAAAACCTTTTCACAGGCGCCGAAAAACGTTCGTATACACAGGCAACCTCATCACAAAAGTGCGTGCGTGCGGGTGGTAAGCATAATGACTTGGATAATGTTGGTTATACAGCGAGGCATCATACGTTTTTCGAGATGCTTGGAAACTTTTCATTCGGCGACTATTTTAAAGAGCAAGCAATTTCGTTGGCTTGGGATTTGATTACTAAGGAATATGGAATACAAAAAGACCGACTAACAGTAACTGTATACCACGAAGACGATGAAGCTTTTGACCTGTGGAAAAAAATTGCAGGCATGCCGGACGAGCGTATTATCCGTATCGCAACGAATGATAATTTTTGGTCTATGGGGGACACTGGCCCTTGTGGTCCTTGTTCCGAGATATTCTATGACCACGGCGACCATATCTGGGGTGGACCTCCTGGCTCTCCCGACGAAGATGGTGACCGTTTTGTAGAAATATGGAACTTGGTTTTCATGCAGTACGAGCAACTCGCGGGTGATGCCGGACGCGTTAACCTACCAAGCCCGAGCATCGATACAGGAATGGGGCTGGAACGCGTTGCTGCGGTTATGCAAGGAACCCATGATAACTATTCAATCGATACTTTCCGTCGCCTCATTGATGCATCTATTGATGCAACGGGTGCTGCGGAAACCAAAGAAAATAGCGCATCCCACCGAGTAATCTCCGATCATTTAAGGTCGTGCAGCTTTTTGATGGCCGATGGGATTTTACCTTCTAATGAAGGGCGTGGTTATGTGCTTCGTCGGATTATGCGACGCGCCATGCGCCATGCTCATATGCTTGGCGCTAAAGATTTGGTGATGCACAAACTTACTCCAGCGTTGGTTGGGGAAATGGGGCAAGCTTTTCCTGAATTAGCTCGTGCTGAAAGCTTGATCACAGAGACATTTAAACTCGAAGAATCTAAATTCCGTCAGATGTTGGATAAAGGGCTAGGGCTTCTGGACGATGAGCTAGGCAAGTTATCAGGCGATACTCTGGCCGGAAACGTTGCTTTCAAGCTTTATGATACTTACGGGTTTCCACTTGATTTGACGCAGGATGCCCTGCGGGAGAAGAACCTTAAAGTGGATATCGAAGGCTTTAATACTGCAATGGAAGAACAACGTTCAAAAGCGCGAGCTGCTTGGTCTGGTTCTGGCGATATTGCATCAGATAAAATTTGGTTTGACCTGAAAGACGAGCACGGCGGGACTGAATTTGTAGGATATAGCTCCGAAAGCGCTGAAGGAAAAGTCATTGCAATTGTTGTTGATGGTGATCTGGTTGAAAGTGCTTCATCGGGTGCAAAGGTGTCCATTTTGACAAACCAAACTCCTTTTTACGGCGAATCTGGTGGTCAAATGGGGGACACTGGTGCGTTAACGTGCACTGACGGATCTATAACAGTAACGGATACAAGTAAGGCTATTGGTGCGCTCCATGTTCATGTGTCTGAGGTTGTTTCGGGTATAGTGAAGGTTGGTGATGTTCTTCATATGCAAGTTGATGGTGACCGCCGCAGTAAACTGAGAGCTAATCATTCAGCCACACACGTCTTGCATGAAGTGTTGAGGCGGGAACTTGGAAATCATGTAACACAAAAAGGTTCCCTTGTTGCTCCTGAACGGCTTCGTTTTGATATTTCGCACCCTAAAGCTATGACAGTGGAAGAAATTTCTGCTGTTGAACGTCGAGTTAACGACATTATTCGCCGGAACGCGGCAGTTGACACGAAACTGTTGAGTTATGATGACGCGCTTGACGCAGGGGCCATGGCCTTGTTTGGCGAAAAGTATGGGGACGAGGTTAGGGTAGTCTCAATGGGTCAGGAATTTGAGAAAGAAGGCCGTGACCAATACTCAGTTGAACTGTGTGGTGGTACCCATGTTAATCGGCTGGGCGATATTGGATTGTTGGCAATTGTTTCAGAAAGCGCTGTATCATCGGGCGTGCGCCGTATTGAGGCACTTACCGGATCGGAAGCTTTTGATTATTTAGCAGGGCAACGGACACTTCTGCAGGAAGCATCAAGCAGTTTAAAAACCAAGCCTGAGGATCTAACAGCTCGTATTTCTGCACTGCAGGCAGAGCGTAAGCAACTTGAGAAAGATCTTGCCGAAGCTAAGAAAAAGGCAGCTCTGGGAGGCGGCGGATCGGCCGGTCCGACTATAAAGGAAATATCCGGTGTCAAGTTTATCGGGCAAGTACTAGATGGTGTTAGCCCAAAAGAACTACGCGGTATGGCAGATGAAGCTAAGAAAACTCTCGGCAGTGGTGTCGTTGCGTTTGTCGCTGTTAATGATGGAAAGGCTGGTCTTTTAACCGCTGTTACAGAGGATCTTGTTGGAAAGATTAGTGCTGTTGATCTAGTCCGCGTAGGCACCGCTGCTGTGGATGGTAAAGGTGGTGGCGGTAGGCCTGACATGGCGCAAGCTGGTGGTCCAAGCGGTGATAAAGCTGCAGAAGCGATTGCTGCAATTGAAACGGCTCTCGCTGAATAGATGATGGGTGATGGGTGATGGGTGATGGGGGCAGGGTAGTTACCCTTCCCAAGTCTTGTGGTGAAGTTACTGAGCCTGCCAATAAGGTGATCTCTCTTAGCGGCTCTGAGTTATTGTCACCGTGAGAACAGCTGTTGCTGCAATTGAAATTGCCATGTGTGGAAACACACGGTAACTTTCCTTTATGATCAACAAAAAATTAGCACCGGCGGTCGGGTTTCGCCGAAAAACCTATGACTTCGTGGAGCTTGGCGGCTTTGGCGGCCGTGCAGCAGCGGCCTTTGAAGTCTTTATGATCGTTATGATTATGGCCAATGTGCTGGCTGTAGCGCTCGAGACGGTTCCATCCTTGTGGGCTCGTTATGAATATGTGTTCTGGTTATTTGACATTATCTCGGTTTCTGTTTTTTCAGTCGAGTACCTTGCTCGTGTGTGGGCGAGCGCTGAACGAGAGGTTGTTTCCGGTGAAAACGTATTGCGGAGAAGGTTGCGGTATATTTTTTCACCTCTCGCTCTCATTGATTTGATTTCCATATTGCCATTTTATCTTGGAGCACTCTTCACTTTGGACTTACGCGGGCTACGCATATTCCGATTACTCCGTTTATTGAAACTAATACGATACTCGCCAGCGCTATCTTCGCTAGGCCGCGTAATTTATGCAGAACGGCGGGCTCTTTTTGCAGCGTTTATTGTGATGTTGGGACTAGAGATTTCGGCCGCTACAGTAATGTATATGGTTGAACGAGAAGTTCAGCCAGACTCATTTGGAAGCATTCCTGACGCACTTTGGTGGGCGATCGCAACTTTGACTACCGTTGGTTACGGAGATGTTGTTCCAATTACGGCTGCTGGCAAATTGATTGCAGGTGTCGTGATGGTTATGGGGTTGGCCTTTTATGCAATTCCTATAGGTATTGTCGCTTCAGGGTTTACTGATGAGGTGCATAGACGCGAATTTTCGGTCCCGGTTGGCCTTTTAACGGCGTTTCCTGTTTTCTCTTCTCTGCCGCAAGAAACACTTAGGGAAATTGCGAATAGAGTAAGGTCTTTGTCTCTTTTGCCGGGAACGGTTCTTAGTCACCCAAGAGACAAAGATAATGGTGTTTATTTCATTTTGTCTGGTGAAATAAGTGGGTTTTATCAGCATCGCCCGCTTCCCCTTCGGGCAGGGGATTTTTTCGGTGAGTTTGGTGTATTGAATTTGGGCGCAAAGCAACCAGCGACAGTGGTGCACAGCAGAGCAAAGGTTATGTGGCTTGAGAGTCCTGATTTACATACTTTGTTGATGATGCACCCAGAACTCATTGATGCCCTTAATGAATATACCAAGGTTAGGTTGAGCGACTTTGTTCAAGAGGGTCGTATCATTGATGAGGATTATCAGAAATTATCAAAGCCTATTGAAGTAGATTAGTCAGAGGGGAGGTAGTTTTTGGTTTGGCGCTATGTAGGAGTGCAGGTGTGTTCGCCAATGGTTATCAGTATTGCTTATTTTATATAAAAAGCCGCCCATTAAAAGGGCGACTTTTCAGTTTTTATTGTCATTTAAGCCGACTAACCAAGTTTGGCTTTCAAGTTCTCATCAACTTTGTCGAAGAACTGACCTGTTGTCATCCAGCTCTGATTTGGGCCTATCAAAAGAGCTAAGTCTTTTGTCATTGAGCCGCTTTCAACTGTATTGATACATACTTGTTCAACGGCCTCGGCAAAAGCTGTAACTTCTGGTGTGCCATCCATTTTACCCCGGTATTTAAGGCCGCGTGTCCACGCAAAGATAGACGCGATAGGGTTTGTGGAGGTTTCTTTACCCTCTTGGTGCTGACGGTAGTGGCGAGTCACTGTGCCGTGAGCAGCTTCTGATTCAACTGTTTTTCCATCTGGTGTCATCAATACTGATGTCATAAGGCCAAGTGAACCAAAGCCTTGGGCAACTGTATCTGACTGAACGTCACCGTCATAGTTCTTACAAGCCCAAACGAAACCACCAGCCCATTTCATTGCACATGCAACCATGTCATCAATCAAGCGGTGTTCATATGTTACGCCAGCATCTTTAAACTGCTGCTCAAATTCTGTTTCAAAGACTTCTTGGAACAGGTCCTTAAAGCGTCCGTCATATGCTTTGAGGATTGTGTTTTTAGTTGAGAGGTAAACCGGCCACTGACGCGCAAGGCCATAATTCATGCAAGAACGTGCAAAATCACGGATCGATTCGTCCACATTATACATACCCATGGCAACGCCTGATTCCGCGAAGTCATAGATTTCACGTTCAATTGCTTCGCCGCCGTCAGCAGGCTCAAACTTCATTGTTAGTTTGCCTGCGCCGGGTACTCTAAAGTCTGTTGCACGGTATTGGTCACCAAATGCATGGCGACCAATTACGATTGGCTTTGTCCAGCCTGGAACAAGGCGCGGTACGTTCTTCATGATGATTGGCTCACGGAACACGGTACCGCCGAGGATGTTACGTATGGTGCCATTCGGGCTACGCCACATCTTCTTGAGGTCGAATTCTTCTACGCGCTGCTCATCAGGTGTGATCGTTGCGCATTTGACACCAACGCCATGTTCTTTGATCGCATTTGCTGCATCAATAGTGATTTGATCATCCGTTTCGTCACGCTTGGTAACAGAAAGATCGTAATAAAGAAGGTCAACGTCAAGATAAGGTTGAACAAGGCGTTCGCGAATCCATTGCCAGATGATCCGTGTCATTTCATCGCCGTCAATCTCTACGATTGGATTTTTAACTCTAATTTTGCTCATGTGTCCCTCTAGATAAAAAGGTGTTTGCCCGATGGGTGAAATCCGGGGGCGTTATATAGCCAAGGGGGGAACCTTAGCTGGTTTTGCGCGCACACTATCACCAACATTCGCGAAGTTGAAGAGCAAAGGAGGCATATTTTCTCGCTTTTTTGCTAAGTGGGCGCTTTTTTAGGAAACTATCAGTTAAATTTCCTGCTTTTTGTCAAACGATACCAAATACTTTAGAGCCTCATCAGCGGTTTCTACCACGGTCAACAAGTCAGCGTGTTCTTGAGAGGCAAAACCATCTTGTGTAACGTGTTTAATAAGCTGAATGAGAGGCGACCAAAAACCTCGATAGTTAATAAGGATGATTGGCTTCCTATGAAGGCTGAGTTGTGCCCAGGTCATCATTTCCATTGTTTCATCGAGTGTACCGAGGCCACCAGGAAGGACGATGAAGGCATCCGACCGATCAAACATCATCTTTTTTCGTTCATGCATGTCGTCGGTAATATGTAGTTCGTCCAACCCACTTTGTGTTATTTCGATTTCATCAAGGTGCTGGGGTATAATGCCAATAACTTGCGCCCCTTCGTTACTTGCGGACCGCGCCACAACACCCATTAAACCGACACTTCCCGCGCCGTATACTAAACTCATGTTATTTTGAGCGAGTTTTTTCCCAACTTCCTCGGCCAGCTTTTCATAGTATGGCTTATTCCCCATTCGGGATCCGCAATACACACAAACAGATTTAATTTTATTTGAACTCACGGTTGGTTATTACCTTCTACTTATGAAATACTAAAAAAATAGTTTGCGTCAAAGTTTTGACATGATTTTGATAAAATCATATCTAAGTATAGCATGTCTATTATTAAGCCTGTGTTAGAACAGTTGAGTGGAGTTGTATGAGGCCACCTGAAAGTGAAAGCGATGACACGCGCGGCAAATTAATTGTCGGTGTGGGCGCATTGATTATGATCATTGTGGTCGCTTATCTGTTCTTGTTTGATAGCAAGCCGGATGCGGGCTCCCAGCCAACTGCGGGGCCTTCCCAGCCAACTGTTGAAAAACAGGTCAGCAATAGTGATTTAAAAATTCCGGCTTTTGATTTGGTGAGAATTTCGCGCGGCGGTACTGGAGTTATCGCTGGCCGGATGACGCCTGGTGCGCAGGTGGAACTTTATGCGAACCACAGGAAGATCGCAGAAGTGGTCGCGGACGGCAACGGAGAATGGGTTATGATTCTTGAAGAGCCGTTGGAAGCCGGTTCTGTAGAATTAAACCTTAAAGCTACTGAAAATGGTCGGTCAGAAATAGCTGAGGCAGATAATGTAGTTGTAGTTTCGGTGCCTGAACGGGTAAATGATAGATTCTTAGAGCAACAACAAAACGGTGTAGTTGCGGTACTCGCCCCGAAAAGTGGTGTTGGGGGCAGTAAAGTACTTCAGAAACCGGGGGTTGCGGCGTTTGCTGAAGTAGGTGAAAGCCTTAGCCTTGATGTAATTGACTATGGTGTAGGCGGGGACCCTGTGTTCTCGGGCCGCTCACTGCCTCGAGTTGATGTGCGGCTTTATTTAGATGATCGCTTTATTAATAGTACACGCGCAGACGATGAAGGGCGTTGGTCAATAACGCTTACTGAAGAACCATTATCAGCTGGCGCCCATATTGTAAGGCTGGATCAAACTATTGGGGATGGAAAAGTTCAGTTGCGCGTTGAGCAGCCTTTCGAGACAGGTACGCCCATTGATGTTGCGGAGGCAACGGGCGGTGTGATTGTCCAGCCAGGCAATACTTTATGGCAAATCGCGCGTCAGCTATATGGTTCAGGTGTTAGATACACTTTAATCTTTCGTGAGAACAATGAACAAATTCGTGACCCTGACCTGATATATCCAGGGCAAATCTTCAGTTTACCAATCAAGAGAAACGCTGGTTAGAAGTTTATAAGGGCTTCAGATGTGCTCTTAGGGCGCGGAGATGATTCTCTGCTTCTAGAAGGATCAAGGTCACTGCGCTCATAAGGTTGGCGCCTCGTAAATGTTGATCAGTTGCAGTGATACTACGGAAAGACACATCACCTTTTTTTCCAATAGCATAGGTACCGTCAATTTGCCTGTTTGTACTATATAGGCGCTCAATGGCCATAGACCTTTGTAAAGCATCTTCGACAGTGAAATATAACCGTCCTAGATCAGCTTTAAGGTGTATCTGTCCGCCACCAATTTTGTTCGCATCTGCAGATGCGTGAAAGCGAATCCCTTCCCAGTCGAAGTCTAAATGGTCGAACTTACGGTCATCCAGAGATTCAAGCTGGTCTTTAGCCTTTGTAAGAGTATCACTGAGTTTCATATATGGGCGCTACCTGACAGTGTGTATCCCCAGCATCGGATGATGTGTTTAAACAAGAGTTAAGAAAGTTGCGAATATTTGTAAAGAAACAAATTTTTATAAGATTTCTCTAAATTTGCATTAATTTGGTACGGCATATCGACACGCTTAGCTTAATCTTCTAATGGTATTGACTGTTTATATGCAATTCGCGCAGTGTGTGCGCAAGTTCCAGTATTTTATAAGGTTACAATGATGAAAGCGACAGACGTAGTAATGACCCCCATCCATAAAGAGGGACATATTTTTGTCGCGGCTTTTTTTGCCGTTTCTATTTTACTATTTTATGTTTGGGAGCCTGCAGCGTGGGTTGGCCTAATTGTCTCTGCGTGGTGTCTATATTTTTTCAGGGATCCCGAACGTATTATTCCTGACGAGGTCGGTATTCTTGTTAGTCCCGCTGATGGTACGGTTTGTTCAATAAGTGAAGTCGCACCGCCTGCCGAACTTGGTATGGGGGATGATGTGCGGACAAGGGTAACCATTTTCCTTTCTGTATTTAATGTGCATGTAAACCGGGTACCGGCAGGTGGTGAAATTACCGCCGCCGCTCATGTGCCAGGGAAGTTTTTGAACGCTGCTGCTGAAAATGCGAGCGAAGAGAATGAGCGTCGACTTATTCGTATGACAACAGAAGACGGCAAGGATATTGCGTTTGCTCAAATTGCAGGCTTAGTTGCTCGCCGTATACTCTGTGATATTAAAAAGGGCGATATAGTTGAACGGGGCGATCGTTTTGGTCTTATTCGTTTTGGTAGCCGCACAGATATTTATCTAGATAAAAACCAAGCAGCCATGGTTAAAGTGGGGCAGACTATGATTGGCGGCGAAACAGTTATCGCTCGCAGTAACTAGTTGGTTTAGAAAGATAAGCCTGTGCCCAGACAAAAAAAAGCGTTACTCTTTAAGGCAATTTCCATAAGAACGATTTTGCCAAGCGTTGTTACATTATTCGCTTTTATGTCCGGACTTACGGCAATCAAATTTGCCCTAGCTGGTAAATGGGAATTATCGGTTGCTGCGATTTTGCTTGCGGGAATTTTTGATGGTTTGGATGGTACGGTTGCGCGACTGCTAAAAAGTACAAGTCGGTTTGGTGCAGAACTTGATTCGCTTTCAGATGTTGTTGCGTTTGGTGTTGCCCCAGCTGTCGTTTTGTATCTGTGGGTGCTCCAGGGCTTAGACCGCTTAGGCTGGGCTGTAGCCCTTATCTATGCTATTGCAATGGCCCTCAGACTTGCGCGGTTTAATGCCAGACTTGATGATGCCGAAGAGCCAAGGCAACGTGCCGGTTTTCTAACAGGTGTCCCAGCGCCAATGGGGGCAGGTTTAATGCTTGCGCCGATGATGATGGACTTTGGGCTTGATGCCGAGATTGCTAAGTCTAATGGTGTATACGTTGTGCCTTATGTGGTCATTGTTGCATCTTTGATGATATCTACTATCCCAACTTTTTCTTTAAAAGCTTTTCGCGTTCCTCGGGAATGGTTTGTACCAGTGATGCTGGTTATTGGATCTGTTATTGCCGGTCTTTTTGTGCAAACTTGGCTCATGCTGTTAGGTATCGCCGTTTTGTACCTTTCTTCTTTACCTCTTTCATTTTGGGCTCATCGTAGAAGGCGCGCTCAAAAAAGACGGTCCTAACCTTCTTTCTCTGGCATTAGCTTTGCATAACGTTTTTCATGACAATGGCCCTAAATATGGGCGTGGCCGGTAACTCATTGCTTCAGCTTGGGTTTCGACCGCAAGCTGAAAGGCAGTATGATGATGCATAATGTAGTTAAGGGTAATAATAGGTTAGTTCGGTCAAGGAGGGCGGCATTTGTTGCCGTTTCTTGTTTCACGCTTTCCGCTTGTATGGGCGGAGGTAGTGGCGGAAACCTTTGGCAAGGGCAGGAGGTGCTTGTTGAAGCGCGTCAAGAGGTTCTAGAACAAGATGTTTATGTGGTTAGCGATAATCACCGCGAATTGAAGGATAGGTTTGACGCTCTTGAACGCCTTTATGTGGAGTTAGCCCAGCAGGTCCGGTCTCGTGATAAGCAGATGTCCGAACTTGAAGCGCATGTGAATAAAGTTCAACAAGACCCTCAATTGGCTGCATCAATGCGCAAAGTGAGTAGCGATGTATCGGCTATGCGGAGAGAAATGAAGACACTTGAGAATAGAGTGTTTTCTGTTGAACTATCTGATCCCTCTGTTACAACGTCTTCTGTTATGCAGCAGGCACCGACAGGCGGTGCAGAAACAAGCGCTGCTGTGAAGCCAAGCGAAGTATCCGGGACTCCTGTTAGTAGTGCTGCAGCAAGTCAGAAGGTCTTCTTTGGAGTGCATCTCGCGTCATACAGATCTCAAGATCAAGTGTCATCAGGCTGGTCAGGGTTAGAACAGAATTTTGGCATGGATCTTAACGGCTTGACACCCCTTATCTATACTCAGAGCCAAGAAGGGATTGGTACATTCCTACGTTTGATCGCAGGCCCTTTAATTAACGAGCAAGAAGCTACGGATTTATGTGGTAGAATTCGTCAAACAGCGACAGAACAATATTGTCGGGTTACAGAATATCAAGGTGAACCTGTAGGGTAGGCTTTTAGATATTATCTTATATTATCATAGCAACATTTGAATGAAGGGCCTGCTACAGGGCCCTTTTTTATATTTTTTTTATATTTTGAGGAACAGGACTTGACTTCAATGCTGAAATTATGTCCGATGCATCCTCCTTCTTTGGGATATTAATAGGCTGATCAGCTTGGGGAGGTTTGATTGGTCTTGGCGCCGAAAAATTTGGCTGCCTAATATCAAGGAAGGCCGAGCGCACCTGGGGGGGTTAGCTCGGATTGGGCGCGGTGTATCAGCTGTTTTGGTTGTTCGCCGCGCCTTTCATTTTCCAATAGAAAAATGTTAAACGATTTTCATGCTACGCATGGGGGATGTTGTTTTGCGTAAAGACACTGGCAAATGTCCGCGAATGTGCCGCCAAACAATCACAAGACCTTCTTGAGCAGAAGTAATACCCATACTTCCAAGGCAAATAAACGCCAACAAGATCAAAATATGTGAAATGGTCATGTTATATTCTCCGTATGTTCTATTTATGTTCTTATATTTCACTGATGCACAAGTCAAGAACAGAATGAGAACATTTATGCATGCCTAAGATATTTTGCACATTAGATTGCGTGAAGAGGTGCCTGGATGATAAGAAGGAGGCAAGTGAGCAGCTTAAGGCTGCGGTATATAAAAAATATAAAATGAGACACACCATGTCGTTAGATGTACCGCGGGAAAACCCGCAGACATCACGTTCTGAAGGCCAAGACAAGTCCGGCCACCGTGATGTTACAGACAAAAAAGGGCGAGGCCCGCGTAGGCGCCATCGAGGTTCCCAATTTTCAAATAAAAATAGATCAAAAACTGGTACAGGAACTGAGAATACTCCTTTGTTGCAGCCTTCGGTTAGTCGTGGGGTTTACAGCGCAATTGACTTAGGCACAAATAACTGCCGTCTTCTCATCGCCAGACCTACTCCGAAGGGATTTCGGGTCATTGATGCTTTTTCGCGTATTGTCAGGCTGGGTGAGGGCGTATCTCAAAGTAATATGTTATCTGAGGCTGCAATGGACCGAACAATTGAAGCCCTGCAGGTGTGCGCTGAAAAAATCAAAAGACGCAATGTTACATGTATGCGCCATGTTGCAACTGAGGCATGCCGTGTTGCTGGGAATTCTGATGAATTTGTGGAGCGCGTTCGTCGTGAAACTGGTATTAACCTTGATGTTATCACAGCAGGGGAAGAGGCGCGCCTTGCGGTAATGGGGTGCCAGTCATTGATTGCTCCGGGAAACAAAAATGCTTTGGTCTTCGATATTGGGGGGGGCAGTACAGAGCTTATTTGGGTACGTGTTATTCCAGGTAAGGCCAGCGAGATGAGAGGTTGGATGTCTATCCCTTGGGGGGTAGTTAACTTATCAGAGAAATTTGGTAATACAGGGCAGGCTTTGCCGCAGCAGACGTATCAAGAAATGGTTGATACGGTGAAGGTTCACCTGCAATCTTTTGAGAAAGCTCATCGTATTTCTGATGTGGTGCATCGTCGGAAGACACAGTTTCTTGGAACATCAGGAACAGTGACGACGCTTGCTAGTCTTCACCTCAATTTACCTCGCTATAACCGAGATAAAGTCGATGGCGCCTGGATGAAATCACGGGATATAAAAAAGCTTTCACGTGATG
>CAXBKT010000114.1:0-12145 GCA_963976155.1 uncultured Kordiimonadaceae bacterium | reverse complement strand
GTACCAATGTTCCATGCTAATGCTTGGGGTATTCCTTATGCAGCTGCCGGGTCAGGGGCCAAACTGGTGTTAAATGGTCCACACCATGATCCAGAAACTCTGCATATGTTGATGATGCGTGAAGGCATAACTATGACAGCTGCTGTGCCTACTGTTTGGCTTGGTATGCTTAAGTATCTTGAAGCTACCGGCAAGGACTGCGGTGCGCTGAAAATTGTTACAATTGGAGGCTCAGCGGTGCCTCGTTCAATGATTCAGGCCTTCCAAGAAAAGTATGGTGTGCGGGTTAATCATGCTTGGGGTATGACTGAAACAAGTCCCCTCGGTAGTTTAGGTAGTGAAAATGCGGCCATTATGGGTTTGTCCGAAGAAGAAAAACTTGATGTGCAATGCAAGCAGGGTCGTTCGGTGCTTGGTGTGGAAATGTGCATCAAAAATGACGATGATGTTAAACTGCCGAGGGATGGTAAATCCTCAGGGCGTTTGATGGTTCGCGGCCCTTGGGTGGTGGAAAGTTATTATAAAAGCGAAGGCGGTAATATTCTTGATGAGGGCGGTTGGTTTGACACCGGAGATGTGTCCTACATCGATGAATATGGTTATATGCAAATTACTGATCGGGCCAAGGATGTAATCAAGTCTGGCGGGGAGTGGATCAGCTCTATTGATCTTGAGAATGCAGCTGTCGGGCACCCTGCGGTTGCTGAGGCCGCTGTGATTGGTATCGCACACCCTAAATGGGATGAGCGCCCCTTGCTTGTGATTGTCCTAGAAGAGGGTGCTGCGGTTACCCATGCTGAAATGCTAGAGTATCTTAGTGATAAGGTTGCAAAGTGGTGGTTGCCTGACGATCTTGTTTACGTAGAAGAACTGCCTCATACGGCAACTGGGAAGGTATCTAAGAAAGACCTTCGTGAGCAATTTAAGGACTATAGCTTCCCTGTAGCGTAGAGGGTTTCAAAAGCTGTAGCGCGCGCTGCAGCTTTTGATCAGCGTAATGCTTTACGCACTCTAGGCATAATCCGGCGGCTTACAGGAACTTTATCTTCGGTGGTGAGTTGCAAGGTGCCAGACCCTGACGCATCGCGCTCTAGGGACTGAATAAAGTGCGTATTCACAATATAGGACCTATGGACCCGCAAGAATGTTGAGGGCAGGTTTTCTTCAAGTTCGTTGAGAGTTTCTGTGTGGAGAATAGTTTTCTTGTCTGTGGTGGTAAGTTCCACATAATCTCTGGCACCTTTGCAAAACACGACTTGGTCTGTTGAAATTAAGTTAACTCTACCTGCTTCTGCTACTTTTATTATGCTGGGGCATATTTTTTCGCGGCTTTCATCCAAGATGATTTGTAACCGGTCAGCTCTAGCTTTCTCGGCAGCACGGAGGTCTTTTTCCTGTGTTAGAACTTGGATCTGTTGGGTAAACAAAAATAGCAGTAAGCCTGCAACTATATAATAGAAGTAGATGTCTAAGAACTGATATGGAGCCAGATAAATCGTTAAAGAAAAGAGGAGGAGAGCCACGGCATAAGCCATGGCTTTTGGTTTTCTCTCCCCCGCAGCGTAAATAGCGATGAGGGCTCCTATTGCAGTTGGGCCCTGCAGCGCAAAAAGGGATTTTCCGTCAAAGCCAGATGTCAGTAATACCGGGATCAGGGCGATAGCATATGCTATCGTGACTGCAAGAAGTTTACGGCTTTCGATGAAACGATCTACGATATGGAGAAGAAGGCATGCGCCGCTTGCCAGCGCACAGGATAAAATCAGCATTAACCGAAGGTCGTGGAATGGGTATGCATAAGGGAATGCGCCGCGAGAAACTTCCGCGATAAGTTGTCCTGCAGCAAAAAATGCTACGAAAGGGATCAGCATCATTGATTTATCATCGCGGTGTTTGACCGCTAAAAATCCAAAGTACAAGGCACCAACTATTAAGATTCCCAACGGCAGAAAAGACGACAAATAGTCCTGTAAAATTATGCTGGAAGGTTTTGCGTAGGGGGCAATAGCAATCCAGTGTATTGGGTTTGCGAGTGCAATATACCCGTGGTGGCTGGACATCCGGAAGGTAAGAGTGTTTTCCCCCAGTTTAATTTTCTCTTTCGGTAGATAGAATACAGTGTCCATCATGCCTATGATTTCTGTATCAGCGGTGGCGGATGGTCTACCGTTCTGACCAAGAAATTCCCCGTTTAAATAAAACGAAGAAGAGGCTTTTGCCGAAACGAACAGGCCGAGTGGTCGGTTTTGGTTCAATAAACCTTCAGAGGTATTAACGGTGGCCTTTACCCAAACTTGTCTTTGGTGAAGGTCTATAGCGCGCCTATCTAGCGCTGTGCAGGAAGACTCTAAGAATGTTGGTATTTCATCAGTTAGTGCATTTTCACAAATTATAGCAGATTTTAGGTCAATGTGGTGGAAACCCTGCGCTGAAGTAGGGCTCGCTCCGCTGCTAAGTAGCAAGAGTAATATGAGGGCACGTAAAATCATTCGCAGTGAATTTACCACCGCTGTGATTTAACTCAATGTTATTCGCAGGACTAAAGGTGCCGTTTGCAGATGCATCCGAGAAATTCTGTCGTAAATTCTTAGGTTAGAAAGGGCGACAACCATAACAGCGAGATTTAAAATGAAAAAAATATTAGCGACGGCTTTGTTAACCTCATGTCTGTTTTTGCATGTTCCTGCAGTTTCTGCTTTGGGTGAAGAAAAATTTGTATTTGAGGCAAAGGACAAGGAACCTACAGAGGCTTTCAAGGGGTCGTTTGAAGTTCCTGAAAACCGCAATAACCCCAATAGCCGAATGATCCCAATCAAGTATGTGCGCTTTCCCGCGACAGGAGAAAATGCAGGGCCACCGATTGTTTATCTGGCTGGTGGGCCGGGTGGGTCAGGTATCCGAACGGCAAAATATAGACGCTTTGATATGTTTATGGCGCTGCGGGCCTACAGCGATGTTATTGCCCTTGATCAGCGCGGCACTGGTGCGTCTGACATTTTGCCTAAGTGTGTTTCTAGTCAACAGGTCTCGGAAACAGAGCAAACTTCTGATGAAGTTTTTATCAAAAAACACCGTGATGCGCTTGTTGAATGTTTAGCTTACTGGAAAGCTGAGGGTGTGGATGTTGCTGGATATAATACAGTTGAAAATGCAAAAGACTTAGAGGCGCTCAGGCAGCATTTAGGCGCGAAGAAGGTTACGCTTTGGGGAACATCCTATGGCAGCCATTTAGCTTTTGCCGCGATCAAACAGATGGAAGACAAAATCGATAAGGTCATACTATCGAGTGCAGAGGGTTTAAATCAAACAATCAAAATGCCGTGGCGCACAGACGCCTACTTTGACCGTTTGCAAGTGGCGGTGGATAGCCAGCCTGATGCCAAGGCAGCATACCCTGACATTAAAGCTCTTATGCGCAGAGTACATGATAAGCTTGAAAAACATCCTATGCCGCTTAAATTACAAATGCATGGCGGTAGCACGGTTGATTTTCTCCTTCAGCGCCGGGGTATCCAATTGTTAGCGACAGGCGCAGTTTCGGATCCACAGTGGGCGGCAATGCTACTGGGACTATATCTGGCTGTTGATCATGACCTTACTCCCTTACTAGAGAAGACACTTGGTCGTTTTATGGACGTCGGTCAGCCTATTACGTTGAGAGCAATGTCTAATGCGATGGATATTGCTTCAGGTATGACTGAGGATAAGAAAAAAGAGATAGCAGAACAGGCCCAAACAGCACTTCTGAAAGACTATTTGAATTTCACATATCATTATGACGGTATTGCCCCAGAGCTTGATCTTGGAGACGATTTCCGAGCCAAACCAGTTAGCAATATTCCTGTCTTATTGTTTAGCGGCACCCTTGATGGGCGTACCTATATTGAAAGTCAGAAAGAGGCTGTAGCCGGCCTTACAAACCTCACGGCTATCACAGTAGAGAATGCAGGGCACAATCTTTATATGTCGTCGCCTGAAGTGCAAACAGCGATTAATCGTTTCATGGAAGGCAAACCAGTTTTGAAGCAGATTGTTACGATAGAATTACCAAATATGGCGCCACCAAAGTAAGCACAAATAAATATGGATGCTGAGTACAAGGTTTGTGCTCAGCCCCTACTATTTATGGTGACCAGCAGCCATCCAGCGCAATATTTTGATGGCAGGGTAAAGCCATGCAATTCCTGCGATGAGATAATAGACTGAAGTGATTGCGAGTGGCCAGTGGCTGATCATATCTCCGATTGCAGCTGCGCCGAAAGCATACGCACTTAAGCCAAGGATCATACCGAGCATACCGATAAGGCTGCGGGAAGAAGGGCGCTCTTGGTCCATGATAAGTCTGTCCTTAAGGCGGTAGTGTTAATAAAGGCCTCTCTCCAAGGCTGCTTGCTTGATAACGCGTTTCGTTTCACTCCACAAGGGCAGGGCAAGAATGTCGCTAAGGGTAAAAAATTGAGCATCGATTGCGTCAGAGCTAGCGCGGAGAGTGCCTTCAACATAGTCCGCACTATAGTCTAACAGTGTATACTGAAAGAGAGGTGTGCTCTTGTCATCGCCCCACTCAATAAAGTCAACAACATCAATGAAGGAAGTAATTTTAACCCTAAGGCCTGTTTCTTCTATTACTTCCCGTGCTAGGGCCTCTTTTGCGGTTTCGCCTAAATTTTGGGCTCCACCGGGTAAGCTCCACTGGTTCTTTTTAGGCTCCTTTCCTCTTTTGATTAGAAGAATTTTGTCGTCTTTGAAAATTACTGCCCCAACACCAACGATTGGCCGGGAAGGATTTTTTCTTGTCTCTGGCATATGCATGCTATCTCTTGTAGGTGATGTTTTGAATAGTGATGTGTGAAAGCGAGTGAGGCAAGCTGAATGTGTGGCAGGTTTAGTTTAACGGCCCCAAAAGAGGTTATAGGTAAAGCCTTCGACGTATGGGCTGAAAATGATATTCCGGCACGCTATAATATTGCCCCTAGGCAGCCAGTGTTGGTAGTTCGTAACAGCGAAAAGGGAAAGAGGCACCTCGCGGCAGTTGAATGGGGTTTGGTACCAGAGTGGCGCAAGGATATAGGCGATAAGCCTCTTATTAATGCTCGTGTTGAAACTATAGCGGATAAACCTTCTTTCCGGTCGAGTGTTAAACGGCAGCGCTGTCTCGTGCCTTTTACTGATTGGTATGAATGGCGTACGGTGAATGGTCGTAAAGCTCCCTTTAGAATCCGGCCACATGATGGTGTGCTGGGGGCATTCGCAGGAGTTTGGGCAACTTGGCACGGTCCGGGCGGCGACAACTGGTTGGAAACGATGGCCATTGTCACAGCTTCCACCCGCTCCGTTTTAAAACCATTACATCACCGACGTCCTCTTGTGGTGCGGCATGAACAGTATGCTGACTGGCTCACACCACATGACCCGCTTCCAAGAGATTTTTTAGGGTCGTTTGACTGGGTTGAAGAAGAGCAATTTGAGTGGATGCAGGTTCGTGATAAAATGAATAGCGTCAGGTTTGAGGGGGCCGAGTGCCACGCACCGCCTGTTGAAGAACGGCAGCAATCATTGTTTTAAAGTGAGTAAATTTCATGAACTATGAAGACACATCTAGCGTGATCTATGTCGAGCGTGTTGGTGCTGTGGGCAAAATTGTTCTCAATCGCCCGGATAAGCGTAATGCGATGTCTGAAGCAATGTGGTCAGCTATTCCTGGGGCTGTTGCATTACTTGATGCAGATGTGCTTGTTCGTGTGATTGTTCTAACCTCAAGTAGTCATGATGCTTTTTCAGCTGGTGCGGATATTGGTGAACTTGAGTTGGTTGCTGCAGAGCCAGCAAGGCGAGAGAGTAACCAAAAAGCGATAAGAAACGCACAGCGAAGTTTGGCGCGTGCGGTGAAACCAACCATCGCACAAATTTGGGGCGCCTGTGTTGGTGGTGGATGTGGGCTCGCTATCCACTGTGATTTTAGGTATGTGGCGACAACATCAAGGTTTGCCATAACGCCAGCTAAACTCGGTATTGTCTATCCGCTCAGCGATACTAAACAACTTGTGGAGTTGGTGGGGCCATCTAACGCCAAATCGATATTATTTACTGGTAGAATGTTTAATGCAGAAGAAGCTCTTAAAATGGGACTTGTTGATGGGATATATGCTGCTTCAGCGCTTGAAGATTATGTCATGGAGTTTGCACAACAAATTGCAGACGTATCACAATATTCTGTGCAACATATGAAGAAATTCGTTCAGCGGGTTCTTGACGGACAAACGGAAGAAGATACTGAGACTGAGGCAATTTTTCGTAGCGCGCAAACAGGCGAGGATGCTGCGGAAGGTATCAGGGCCTTTTTAGAAAAGCGCCCTGCTAATTTTAACTGGAGCGGAGATTAGCTCTAGTGTGTACGGTCTAAAGTCTCAGGCAAAACAAATAGACTACTGAGATGTAGTGCCGTGGCGCAGTAGGTTAGTGCACCACTAATCACTAGTGTTAACGGCGTGGCGATATCCATGGATAGAGACTGCGTCGCTAAGTTGCTTAGTAGCAAATTCACTATTCCAGCAATGAGCCATAGAGCTGCATAAGCGCCGGCGAGCGGACGGATAAAAATGCGGGTATAACTCCAGGCAGAACGGAATGTAATCGGTTGGTCATTTACGCTCAGCATAATGGCGGCATTGGCTGTAGCTGACCACGCAAAGCTAAGCCATAGTATAAGAATTCCACCGGCTGCAAGCGCTAAGCTCCCAAGAATTTGGCTCAATACTGCAGTAATGGGCGCTACGATGGCAAAGGACGCAATCGTTAGACCCGTTGCTGCTAGCTGGTATTTGAATGCCCTAAAGCCTCGGCTAAGAAATGCTGGAATTCCCCCTTGATTCGGAATTAGGTCGCCTGGTGCGCTTGCCCTTGCCCAGAGAGGAAGTAAAAAACCGGCAATGGCAATGAGGGCGACTTGGCCAAATATTATGGTTCTCAAGTTATCCGTTAGAATAGTGATTGCTTCTTTGTATTCGGTTTCTGCGGCGTTTGATGCACTGAGAGTGGCCATAATAGCGTTCACAACATCAACAGCTGGCCTGTAAAAAATACTCGTAAGCAAGCCCGCAAGTGCTGATAATAGTACAAGTAGCTCTAGCCGTTTGTCAGCTGATTTTTTAGCCGCGATAAGGAGGCTGTTTAACGTTGGCATGTAAGAATTTATCTTTCTGGCTTTTGTGTGCCGACAAACTGACGGAAGTCAGGGTAACAATCAATCCCCAATACAGTCAATTTCACCTTGTAGCAGTGAAGGATCGACTTATCTTCCTATAAAAGGGGAGAGGACATGTATGTTTAAAGATAAAATAATTTGGATTACTGGAGCCTCGTCAGGGATCGGCGAAGCTGTTGCTTACGAGATGGCTAGAGCTGGAGCCTGTCTAATTTTATCGGCACGTCGGAAAGAAGAACTGGAGCGTGTAAAAGAAGCCTGTATCAAACTGGGCTGTCTTGCAGATGATGTTCTTGTCTTGCCTTTAGATGTGACTGATGAAGTTGCTTTACCAAAATCTGTCGCAACAGCAGAAGCGTTCAAGGGGCATATTGATATGCTTTATAATAATGCGGGCATATCACAGCGGTCACTTTGCATTGATACGGATATGGCAACATACCGACGCTTGTTTGAAGTTGATGTTTTTGGCCAAATCGCCCTGACAAAAGCAGTTTTGCCCAGCATGTTGAAACGAGGTTCAGGGCATTTGGCAATCACAGCTTCAGTTGCGGGAAAAATTGGTGTGAAGCAGCGTACAGGATACTGCGCGGCCAAGCATGCTATGATGGGTTTCTTTGACGCCCTTCGTGCGGAAGTATCAAAGTACGGTATTTTTGTTACAACGATCACACCCGGTTACATCCGAACGGCAATCTCCGAAAATGCAATAACAGGTGACGGGAAAACTTTTGGCAAAATGGATGAAAATATCAAGGGTGGCATGGAAGTTAATGCTTGTGCACGGGTTATTATGAAGGGGTTTCAGGCAGGTAAACGTGAGATTGCCGTTGGAGAGGGCAAGGAGATGCAAGCCTTATGGCTGAAACGCTTCATGCCAAATAAACTGTTTAAAATGGTCGAACGGCTGAGTGCTTAGAGGTACTGTGCCGTTATCAGGAATCTAAACGAGTAGTGTACACGGGCTTATACCGTCCGGGCATGATACGCTGCCACCAGTTTAAGTCGTTATCCTCTGCTGCTCGTGGCTCGGGCCGCTCAAATTGCATTATTGGAATACCGTTACCAATATCAATAAATTCGAGTTCTTTCACATCTTGGTGGTCGAGAACCAGTCTGTCGTTAATATTATTATTGTGGACTGTATTATCATAGACGGTGCATGCCATAATATAGGTAGCTTGTCCCCGACCATCTGCGAGGGGCAAATAGAGTGATTTAACAGTCGCTTGTACACCGTCCTTTTGTTGAATTGTTTCTTTTAGGTGCGCGGCTGCTGGCTGGTCGAGTACCGCTTCGTAAAATTTCGCACGAGATTCTCTGACTTCTGGGGCAGTTAAGTCAAAAGCATTCATGCCAACAAATGGCCGCTGCCATAGACTAGTGTCGCTTAAATTCATCATCGAGGCTTGAACATTATAGCGGTCAACGCGCTTTAACAGCGCGACCCGAGGCAGTAGTTCTAATAGTTCGACGGAGTTTAAGGCAGCTCTGATAGGTAAGCTGTCTACGCCAGTCCGAGGCAGGCGTTCCCAATAGTTGAATAAGCACTCCAAAACACCGGACACAGGCATAGAAGCCTCCTCTCAGCATTTTCCCAATTCCCCAAAGGGAAGCATGAGCGCAAAAAGCGAGTAATACAAGACAAGGAGGCTGACCTATTAGTAGTCGTGTTTTTTCTTCTCTTCAAATGATTGAATCTGCTGTGTGATTTCAGCTGCTAGGTCATTCGGTAGAGGAAATGTGAGGTGATATTGCACAACTTTCCAGCCTGAATTCGTGCGAATCAGTACGCCTGTGCCGCGGCTGGTGCCATATTTTTCACTATCAAGTATTTCGTCGAACCACGCACTATTACCATCTGGCGTAATATCAATATTGCGCTCGCGGAGTATATAGGTCCAGCCGTTCGATTGACCTGCATATTTCTGAAAAGTGGCCTTGTCCCAACGCTCTGATACATCTGTGCCGATAAATATTGATTTTTCTGCGTAAAGGCCAAAATAGGTTGGCCAATCTGCGTCAGAGGCTGCTTGGTGAAGCTGGGTAAGAACCGTGTCGACCTCTTCTTTAGCGCGGTCATCTGCCTGCAATGCCCATAAAGGCATCAGAATAAGAGTAAATAGAATAACGAATTTTTTCATAGGGGCCTCCCAACCAGTTTTTTCAGCCATACGAAAACAGTAGCATCTCGCAAAGGTGCTAATTGTTTCTGAGCTTTTTGATTTCACCAGATTTTAACCGGACTAGATAACTTTGTAGGTCCCTTTTTATTTCAGGGGCCATCAGGTAAATACCGATAATATTTGGTATGGCCATCAAAAAGAAAAAGCTATCAATAACCATGTATACTTCAGCGAGTGACATCACCGGGCCTGGAATTAAGGCGAGGCAAAATATAATACGGAAAATGGTGATAGACCGCTTAGATTCGCCAAAAACAAATCCCCATATTTTACTGTTGTAATAAGCCCAGCTGATGATTGTTGAGAAAGCAAATAGAAAAGCAGCAAGTGCCAAAACCCAAGGAAACCAGCTAATAACACTGCCAAATGCTTTGGAGGTGAGGGACATGCCTGACACACCTTCGCCGCCAATATAGGCGCCAGTGATAACGATAACCAAAGCTGTGATGGTGCAGATTATAATGGTGTCGATGAAGGGTTCCATCAGCGCGACCATACCTTCGGAAACAGGTTCGTCTGTTTTAGCTGCAGCATGCGCCATTGTTGCTGAACCAAGGCCTGCTTCAGTGGAGTAGACCGCGCGTTGCATGGCGATAACAATAACACCTAGCATGCCGCCTGCGCCGGCTTGGGGCGTGAAAGCTTCTGTAAAAATGGTAACAAAAGCCGCGGGTACAGCTGACGCATGTATAAGAATGATAGTTAATGCAGCAGATAGATAGATAAATGCCATTGTAGGCACTAGTTTCGAAGTTACTTTTGCGATTGAGTTCAAGCCGCCAACGATAACTACTGCCGTTAGAAGTGCGACAAAAACACCAAAGCCTAGCTGGGACGTAAGGCTATCTACACCCGTAATGGTTACCAAGGCTTCGTATGATTGGTTGGTTTGTGCGATTTGCGTGAGTGAGGGTAGTGCAAGGAGTGCATAGCTCCACGCAAGGGTCTTACCGAGTTTTCCCCAGCCTCGTGCCTTAAGGCCGCGCTCCAAGTAATACATAGGGCCGCCCGAGACTGTGCCGTCAGGGTTTACCACACGGTATTTCACGCCGAGTGTGCATTCCGCAAACTTGAGTGACATGGCAGCAAACCCAATGAGGACCATCCAAAAAATGGCGCCGGGTCCACCAACGCTAATGGCAGCAGCCACACTCGCGATATTACCAAGACCAACGGTTCCTGAAAGTGCCGTGGAAAGTGCTTGAAACTGCGTCACTTCACCGGGAGCTTTGTCATCGCGGTAGTCCCCGCGCAGGATACTGAAGGCGCGCTTGAAACTGCGTATATTTATAAAGCCAAAATAGAAGGTCAGCAAAATCATGGGGAGCGCCAGAAAGGCGACAATCCATTTAATTTCAAATCCAAATATTGAGACGCTATCGAAGACAAAATCATTCAGCGCGTTGGCACTGGCAGAAAGGGCTTGAGTAATCCCATTCTCAGTTTCCTGCGCGGTTACTGCTGAATTAGTACTAAAAACCAATAATACACTAAGTGTAAGACGTTGAAATACAGTCACGCCTGCTCCCCCACTTTAATTTATGTGGGAGCTTAAAGCAGCTAACTTAATAGGGAAAGGGCGAAGTTAGGTTTAGCTGATAACAAAATTACTATGCTTTTGTTACAAGGTTATTTTTCGCCGTAACGTGGCATCATTTCTACGAAGTTGCAGGGGCGAAAACGTACATCTAGTTGGGTTACCAAGATTTTGTCCCATGCATCTTTGACGGCCCCGGTTGAGCCGGGCAGGGCAAACATTAATGTTGTGCCAGAGAGGCCGCCTGTTGCGCGGCTCTGTATTGTGCTGGTGCCAATTAGTTCATAGGAAAGCATGCGGAACAGTTCGCCAAACCCTGGAATTGCTTTTGTGTAAAGGGGCTCAAAACATTCGGGGGTAATATCTCGCCCTGTAAGGCCGGTTCCGCCGGTAGAGATAATAACATCGATGTCGTTATCTGCGATCCATGCCTCTAGCTGGGCCGTGATGGAGGGCTTGTCATCTTTAACAATTTTACGGTCAGTGACGATATGCCCCGCGGCTTCAATGCGGGCTGTCAGCGTGTCGCCAGAGCGGTCATCCGCAAAAGTACGTGTGTCGGAAATGGTGAGTACCGCAATGTTAACTGGGATAAACTCGATTGTTTCATCAATCTTCGGCAACGGTTACGGTCCTTGTATTTGTTAAAGTAACGGCGCGGCGCAAAGCATCAGCTGTTTGCGGCGTATCTAAATGCTCGAGCGTGGGCCATGCCCCTGAAGCAAGTGCATTCAAGCTTGGTGTGTCTTGCCCAAGGCGCATCCGGTATAGCCACAAGTTTGCCATTACCCGCTCAATATAGTTGCGTGTTTCATAGAATCCAATGGATTCGATAAACAGAAATGGGTCTTGGTGGTAAGATACTTCTTCGCGCCAATTCATTAAGCTGCCGGGGCCACCGTTATAGGCAGCGAGTGCCATGAACAAGTTGCCTTCAACATAGTCACTATCTAACAAGTAGGTGATATATTGCTGCCCAAGCGGCGGAGTAACGAACCCTTTTTAGTGATATAGCGCGCCGTGGCGGGCATTACCTGCATCAAACCGCCTGCGCCCGCATGGCTTTTGGCTCTGCTTCGGAAATCACTTTCCTTACGGACCATCGCAAAAATCAGGGCCCTGTCGACCTTAAAGCCACCTGCAGGTTGCCAGTCTGGTAAGGGGTAGCGGGTAGATGTTGGTGCAGGGTTTCCTGTACCGCCAGCGCGGCCAAGCCGG
>CAXBKT010000113.1:0-12183 GCA_963976155.1 uncultured Kordiimonadaceae bacterium | reverse complement strand
ATGGTACGCAAATGTGCCGGGTCTTAAGGTTATTGCGCCTTATGATGCCGCAGATTGCAAAGGCTTGCTGAAAGCGGCGATCCTTGACCCAAACCCAGTTGTGTTCCTTGAGAACGAGCTGGTGTACGGCGAAAGCTTCGAAGTACCTGACCTGGACGATCATGTCCTGCCAATTGGTAAAGCCCGTATTTTCCGCGAAGGTAGTGATGTAACGATCGTTTCATACTCCATCACTGTTGGTGAGGCGCTTAAGGCGGCTGATATGCTCGCTGAAGACGGCATTAACGCAGAGGTTATTGACCTCAGGACAATTCGTCCGCTGGACATTGAAACAGTTATCGAAAGCCTGAAGAAAACCAACCGCGTTGTGATTGCTGAGGAAGGCTGGCCGCAGTGCAGTGTTGCAAGCGATGTTTCTGCGCAGTTGATGGAACAAGCATTTGACTATCTGGACGCGCCAGTAACACGCGTGAATAGCGTCGATGTACCGCTGCCATATGCCAACAACCTCGAAAAAGCAGCAGTCGTAAACGCAGCCAAAATCGTAAAAGCGGCAAAAGCCGTTTGTTACGTGGAATAGAGCAGGGAGCAATCAGATATGTCTATCGAGATTTTTATGCCAGCTCTATCTCCAACTATGGAAAAGGGCACACTTGCCAAATGGCTTGTGAAAGAAGGCGACACAGTTGAAAGCGGTGATGTCATCGCCGAGATTGAAACCGACAAAGCCACGATGGAAGTTGAAAGCATCGATGATGGCACTGTCGCGAAAATCCTTGTGGATGAAGGCACAGACGATGTGCCTGTTGGCCAAATCATCGCAATACTAGCGGAAGATGGCGAAGATGTTGCTGATATCAAGGTGCCTACGGGTAACGCGGCACCAGCGAAAGCTGACGCACCAGAGACTGCCCCTGAACCAGAGCCTGCGCCTGAAAAGGAAGCAAAAGCACTGGCCAAAGAAGCTGAAGCTGCGCCGGAAGCAAAGGCCGTGCTGGCTAAGAAAGCTTCGTCCGGAGCATCACCTTCCGGTGATCGCCTTAAAGCATCGCCGCTTGCGCGTCGTATCGCTGAGCAAAAAGGCCTTGAGCTTTCTGCGATCGACGGTTCTGGTCCGTATGGCCGTATTGTTAAACGCGATGTTGAAAACGCAAAGGCGGGCGCACGGGCGCCAGCGGCTGCTGCTTCAGCGCCAGCTGTTCAAGCACCAGAATACGGTGCCCATGATATTCCGTTCCGTGAAGAGAAACTGTCCGGCATGCGCAAGGTTATTGCAAAGCGTCTGACTGAATCCAAGCAAACAGTGCCGCATTTCTACCTGACTGTTGACTGTCAGATAGATACCTTGCTGGAGCAGCGTAAAGTGCTCAATACACAAGGTGAGAAAGACGGCATTAAAATCAGCGTGAATGACTTTATCATTCGGGCGACGGCACTTGCACTTAAGAAGGTGCCTGCTGCCAATGTACAGTATGCTGGTGACAAAATGTATTGGTATGAGCGCTCTGACGTATCCGTTGCGGTTGCTGTTGAAGGCGGCCTTGTTACACCCGTTGTACGCGGTGCGTGCGAAAAAGGCCTCGCTGCCATATCAGCTGAAGTGAAAGAACTTGCTGGTAAGGCAAAGAGCGGCAAATTGATGCCGGAAGAATATGCGGGTGGCACGATCTCTATCTCCAACCTTGGCATGTACGGTGTTACTGAGTTCTCAGCGGTTATCAACCCGCCGCAAGGTGCTATTCTTGCGATTGGTGCTGGTGTTCAGCAGCCAGTTATTCGTGGAGGCAAGGTTAAAGTGGGTACGGTGATGAAGGTGACAATGTCATGTGATCACCGCGCAATTGACGGCGCTGTTGGTGCAGAGTTCCTTGCAGCATTTAAGGCCTACATTGAAAACCCGGTGATGATGCTGCTTTAAGGAGTAACGGCAATGGACGTTATTAACCTTAAAGAGAAAATGGGCTTGTTCAAAGATCAGTGGTCACCAAAGGTAATCGCTGATCTGGACGACAATATGGTTTGTCTCGCCAAATTTGATGGCGACTTTGTGTGGCATGCTCACGACGATCAGGACGAGATGTTTCTGGTCGTTGAAGGCCGTTTTCGAATGGATTTCCGTGACAAGCAGGTCTGGGTAGAAAAGGGCGAAATGATTGTGGTGCCGAAAGGTGTCGAGCATAAGCCATATGCCCCTGAGAAGTGCTGTGCACTTCTGATTGAGAATAAAGGCACGGCCCACACTGGTGGTGTGGATGATCCCCGTAAAAAAGATGAACACGAACGGATTTAACTATGAGCAAACCTTCAAGCCCTACGGCATTTGACCTTGTTGTAATCGGCGGCGGCCCCGGTGGTTATGTGGCAGCCATTCGTGCGGCGCAGCTTGGTATGTCAGTCGCATGCGTGGAGCGCGAGCATCTTGGTGGCATCTGCCTAAACTGGGGCTGTATCCCAACAAAAGCGCTTTTGCGGTCGGCTGAAGTATATCATCTTGCAAAAAATGCAGCGGACTATGGCATTAAAGTTGATAACGTAAGTTTTGACCTTGACGCTATCGTGAAACGCAGCCGCGGCGTGGCGGCGCAAATGAACGGCGGCATCGGCATGCTGCTGAAAAAGAATAAGGTTACGCACATTGAGGGCGAAGCCAAAATTCTCGCTAAAGGCAAGATCGGCGTTACCGGCAAAGACGGTAAGGTTACAGAACTCACTGCGAAGGATACGATCATCGCGACCGGCGCGCGCGCGCGCGAACTGCCGCATCTTAAAGCTGATGGTAAGCTAATTTGGACATACAAGCATGCACTTGCACCAAACACGATGCCAAAGAAACTGCTCGTAATTGGTTCTGGCGCGATTGGAATTGAGTTCGCGAGCTTCTTTAATGAGCTTGGTTCTGACGTAACGGTTGTTGAGATGATGGACCGAGTTCTTCCTGTGGAAGACGCCGAGATTTCCAAGTTTGCCGAAAAATCCTTCAAGAAACAGGGTATGACGATCAAAACAAATGCCTCTGTGACCGAACTCAAAAAAGGCAAGGATACTGTTACTTGCGTTGTTGAGAAGAAGGGCAAAAAGGAAGAGATCACTGTTGACCGTGTGATTGTTGCGATTGGTATTACCGGCAATGTTGAAAACCTTGGCTTAGAGGACGTTGGTATTAAAACGGATCGCGGTCATATCGTAGCCGACGAGTGGGGCTTTACGGGTGTTCCGGGAATGTGGGCTATTGGTGACGTTACTGGCGCACCGTGGCTTGCGCATAAAGCGTCTCACGAAGGTGTTATTGCGGCTGAGAAGATCGCGGGCCTTAAAGACCTGCACCCAATCGACAAAAGCAACATTCCGGGCTGTACTTACTGCCGCCCGCAAGTTGCGTCTGTTGGCCTGACGGAAGCGAAAGCGAAAGAGCAGGGTTACGACATTAACGTTGGGAGCTTCCCGTTCATTGGTAACGGTAAGGCTGTTGCGCTCGGCGAGCCTGAAGGCATTGTTAAAACCATTTTCGACAATAAAACAGGCGAACTGCTCGGCGCACACATGGTTGGTGCTGAGGTAACCGAAATGATCCAAGGGTATGTGATTGGCCGGACACTTGAGACAACTGAGCAAGAGTTGATGCACACTGTTTTCCCACACCCAACACTTTCCGAAATGATGCACGAGAGTGTACTTGCGGCATATGGGCGGCCTATTCATATTTAACACCGATTGTGGGCCTGACATGGATTCCACGATCAAGTCGTGGAATGACGGGAGAGTTTAGTTACAAAAGTGCAGCATATTGGCGTTGTTGGGTGTTCAGCGGAAGGTGCTGCGCTTTGTTATAAAACTATCTGCACGGAAATTCCCCTTATTATAAATGATGATAACTCACCGTTACTAACACTTGATTCAACAAGGCTTTTGGCACGTGCCGCGTTGCGGAAATCTATTGGGCTATAAACGAAATACTAAAAGTATTGGGTTGTTGAAAGCTATTAAAACTAGTTTTTGTGAAATTTAATTATAAATTAAATGTATCTATTGTAATTTTATTTCTTGTCCCCATATGTGATAATAGCGCTAATTCCAGCGCACTTTGCAGCAAATCCTTGCTGCGTGCCTGAAAGGGACATCAAATGTCCTTCAAAGATCTTTCTAAAGCTACAGCAGAAAAACCTTCAGAAACACGAACGGCAACGCCTGAGAAAACTGAGACAGTTGGACCAAAGAAAGAGGCCAAGCCTCCTAAATCCTAAATGTTGCTAGGGGAGGTGTTCGCGCTTCCCCATATGGTGTTTCGGAAGAGGCTGATAGGTATGACAAAGCGAACCTATAGGACAACTATTCACTTTAATCACCCATTCAAGCTTTATGGGTTTAATAAGGTTTTGCCTTCTGGCTATTATGAGGTTGATACTGAAGAAGAGTTGATAGAAGGGTTTAGCTTTACAGCCTACCGGAGAACACAAGTGTCTTTGCACTTGCATATAGACTCTAATTGTATCGGCAAAACTGAGGTTTTGACTTTGCTAGACCCTAAAGAGTTGGATGCCGCATTGTTGCGCGATATTGTTATGGGGAGAAGCCGTCTTTTAGCCAGAGCTTTTCACGAAAATCCTCAACCAACACAGGGGCAATTTGACCTGCGTGCTCTTGATCGTGGTGAAAATGAGGGCATGTATCAGGGACAGGTTCTAGCTTAGAGCTTTATCCCTTATATGGATGAATTTCTGCAATACAAAAGCCCTCACGATGTGAGGGCTTTTTATTTATCCAAATATCTTTATTTAGAAACTTTGTATTTTACCGGAATTGTTACGGTAAATTCGGTTTTATCTTCGGGAAGTGGCGGAAGCGGATTAATTCGGGCTACAAGCTCCAGGGTTTCCTGGTCCAGTTGGGCATGCCCGGAAGATTCTACAACTTCCTGTGCTGTGATCGCTCCGTTAGCTGCAATCGTAAGTTCAACCTTGGTTACACCCTCTATGCCTTGGTCTAGTAAGTGGGAAGGGTAGGCTTGCTTTCTTGCGACGCGGCGCATGACAGCCTTGGCCCAGCTTTTCATTGTATCCCGGTTGCTTTCGACTTTTACTTCAGCATTCACCTCTGCGCCTTTTTGCATTCGGTAAGATAGAGGGATGACAAACTCGTGGGACATTGCATCGCCTGGAAGTGCAGGGAGGGGGTCAACACGCGTTAACAAGCTGAGCACTTGATCATCCAAGATGCTGTGCGTGCTGGACTCTCTTATGTCAAAACCTGTGATGGATCCGTCAGCATTGACACGGACGGCAACAGTTACAGTACCTTCAATGCCGTCGTCGATAGCGCTTCTTGGGTATCTTTGTTTGGACGCAAACTCCTTGCGGGCTGCTTTAACCCAGTTTTCCATATGGCCATCCGCAAAAACCGGAGCTATTGGCAAGAAGCTCAAGCAGATAAGGGGGAGGATAATATTTTTTTGGATTAGTTTCATGGGGATGAACTCCAATCGTCATGATCTGTGAAAATTAACTAGATACGCGCGTATTCCGGCTGGAAACATGCGTGCATTCTTTCTTATTAAGATGAAAATTTGATTAACTATCGTTTGGCGGCGCAATCTTTGGCCTGATTGATCAGGCAAGAAAGGCAAAAGGCTCGGTCATGTTAGCTTTTATGGACAAGACTTAGTCTCTGGGGTAAAAGCAGCCACGCAAAGCTTGCAGATGTAAAAAGGGGTATACCCTGTTAGTCTGTTATTATGCCGTACTGCGACAGGGTTCGGTTGGATGGCCATACGTTGGCTGTGGTGTTAAAATGATACGACTGCTTGTTGGTGGTATCAGCTTATGAGTTGGATGCTGAGTATGAATAAACCTGAAGAGAAAACACAGTTTCAACGTAAACCGAGCTGGATACGGGTGAAGGCCCCTGTCAGCAAGGAATACCATAATACTCGTAAGCTTATGCGTGAGAAAAACCTTCACACAGTGTGTGAGGAAGCAGCGTGTCCCAATATTGGTGAGTGTTGGTCTAAGAAGCATGCGACTGTTATGATTTTGGGCGATACATGTACGCGAGCTTGCGCTTTCTGCAACGTGAAAACCGGACGTCCGATGGCCGTTGATCCTATGGAACCGGAAAATACTGCAAATGCTTGTTCTACAATGGGTTTGTCACACATTGTTATTACATCTGTTGATAGGGATGACCTTGCTGACGGTGGTGCAGACCAGTTTGTGAAAGTGATCCGGGCAATTCGTGAAACCAGCCCGCAAACCACGATCGAAATTTTGACGCCTGATTTCCGGAATAAACCCGGCGCGATCGAAAAGGTTGTTGAAGCAAAGCCTGATGTGTTTAATCATAATCTAGAGACCGTACCTCGGCTTTATCCTAAAATTCGACCTGGTGCACGTTTTTACCATTCACTCCGCCTTTTGGACACTGTGAAACAGTTGGACCCGTCCATTTTTACAAAGTCTGGTATTATGGTTGGCCTAGGTGAAGAGCGTCTTGAAGTGAGTCAGGTCATGGATGATATGCGTATGGCTGATATTGATTTCATGACAATTGGTCAATATTTACAGCCAACACCACGCCATGCCCGTCTTGACCGTTTTGTGACGCCTGACGAGTTCAAGCAATATGAACAGATGGGCAAAGGTAAGGGCTTTTTGCAAATTTCCTCGACACCGCTTACACGCTCTAGCTATCATGCGGGTGATGACTTTGTGAAATTGCGCGCAGCACGCGAGAAAAAGTTGGCAGCACAGCAAACTACCAAATAGGAACTATATGACTTCAGGTAGGGGACAGAAAGAAGCCGATACCGAAGTAGGGGAAAATGAAGTCGCTTATTGCACGAACTGTGATGAGCGCTTGATGGGGCAATTTTGTTATGCTTGTGGCCAGAAAAATATTGGTCCGCGTCTTAATGGTCGCTTACTAATCCATAGTTTGTTTGAAGCGATTTCTAATGTAGATTCAAGGCTTTGGTATACTCTGATAGCCCTTGTGAAAAATCCAGGACATGTAGCCAAGGCTTATATTGGTGGGGCCCGCGCCAAATATATTAACCCCGTTCAGTTTTTTCTGGCTACGTTTGCTGTTTATATTGCCTTTCTTGCTAGTGTGGGCTGGCTCCAGTCAGGAAGTCTAGAGGCTATCAATGTAACGTTTGATGATGCCCCCTCAGAGTTACCTGAAGCTGAGGCAATGATCCAAAGTTTTTTAGCTTCAATCAAAAGTGTCCTTACCGAACAACGTGATCTGTTTACCTTTATAACGCTCCCGATCTTTGCTTTGCTTTTGAAGTGGGTATTTCGTACAGATCAGAGGAATTTTGCGGAAACTCTGTCTTTTGTATGCTTCATGTTTGGCATGATCCAGATCTACGGCTTGGGAATTGGTGTTTTCCAATATATTTTGGCCATTCCTTACAATGGATCGCAGGGGTGGGTAGTATTTGCTGTATTAATTCAAAGCATCTACGGCTTTTATTCTGGTGGCTGGATTAAATCTACTCTGATGGGGGTGCTGGCTTTCCTAATGTTGTCATTAGTGCAAACTTTTGCGGGTGCTAGTTTAGCGGCAATACATATGTTTTTAACTTAAAAACTCTAGGGTTTTCCTTCGTATGACTGAGAATGTATCAACAGATCAGCCCAAACAAGAAGAGTACCGCTGTCTCAACTGCGAAGAACTTCTAACAGGCCAATATTGTGCGGCTTGTGGGCAGAAGGATATTGGCACACGGCTAAATAGCCGCTTGATGCTCCATAATCTATTTGAATCCCTTACAGACTTGCGGTCAAAACCTTGGCGTACACTTATTGAGCTGTTTAAAAACCCGGGAAAAGTAGCGTTAGCCTATATTGGCGGCGCACGGTCAAGTTACATAAACCCTATTCGATACGTGATCACTACTTTCGCAGTTTTCATCGGTTTTCTTGCTGCGAATGGCTGGCTTGATGTCACCTCTATGGAAACTGTTGATCTTGGTATGTCGACCTCAAGAGACCCTGATGAAGCTGCTTTCATGGAGGTCATGAAAAAATACATTGATGCTATCAGGGAAATTATTACCGAACAGCGAGACCTGCTGACCTTTATTGTGGTTCCGATTTTTTCGTATATTTTGCGCTGGTTATTTTTTCGGTCTGGCCGGAACTTTGCCGAAACGCTGACCTTAACCTGCTATATGCTGGGCCAAATGCAGTTGTATGCTTTTCTGGTCGCGCTTGTGCCGTTTTTTGTGACTAGCATTGAGTATAAAGGCACACCAGACATTATTATCTTTGTTGTTTTTCTGCAGGGTATAGCTGGCTTTTATGGGCGTAAGTGGCTGAAAACCTTATTCATGACTATTGCAGTTTATATGTTGTTTAGTTTGGTTAACGGCATGGTTGCTATTGCTTTGGCTGCATTGAATGTTCAATTTGGCTAACTGTTTTTCTTTACGTTCTAGTTAATGCCGGTTATGGAAATGCTCCATAATTGAGAGTGTGATGCCCAAATTTACTGAAGAGAAACTGTTACCTTATACACCTGAGCAAGTATTTGATCTTGTCGCAGACGTCGCTAAGTACCCTGAATTTTTGCCGTGGTGCATGGGTGCGAGAGTATATGCGCGTAAAGAGAACCAGTTTGACGCAGATGTTATCATTGGCTTTAAATTGTTTCGGGAGCGTTTTACTTCGCGTGTAACGTTTGAAAACGGCACTAGAGTTGATGTCGATTATGTTAAAGGCCCCATGAAGCAACTTTATAACCACTGGCGTTTCTTACCGCACGAAAGTGGGGGGTGTTTAGTCGACTTTGCTGTGGATTTTGAATTTAAAAGCAAAATACTGGATGATATGATTGGCGGCCTCTTTACAATGGCATGCCATCGGATGGTTGCTGCATTTGAAGAGCGCGCTAAAGACCTTTATGGGCAATGACTAGGAGGCAATAGCCTCTAACATAAGAGATAGAGCAACAATAACGGCTTGGCGTCTGATTTCCGCGCGCCCAACATCTCCAAATTCTCGTTTCTCAGAATGAGGAGTCTCTCCTAATTGGGAAAGGCCGAAGTAAACTGTACCGACAGGCTTTTCTTCAGAGCCGCCACCGGGGCCTGCGATGCCGGAAATAGAGATTGCTAGGTCTGCCATTGAGTTTGCAAGAGCGCCGTAAGCCATTTCTTTGACAATTGCGTCAGAAACAGCGCCGTAGCGATCAAGGCTTTGGGCGCTAACACCCAACATCTGTTGCTTAGCTTCGTTGGTGTAGGTAACAAAGCCACGGTCAAAAACGTCTGAAGAACCGGCTATATCGGTCAGAGCGCCAGCAACAAGGCCACCCGTACAAGATTCTGCCGTTGCTATCAACATACCGCGCTGGCGTGCTGCTTCTAACAAGTTATCAGCAAGTGTATGAATATCTTTATCAAATTCCATGAATTGAGCGTAAGACGATTATATCAAAAGTTGCAAGCTCTTTAGAGGGTAGGGAGTATTTCCAAAGTGAGAAGGCCCCAAAGAACTATTGCCGCAAATAGCCCCGCTACCAGATCATCAACCATAACACCAAAACCGCCATTCACATGTTTGTCGAGTAGGCCAATTGGCCACGGTTTCCAAATGTCAAATAACCGGAAAAGTAGGAAGGCTGCAGCATAGCCAAGAAAACTACCTGTAATAAAGTAAAAAGGAATGAGGGCGAGCCACTGGCCGGCGACTTCGTCAATGACAATCTCTCCTGCGTCATGAATGCCGGACTTTGTTTCAATATCATTGATTGCCCAGATAGAGAGGAGGGTGATCAAACTAATTGCAGCTAGGAGAGAAATAAGATTAAGGCCACCCGAAATCATGAAATAGCCTACGATTACAGCCGTTAAGGAGCCCCAAGTGCCGGGTGCAGGCTTCAAAAGCCCAACTCCTAAAGCAGTGGACCACCAAAAACTCAAGTGTTTATGGCGGTCAGGCCAGTTGCGTATGGGTTGTTTTGTCATCTAAAAATCCCCAAGCGGTAGGCGCACTGTAGCAGTGGCTTGTGCTGCTATACCTTCTTCGCGGCCAGTGAAACCAAGTTTTTCAGTGGTGGTTGCTTGCACACTGACCCGTTTAATGTCGATATTCAGTATTTCAGCAATACGGGCACGCATGGCGTCTTTGTGCGGGCTAATTTTGGGTTTTTCACATATCAGACAGACTGTCACATGGCTGATAACGCCGCCATTATTTGTAACGAGCTTACTTGCATGTTGAAGAAACACTGAACTTTCTACGCCTGACCACTTTTCGTCACTTGGAGGAAAGTGCGTACCAATATCCCCTTCGGCAATAGCTGCTAAAATGGCGTCTGTAAGGGCGTGTAAGCCAACATCAGCATCAGAGTGTCCTTTTAGGGTAAGGTGGTAGGGAACCTTGATGCCACAAAGCCATGGCCCATCCCCGGCCTCGAAACGATGTACGTCATAGCCGGAGCCAACACGAATATCTGCACATGCCATCATGATCTGAGCCTCCGCTTTCTTAAAGTCTTCTGGCCGCGTAATTTTGAAGTTTTCTTGGTTGCCGGTACAAATTTGTACTTGGTTTCCGTCAGCTTCCATAACAGCAGCGTCATCAGTGAAGCCTCTGTGAGGTGCAGCCCGGTGCGCGGTTAGCAAACTACTGAAATTGAATGCTTGCGGGGTTTGGACAGCATACAGGCTCCTACGGTCAACTGTATCTGTTATCACATTTCCCTCAACGCGCTTTAGGGTGTCAGTAACAGACAGTGCGGGGATAACGGCTTTATAACCGGCAGTAAGAACATCCAAAAGATTGGTAATAAGTGCCTCGCTCACAAAAGGCCGGGCGGCATCATGAACTAGTACAAACTGTGGTGCTGAGGTCTCTAAGGCTTCTAGCCCTCTCAAAACACTTTCTTGGCGCGTATCTCCGCCAAATATATATTTGGCTCCATCGAAGCCAGTCATTGCTTGTTTGTAAAGCTGTTGGTCCTCAGGGTGAATAACTGTGACAATTTGGGCTGCTGGAAGTTGGAGGGTAATTGCTTCAACTGTTCGCCGTAAAAGGGTTTTTCCAAGTAAGGTACAATATTGTTTAGGCAGCTCTGTTTGGGCGCGGTTACCGCGACCTGCTGCAACAATAACAACGCCAATAGAGGTATCTTTCATGGGCACATTCTTACTCTGGCTTTTTCGCATAACTTCTGGCATAAGCGGTGCCCAATAAATAGGCAGTTTTATTTTTCTGTTAGGTTTACATGATGGCTCTTAACATTGGTCAGGTCGAAATCAAAGACCCAGTATTGCTCGCGCCTATGTGTGGCGTTACCGATATGCCTTTCCGCAGGCTTGTAAAAAGCTTTGGGGTTGGTCTTGTTGTGTCTGAAATGATTGCTTCTGAGGCGATGATCCGGGCAAGTGAAAAGTGCCAAAAAATGGCGACAAACTGCGCGGAAGAATTTCCGATGTCAGTTCAACTTGCTGGTTGTGAAGCCTCGAAAATGGCGGAAGCGGCAAAATTGAATGAAGGCCGCGGCGCTGCTATCATCGATATAAATATGGGGTGCCCAGTTAAGAAGGTTGTTAACGGTCAATCTGGATCGGCACTTATGCGGGACCTCGACAATGCTGGTGAGCTTGTAAGGGCTACTGTAGACGCTGTTTCCTTGCCGGTGACCCTGAAAATGCGACTTGGCTGGGACGATAATACCTTGAATGCTTGGGATTTGGCGAAAATTGCAGAGCAAGCAGGTGTTAAAATGATTGTGGTTCATGGCCGCACGCGCTGTCAGATGTATAAAGGCCATGCTGACTGGAAAAAAGTTGGCTTGGTGAAAGAAGCAGTGAATATCCCTGTGATCGTAAACGGCGATATCAATTGCATGGAAGATGTGGAAATGGCGTTGACGGACTCTGGCGCTGACGGCGTTATGATTGGCCGTGGTACATATGGTAAGCCTTGGTTTCCATCACAAGTTATTCACTATCTGAAAACCGGGGAACGTTTACCTGACCCAGAGTTAGAGGCCCAGCTTGAAATCGTACTCGGTCACTATGAAGCAATGATCGAGCATTATGGTGTTGTTACGGCTGTTCGTATGGCTCGAAAGCATCTCGGGTGGTATACTAAGGGCCTGCACGGTTCAGCGGAGTTTCGGCATCATATAAACCGGCTTGATGACCCTGAAGCAGTTAAAGAAGCTATGCGGAGT
>CAXBKT010000112.1:0-12285 GCA_963976155.1 uncultured Kordiimonadaceae bacterium | reverse complement strand
CACTTTATGATGTTCTGGGCCGCTCTTACTTTGCAGGCGTGAAACTTACTTTCTAGAGGTTACGTGGACTGGGGTGGCAGGAAACTGCCACTCCGCTTTTTAAAATCTCACAATCTAGTTTCTAGGCACGCAAGCAATTTATCCCAATGGGTTGCTCGCACGCTGGAAGGCAACCCTCGGGTTGCCTTCAACTATTTTGCGAGTATTTCCGCGCGAACAATACCTTAGTTTGCAGGAATTTCTTTGCTTTTCCACAATAAGTAAATAGCAGGGATTAGCAGGAGGGTTAGGATTGTTGCGCTAACCATGCCGCCTACCATAGGTGCAGCGATACGGCGCATTACTTCTGAACCTGTGCCGTCACCGATCATAATTGGCAGTAAACCGACAATGCTGGCGCCAACGGTCATCATAATGGGCCGTACGCGGAGCAGCGCACCACTGATCACAGCGTCTTTCAGGTTCTGAGCCGTTAGGGGGTGCCCTGATCGTTTCGCATCAGCTTTGATCCTGTTCCATGCTTGGTCAAGGTAGACAATCATTAAAACACCAATTTCAACCGCAACACCCGCAAGAGCAATGAAGCCAACGCCTACGGCAACGGATAGGTTGTAGTCGAGCCAATAAAGCAGCCACACGCCGCCGACCAGCGCAAGTGGCAGTGTGCCCATGATGATCATTACGGATGTGACATTCTTGAAGTTTAGGAACAGTAATAAGAGAATGATTACTAGTGTAACCGGTACAACGATACTTAGTTTTTCCTTGGCACGTTCCATATATTCAAACTGCCCAGACCATGCGATTGAGTAACCAGCTGGCAGGTCAATATTCTCAGTGACAGTTTTCTGTGCGTCCTTGACATAGCTACTGATATCAACACCTTCAATATCAACATATATCCAACCATTGCGACGGGCATTTTCACTGCGGATAAGGCCGGGGCCTGTGCTGACACTAATGTCTGAGACTTGCCCAAGCGGGATATGCGCACCCTGCGGCGTTACAATTGGTAAACTGCGCAGCCGGTCGAGTGAATCGCGGAATTCGCTCGGGTAACGAAGGTTAACGGGATAGCGCTCCAACCCCTCAACGCTTTCAGTTACGATCATGCCGCCAACAGCAGTAGAGATAACCTCTTGCACATCTGCGATATTGAGGCCGTAGCGTGCGGCTTTAATACGGTCAATTTCAGCATTGACATAACGGCCACCAGTAACCCGCTCGGCGTAAACAGAGGCGGTGCCGAGCACTTGTTTCATAACGGCTTCAATTTGCTGGCCAATGTCGCTGATAACATTAAGGTCCGGGCCCGCCACTTTAATGCCAACTGGTGTTTTAATGCCTGTCGCTAGCATATCAATCCGGTTCTTAATCGGCATGATCCAAACATTTGTCAGACTTGGCACCTGTACAATTTTGTTGAGTTCCTGTTTCAGTTTCTCCATCGTCATGCCCGTACGCCATTCGCTTTTGGGCTTAAGTTTGATGGTGGTTTCAATCATAGTGAGCGGCGCGGGGTCGGTGGCCGTTTCAGCACGTCCGGCCTTGCCGTAAACTGTCTCTACTTCCGGCAAAGTTTTAATCAGTCGGTCGGTTTGCTGTAGGATTTGTGCCATTTTGTCCACAGAAACACCGGGGTATGCACTTGGCATATATAGAAGATCACCTTCATCCAGTTCAGGCATAAATTCACCGCCGAGCTGCGAGAGCGGATAATAACTGCTGCCCATTATCAGCAGGGTCACAAGTATCATGGCTTTCGGGAATTTAAGTACCAAGTTGATGAAGGGCCTGTAACCTGCAATCAACCCTCGGTTCACTGGATTTTTATGCTCTGGCAAAATGTTGCCGCGCACGAAATAGCCCATTAAGACAGGCACGAGGGTGATTGATAAACCTGCAGCGACAGCCATTGCGTAAGTTTTAGTGTAAGCAAGAGGCGCGAACAGTCGCCCTTCTTGGCCTTCCAATACAAAAATAGGCACAAAACTGAAGGTAATAATCAGCAGGGAGAAGAAAAGCGGAGGACCAACCTCAACCGCGGACTTGGTGACAATCTGCCAGCGGTTTTCTTTTGTGAGCTTTTCACCCTCAAGATGTTTGTGGAAATTTTCGATCATCACAATAGTTGCGTCGACCATTGCGCCAATGGCAATGGCAATGCCGCCAAGGGACATAATGTTGGCGTTGATACCTTGTGCATTCATCACAATGATGGCTGCTAAAATGCCGAGTGGGAGACTGAGCACAACGATAATTGACGAACTCAGGTGAAACAAGAAGAAGGCACAGATGAGCGCAACTACGATAAATTCTTCAATCAGTTTTTCACCCAGATTATCAACCGCGCGCATAATTAGGTTTGAGCGGTCATAGGTTTCAACCACCTCAATACCTTCCGGTAAACCAGCTTTCAGAGCCTCAATTTTCTCCTTCACTCGTGCGATAGTCGTCAGTGCATTTTCGCCCCAGCGCATGATGATCACGCCGCCAACAGCCTCACCTTCGCCGTTAAGCTCACCAATGCCGCGCCTTAATTCTGGCCCCATACGGATATTTGCGATATCTTTCATCAGGATCGGGGTACCATTACTGGTGTTACCAACAGGGATCGCTTCGATATCTGAAATTTCATCAATATAGCCCGAGGCCCGCACCATATATTCGGCTTCGGCCATTTCAATAACCCGGCCACCTGTTTCTTGGTTGCCACGCTGAATTGCCAGTTTTACAGCCATAAGCGGAATGCCATGAGCACGCAGTTTGTTGGGGTTCACAACTACCTGATACTGCTTCACCATGCCGCCAATGGTCGCAACTTCAGACACGCCGTCAACGGTTTGCAGTTCATACTTTAGAAACCAGTCTTGCAAGCTTCTAAGTTCGGCTAGGTCATGTTTGCCAGTTCGGTCAATAAGCGCATACTGATACACCCAGCCAATGCCTGTTGCATCCGGACCCAGAGCGGTTCGGGCGGCTTGAGGCAGATTGGGCGCAACTTGGCTCAGGTATTCCAACACGCGGGAGCGTGCCCAGTAAAGGTCTGTGCCATCTTCGAAAATCACATAGACATAGCTGTCGTTAAAGAAGCTATAGCCCCTCACCGTTGTTGCACCCGGCACGGAGAGCATCGCAGTGGTAAGCGGGTATGTTACTTGGTCCTCAACCACTTGTGGCGCCTGCCCGGGGTATGTGGTTTTGATAATAACCTGCACATCAGAGAGATCAGGGATGGCATCAAGCGGCATGCGCTTGAGGGAATAGGCCCCCCAACCTGCGAGTAGCAGCGCCAGAATAACAACCAAGAAGCGGTTATCAACGGACCATTTTATGATATTGGAAATCATGGTTTTCGCTCCGCTACCGGGTTGCCATATAGGTGATGACGTACCAGCCGTCATCAGCCTGTATGACGCTGAATTTTATGATGTCGCCTTTCGAGAAATTTGTGAGGTCAATTTTCTCAGAGACCCTGAAATGCATTGTCATGCCGGGCATGCCAAATTGTCTGATGGGGCCATGTGTAATATTGACCTGCCCGTCATCCATAATACTATTTAGAGTGCCTTCAATGACTTCGGCAGGTGGATTTATGTCATTTACCAGAGCATCGTCGACGCCAGCCCCAAGTAGGCGCAAATAGGCGCTGTTAGTACTCGCCTCAGAATCGATCAGGAACTGTGCGGAGGTTACGATGCGCTCGCCTGTGTGAAGGCCATCTGAGATCTCAATGAAATCACCGCTTTCCAGCCCGGCGGTAACTTCGGCTGGGCGGAATTTACCTTCCCCGAGCGCCAAAATAACGCGGTCTGTTTTTCCCGTGCGAATGAGGGCCTCACGTGGAATGGCGACTATGTTTTCGCGCGGCTCGGCAGCAATGCTTACTTCCCCATACATGTTGGGTTTTAGGCGCCCATCTTTGTTTGAGAATGAAAGGCGCGCCTCAACCGTTCGGCTTTTTGCGTCGACGGTGGGGTAAACATAGTCAACCGTACCTTTCCATTTTTCATCGGGCATGAAGGGTAGTGTCAGGGTGGCAGTTTGGCCAACTTGGACCCAGCTTGATTGGGCCTCAAAAACCTCGGCCTTTACCCAGATGTTTGACAGGTCGGTGATTGAAAGTATCGTCGTGCTCGGCGTGATATACATGCCTTCACCGATGTTTAGTGTCATGATGATGCCGCTTTGCGGTGCTTTAACTGCGATGCGTTGCTGAACCTGTTTCGATGATTGCAACGCTTCTATTTGCTGGTCCGTCATACCAAGCGCAGCTAGGCGCTGTTTGGAGGCACGTAGCAGGCTTTGTTGGTTAAGCTGTATAGCTTGCATAAACTCAGTTTGCGCACTCACAAGGTCAGGGGAATATAGTTCAAAAACTACATCGTCTTTTTTCACAGGTTCGCCGATAACTTTTTTATGAAGTTTCTCCACCCAGCCTGCAGAGCGCACATGCACGTGTGCAGACCGGTTTTCGTCTGGTGTGACAAAACCGACAGTGTCTATTTCCCGCGCTAATGTACGGGTTGAGACTGTAGCTGTGCGAACGCCGATATTATTAACAACTGCGGCATCAATCATGAGGGCAGTGTCATCGCCGCCAGCATCGTCCCCCGGATAAACCGGAACCAAGTCCATACCCATCGGGGATTTTCCGGGTTTGTCCCTGCGATAGTTGGCATCCATTGGGGCGACCCAATAGAGAGGGATGTTTGGGTCAACGCTTGGGGCCTCTGTACTTAAGGTATTGCCACCAAGTTGACTTAGGCTAAAGCCTGAGCCGAGCCCTACGACGAGTGCAGTTGCTGTAAGAATGATTGTTTTACGCATCGTCTTCCCCTTCGAGGAACAATAAGGTGGCTTGTGTTTTGAGGCGGTCGGTTTGTAATCGGAGGAGCTGAAGCTCGGCGTTTAATTCTGCCAGTCTTGCTCGCACAAGTTCAGGGAAGTCGCTGATACCATTTTGGTAGGAGGTGAGCGACGCTTCGGTTGTTTCTTTTGCTCGTTGCAGAACAACAGTTTTATAAAGTGTGACGCGCTCACCGAGACGCAGCCAACTTTCGTGTGAAACATGCAGGCGTTTCTTCAGATCCAATAATAGTGTATCGCGTGATAAGCGTGTCGCTTGACGTGATTTCTTCGCAGCTGAAACACGCCTGTCCTGACGGTTTTTTGTGAATAGGGGTACACCCATGGTGACCCCGACGGATGCAAAGTCAGCACGGTTACCGCCTCTGGCACCGTAACCTACATTCACTGCCCAGCCTGGCTTATGCTGTTCGGCAGCAATGCTGACGTCTTTGTCCGCTGTTTCAATTTTTGAGGTGAATATTTCCGCCGCTGGGTGGTGGTTAAGTAGAGCCTCTGCCGCGGATAGGTCGGTAGGGTGCTGCATTGCAGGCAAGTGTTTCGGCAGTGCCTGTTTTGATTGAGTTTCGCCTATGCGGCGTGCTAGTGCGGCTCGTTGCATTGAGGCTTGTCGATCAATTTCGGCTAGTCGGTCATCCAATAAGCTCAACTCGAGTTGAGCACGGGAAATATCCTGCCGTGTCTCACGGCCTGTTGCATACATACCTTCGATAATTTCGATAAGTTCAGCAACAGCCTGCCTGTTTTGAGTTACCTTTTCATAGGCGTTCTTTGAATAAAAAAGCTCAAGCCAAGTTAAGCGTGTATCTAGGATAATTTCTTGTATCCGCAGGTCTTGAAGATGCCGTTGTCCTTTTGCTTTTGCTAGTTGTTTTTCTTTACTGAGTCTCAGCGTATCACCCTTTGGAAAGGTTTGACTAAGGCCAAGTTGAATTTGTGTCATTGGCTCTTGGTTATAGCTGAAGCTGTTTGTGGGCCAATTTGCAAAATTAAGTCGAAGTTTTGGGTCTGCCAGCTGTGCGTTGGCGATAGCTGTGTCTTCTAGTGCAGAAGCACGCTGCAAAGTTTCTTGGACATAGGGGTCATCACTTGCGAGAGCAAGTTCAACAGCCTTTTGAAGTGATAGGCTACTGTCTGATGCAGCTACTATGTTTGTTAGCAGTAATATTGCTAAGATAGTGGAAAAATTCTGATACATTTTATCTCTCAACCAACTGTCAAAAACGTAGGTTTTTTGGCTTAGTTCTCTGGTGTTGTGAAGGGAATACACGATCTCTGGCTTAGCTGGTAAAGTGACCGGCTTTTCGAGAAGGGGGTGTATTCTGCCTAACACGTGCGGGGGTGGTATCTTTTCACGGCACCCTATTCGGCGCACCGAATACCGACACGGAAAACAACTTGTTAGATATTGGACTTGGGGGGAGGTGTTGGAAATCGGCCAGTAATAGAAATAGAGAGATCGTTTTCCGGACGTTTATGTATTAAACTGAAAGCTTCGGTTGATACCGTGGTTTCACTAAACGTCATACCAACAGATAAATAAATGCTACAGCAGGCGCCAGTACAAGTATTGTCACAAATATCGTGTGATTGTTCCGCTGCTTTGCCGTTCTCTGCCATATCTGCACAGTGATTTTCTGAATGATTGCTTTCTGCGTCGAGGGCAGGGTCATTCATCATACCACCATCAATACAGCAAGACGGGGACACCATAGCAGATACTGTAGGTGCCATGAAAAAGACGGCAACTGCAAAAAGCGTAAGAAAAACGCGGTGTATGTGCGGACGTAACTGCATAGGGTAATAGGATAAACGCCATCTATGATCTTAGGTCAACTAGGAAATACCTGCCTCACGGTTTCTTTACACCTAGATTGCTGCAGTTAAAGATTTGCTGCGGTAGTGTTTCCTGAATATCCCGATTAGGTTTTTCGCGTGACGCCCTAAGGGGTGTTCATAAGAAAAAACGGCAGTAACGGGCAATGTGGGTACATTATCAATCGGTTGAATTTTGAAGGCGGCATTCTCGGGCCGGGTTTTGGTGTAGTTGGCTGTAACTGAATCAATTATGGCTGCGCCAGCACCTTGTCCTGCGAGACTTGCAGCGACGCTGTGGCTATGGATGCGTGCGGTATAATGTGGGCTAAGCTTTGCCGTGCGCATCATTTTTTCTACTGCATCCCCGAGAGGTTCCCCTGCAAAGGTGCCAATTAAACGTGTTTGCGCAAGTTGTTGTATGGTTACGCTTTCTTGCTGAGCCAATTGCCAAGCTTGCGGTACCAGCGCAACGATATTTGCATTACCGATTGGTGTGGAGCCGACACCTTCCGTGTCACTGGTGCCGAAAGTGAAGCCAAGGTTATTTTGTCCGCCCGTTGTCGTTATATCTGCGAGTATCTGTTTATGATGCTGAGTGGTGATGTCGAGCAGGCAGTCTTTGCTTGTTTCCATTAATTCAGAGATAGCTGAAGGGATTAGCTCATGACAAAAGGCTGGCGGCGCTACGATACGGAGATGTGATGTCAGATCACTTTTAAGTCGCATTGCTAGATTTTTGAAAATAGACAAACTGTCTTGCAGGCGTTCTGCCTCAGCGTATAAAGCAAATGCTTCTGCTGTTGGAGCAAGGCGACCGCCTTTGCGGTGAAACAAATTGAAGCCAAGGCCATCTTCAATTTTTTTCAGGGAGGCGGTGGCCGATGGTTGGGTAATGCCCAGACGTTTTGCTGCTTCGGTAACAGTGCCAGTCTTCATAACCGCATGGAATATTTCTATCTGACGTGTATTCATGAATTTATCTATAGGTAAAAATTATGAATAAAGCAAAAACATAGATTATTAATATGATGTTGAAGCGCAGATAATACTGCCAGAGATATTTATCAAAGGCGCAAGGCATGACGGCTGTTTTTTACAGAGATACAAACCATTCCTATCCGCTCGCGGTAACGGCAAACGGTATGTATATTAATGATGAGAAGGGCAAAGCCTATCTCGACATGTGTGGTGGTGCCGCTGTTTCATGTCTAGGGCACCAGCACCCAGATATCATTGCGGCATTGAAGGCGCAGATTGAGATAATGTCATTTGCCCATACGGCGTTCTTTTCCAGTGAGCCGCAGGAGCGGCTCGCTGCGGCTCTATGTGAGAAATATGGTGAGGCGGGGGCAAAAGCCTATTTTACTGCCGGTGGCTCTGAAGCCAATGAAACAGCTCTCAAGTTGTCTTGGCAGTACTGGCAAGCGAAAGGTTATCCTGAGAAGACAAAAATTATCAGCCGACAGTGTAGTTATCACGGTAATACACTTGGAGCCCTGTCCGTAAGTGGTAACACAGCACGCCGATCACCGGTTGAGGGCCTTTTGCATGATTGGCCGCGTATCGAACCCTGTTATGCTTATAGGTATCAGCGAGGAGATGAAACTGATGCTGAGTATGGTACTCGGTCAGCATTATTCCTTGAGGACGCAATTATCGCAGCAGGACCAGAAACTGTTGCCGCGTTTATTGCGGAGCCTGTTGTGGGGGCTTCTCTTGGTGCTGTGGCTGCGACAATAGGGTATTTTAAGGAAATTCGGGCCATATGCGACCGATATGATGTTTTATTGATTGCCGACGAAGTTATGTGCGGAACCGGAAGGACCGGTAGTTTCTTTGCGCACGAGCAGGAAGCTTTCCTGCCAGATATTGTTACGTTGGCGAAGGGGCTTGGTGGTGGATACCAACCGCTTGCAGCAACTATTGCAAGGGCGTATGTCGTAGAGGCGTTTGAGGTGAAGTCATTTTCGCATGGTCATACCTATGTAGGGCACGCGGCGGCCTGCGCTGCAGGTTTGGCGGTTTTGGATACTATAGATAGGCATCAATTATTGCAGGCTGTTGCTGTGCAAGGGGAAAAACTAAAACTTGCAGTAACGGAAACCTTTGCAGAGCACCCAAATGTTGGAGACATTCGTGGGCGAGGCCTTTTTCAGGCAATCGAATTGGTTGCGGATAGGGGAAGTAAAATGCCCTTTCAGAATGGCGCTGCTATTGCTGCTAGATTGAGACATTGCTCTATGGAGAATGGTATTATGGTTTACCCAAGCGGCAGTATAGATAATTGCCATATTCTGTTAGCCCCGCCCTTCATTATGGAGGATCAGCACATAGACGAAGCAATGGAACGTCTCAAGTTGGCCCTAACGGAGGTGTTTGGTGCCTGAGCCTTTCATTTTAATGTGTGCACCAAACGGTGCTCGGCGCTTAAAAGCTGATCATAGTGCTCTCCCTATTAACCCCGCAGAGATCGCAGCTTGTGCCGAGGAGGTATATGAAACAGGTGCAAGTATTCTTCATTTACATGTCAGAGACCCAGACGGCAAACACTCACTTGATCCAGAATATTATTTACCAGCTATCGATGCGGTGCGAAAATTGGTTGGCAGACAGCTCATTATTCAAGTTACCACCGAAGCGGTTGGGCAATATATGCGTGATGAACAAAAAGAAGTTGTAAAGGCCGTGAGGCCTGAGGCGGTTTCATTTGCACTGCGTGAGATTTGCGGGTCAGAGGACCTTGTGCTGGATACAGCTGATTTTTTTGGCTGGATGCGTGCAGAGAATATTTTCCCGCAGATTATCCTATATGATGAGCAGGATGTGACCCGTTTTATGGGTATGAAGCGCAGAGGTGTGTTTGCGACAGATAAACCTTTCGTTCTCTGTGTGTTGGGGCGGCACGAAGTGGAGGCATCAGGAAAATTGGAAGGGTTTGCTGCAAACTTGTCTGCAGAAAGCGTGCCTTGGGCCGTTTGTGGTTTTGGTGAAAATGAGCACGGGCTTCCAGCTTTGGCAGCAAAACTTGGCGGGCATGTTCGGGTTGGATTTGAGAATAACATCTGGCGGCAAGATGGCACTCTGGCGGTAAATAATGCTGAGCTGGTGACAGCTGCTAAGGATGCGGTAGAACGGTCTGGTCGAACGCTCGCAAAAGCTGATGATGTGCGCGAGATGTTTGCCTTGGCAAAAATGTGACAATTTATGTGTCATATAGGCCACGGTGCCTTGTGGAAGGTGCCTAGCTCCCAAAAAGCTTTAAAAATACTTTCCCAAATTTCAAAAGTCGTTCGTCACGTATTTGAAAGCATCTGAAATTTGGTCCTTTTTGGTTTGAAAAAGGGATGTATTTCAGTGTTTTGAAAGAATTCTGGTGCTGCCGCTACCACGGGATCCCACCCTAAAACGGCAGAGAAACGACTTATGAAACAGGGGAGGACCTATTATGAATAAGTTTAAACAAGCGACCTCACTCATTGCTGTATCGGCTGCTCTTGCAGCGCACGGTGCACCTGTGTTTGCACAACAGCAACAGGATGCAACAATCGAAGAAATTATGACTGTTGGGTCAAGAAGCGTTAAGCCACGTTCCGCGACAGATTCGCCAGTACCGGTAGATTCATTCTCCGCTGGTGACTTTAATGCAGTCGGTAACTCCGCAGACGTTACAGATAATCTAAAATCACTTGTGCCATCATTCACTGCGACACCTGCAACAGGTGATGGTAGCGCGTTTGTACGCCCAACTTCGATGCGTGGTATGGCACCAGACCAAACGCTTATACTTGTCAACGGCAAGCGTCGCCATCGTTCTGCTCTTGTGCAGTTTTTCGCACCAGCAGCCGGTAATGGTTCGCACGGTGTTGATATTGGTATGATACCAAGCATTGCTCTGAAGCGAGTTGAAGTGCTCCGTGATGGTGCCGCCGCACAGTATGGTTCTGATGCGATTGCAGGCGTTATTAACTTCGTGCTGAATGACAGCAACGAAGGCGGCGAAGTGATGGCTCAATATGGTAACTTCTATGAAGGTGAGCAAAGCTGGAAAATTGCAGCGAATGCAGGCCTGCCAATTGGTGACACAGGCTTCTTTAACTTGAGTGCAGAGTATTTTGATAATGAAGCACTTTCACGTGGTAACCAACGCCCAGATGCTCAAGCTCTTGTTGATGCTGGTGTTCAAGGCGTAGGCGCTGATAGCCCGTTTGGTGATGCACCATTTGTACAAACTTGGGGCCGCCCAGAAACAAGCGGCGCTCGTCTTGCGTTTAACTCCGGTATTGAAGTGAGTGACAATGTGCAGCTTTATTTGCGCGGTAACTATGCGGACACTGATGGTCGGTACCGTTTCTTCTACCGTGGCCCTGGGCATTCAACTATTCAAGCACTTATTCCAGATGGGCTTTCAGGAAGTATCATAGAAACAGGGTACACACCTTTCCTTGACGGTGCGCAGAAAGATTTTAGCCTTATCGGTGGTGTGGAAGGTGAATTTGAGAGTGGCATGCTTTATGATTTCAGCGTGTCGTATGGCAAAAATGAATTATCTTATTTTCTTAACAACTCAATCAATACATCGCTAGGTGTGTCCGGTAGTTCACCAACTCAGATGGACTTTGATATGGGTGGGTACGAGCAGAAAGAAGTCAACATCAATGCTGATTTCTCTTATGCTTTGAATGATAGCCTTAACCTCGCGTTTGGTGGTGAGTGGAGAGAAGAAACCTTTACAACAATCGCTGGTGAAACAGCTGCAACAACAGGTGCAGGTCCAAGTGGTATGTCAGCGGTAAGTCCTGCTGATGCAGGTTCGTTCGACCGCAATAACTGGGCGGTGTATGCAGATATTGAACATGATATCTCCGACGCCTTTATGTTGCAGTATGCACTTCGTTACGAGAATTTCTCTGATTTTGGTGGTACCTTAAATGGTAAGATTGCTGGACGGTATTCTTTGACGGATAACTTCCGAGTTCGCGGTGCTTTCTCTACAGGCTTCCATGCCCCAACACCGGGGCAAGGTAACATCAGTACAATCATTACAACATTTGATGGCGCGACAGGTTTGCAGGTTGAAGAAGGCCTTATTCCGGCAACAAGTACAGATGCTGTTTCTGCTGGTGGTCAGGCTCTTAAAGAAGAGAAGTCTATCAACTATAGCTTAGGCTTTAGTGGTGACCTTGGCGAAGCAACGACCCTATCTGTTGATTTCTACCGTATTGAAGTAGATGATCGTATCTATCGTACTGGTGACATTCAGCTTGCTGATGGCCGTACAATCTCATTCTACACTAATGCGATTGATACAGTTTCTCAGGGTGTTGATGTGGTTCTGACTTCCTCTGCTGATTGGTCTGCTGAAGCGTCTACAGATTTCACGTTTGCGGCAAATTATAACAAGTTTGAGGTGGCGGATCAGCGTCAAGTAGCTGGGAATACACCAGTGAGTGATGCAACTGTCGAGGATATTGAAAGCAACTATCCTAAAGTGCGCTTTATTGCGACAGCTAATACCCACTTTAATGAGCAGTGGAATTTCCTCGTACGTGCAAATTACTATGGATCTCATTGGGATGAGCGCGGCACACAAGGGGGAAC
>CAXBKT010000111.1:0-12448 GCA_963976155.1 uncultured Kordiimonadaceae bacterium | reverse complement strand
AGGGTCCTGTACATCACCCCGCGCCAAAATAGCGGAAATAGCATGACGCACGTTCTCTGCGACGCGTAAGAGGCGCAGGCTCGGACCTGCGCCTTTATGTTGTGATTTAGACATCTCGTTTACTCAGATAGCTAGAAATAAACGCTCGCCCTAAAGCTTACGTTCGATTTCTTCAAGCTCATAGACCTCGAGAACATCACCAGACTTAAAGTCATGATAATTTTCAAAGGTCAAACCACACTCTTGACCAGAATCAACCTTCTTCACATCATCTTTAAAGCGACGGAGGTTTTCAACTTGGCCAACATAGATAATCACATCGTCCCGAAGGATACGAGCTTTCAGGTCGTTACGGATACTACCTTCAATCACCATACAACCTGCTGCTTTACCAGCTTTACCAGCTTGGAACGCATCTTTAATATCTGCGCGGCCAATGATGTTTTCTTTATACTCTGGGCCAAGTTCACCAATCATGGCGGCTTTCACATCATCAATCAAATCATAGATAATGCTGTAATATTTAATCGTCACACCTTCAGCTTCAGCAGCATCACGCGCTTGCCTTGAAGGACGAACATTAAAACCAATCATCAAGGCGTTAGATGCCTGCGCAAGGCCAACATCTGTCTCAGTGATACCACCAACAGCGCCGTGAATTACACGACACTTGATATCGTCATTACCTGCTTTTTCAAGCGACTGAGTGATTGCCTCCACAGAACCCTGTACGTCGCCTTTAAGGACGATATCAAAGCAAATCTGCTCGCCGCTTTCTTTAAGCTGCGTGAAAATGCTTTCAAGCGTTTTAGGTGCAGCAAGCGCTGCTTGGCGCTTCTTACGATTCAGGTCTGTACGGTACGAAGTAATTTCACGCGCACGTGCTTCAGTATCCACAACAGCGAAATCATCACCGGCACCCGGCGCAGAGTTCGAACCAAGCACCTCAACAGGCTGACTAGGTAAAGCTTCTTTCACTTGCTGACCTTTGTCATTCACAAGTGCACGAACCTTACCCCACTCTGCGCCAGCAACAAAAATGTCACCAACTCTGAGCGTACCACGTTGCACAAGAACTGTCGCAACTGGACCGCGGCCTTTATCAAGCTTCGCTTCCACAACAACACCCTCAGCAGCACGGGCTGGGTTTGCTTTGAGTTCAAGAATTTCCGACTGAAGCGCGATCGCTTCCTTAAGCTTATCAAGGCCAGCACCCGTTTTAGCAGATACTTCTACTTCTTGAGTATCACCAGAGAAGCTTTCCGTCACAACTTCATGCTGCAATAATTCATTACGAACACGGTCTGGGTTAGCGCCCTCACGATCCATCTTATTGATGGCCACAATCATAGGCACACCGGCAGCTTTTGAGTGGTGGATAGCCTCAATAGTTTGTGGCATTACACCATCATCTGCTGCAACCACAAGAATCACAATATCTGTTGCACTTGCACCACGTGCCCGCATCTGAGTAAAGGCAGCGTGACCCGGTGTATCTAAGAAAGTAATCTTATCGCCAGCGTCAGTTTTAACCTGATACGCACCGATATGCTGTGTAATACCACCCGCTTCTCCAGAAACAACATTCGCACTGCGAAGCGCGTCAAGAAGGGAGGTTTTACCGTGATCAACATGGCCCATAACTGTCACGATTGGCGCGCGAGGGCTAAGATCACCCTCATCATCCTGATCGCCGACCATGCCAATTTCCACGTCAGCCTCGCTGACGCATTCCGCCCATCGCAGCCCGTTTTTTCGCCTGAGCACGTTTGTATGCAGCAAGAGAACGCTGACGCTCACCGCCACCTGTAGCAGTTGAAATCGTCAGGCGCCCACCACGACGACGGTCATCGCCTGGTTTTGCACGAGTGCGTGCATTTCGGTCAGCCTCTCCGCCACCGGGTCCGCGTTTATTATCTATGCGCTTTGGCTTGCTTTTACGAGCATCAGTGTCAGCTGCAGGCGCATCACCTTGACGGGCTTCGCTTGCTTTTCTGAGTTGTACAGCGCGCGCTTCAAGGTCAGCTTTTTTCCTTGCTTCTTCTTCCGCTTTTTCACGTGCTACGCGTTGCTCTGCTGCTTTTGTTTCAGCCGCACTATCAGCTTTCTTACGAGCGTCGCCTTCTGCTTTTTTCTTAGCATCAGCTTCGGCCTGCTGACGAGCGACAGCATCTTCGTCGTAAGCAGCTTTTTCAGCGGCTTCACGTTTTTTGCGTTCTACTTCGTCAATAGCACGCTGCGCTTCAGCAGCAGCACGCTCTTTCGCCTCTTCTTCCGCACGCTTCTTCGCACCTTCAAGGGCCTTCATGCGGGCTTCTTGTTCGGTGCCCGTCAGCATACGCCCACCCTTTTCATTGGGCTTCTTCGGAACAAAAGCTTTTGGCTTCTTGGGCTTGACAATATCAGGGTTAGCTGACGCAACTTCTACAGTGCCGCTTTTGGTAAGGACCCGCTTCTTCTTACGCTCAACCACAACAGTCTTGCTACGGCCGTGACTGAAGTTCTGACGAACCTGTCCGGATTCAACCCCTTTGCCTACGCCGAGGGTTTTACCTGAAAGGGTTAATTTCTTATCGTCGCTCATACTGCTCTGCGTTCCTTACGCTTCAGAAGATAACAGGGCACATCCCCGTAATCCTAATAACCGGCTGACATCAGCCATCAACTTTTCAGTACCACCGCTTTTAAACAACAGCACATGTACCACATTTTCCCGACCCAGCGCTTTAGATAACGCTTCCCGGTCAAAAAGAGCAATCACCGGCACATCCGCACCAATCATTGCCTGTATTTTTCGCCGCCCATCCTCAGATCCGTCTATTGCCTCAACAATAGCAAAAGGATGAACTGCCGCCTTCTTACCAAGTGCAGCTTTGATTTTATCAAAACCAGGCACTAGATGGCCCGCCCGTTGTTCAAGCCCCAATCGGTCTAAACACCGCCGAACCAATAGCTGATCCATCTGTGCCACCAGACTATCTGGCATAGCGCCTTTAGGCAGCTTGCACTTCAATGATCTACTAGCCGCCTTAAACAGTCGCCCATCTAAAACAGCCGCCTCAATCAGTGGCCCATCAGTTTTCACCCAAACACCACGCCCCGGCAATCGGGCCGCAACATCTGGTACAAAAACCCCTTCTGGACCCAGCACCAACCGAATCAGCGTTTCCACTGGTCCAGTTTCATTCGTTATCACGCACCGTCGACCATTTTTGCCACGCTCATCGCCGCGGCCCTGATCTTTTGGCATTTTATCATCGGGCATAATATGCCTCCAAATGCCTATACGGTCGCCTTACTCAGCAGCGCCCACGTTTTCTTCAACGCTTACGTCAGCATTTTCTTCGCTTGTTTCCTCAGCGTCAGCCTCTTCCGCAACTTCTTCTATTTGCGGGAAAGCTTCTTCAGCAGAAATCCAGCCAAGTGCCACACGTGCCGTCATGATCATATTACTTGCTTCTTCCTCAGTAAGAGGGAAAGCCTTCAAAATACCATCATCTTTACTTGTTAATTCATCAGCAGCGCAGCCAGCAAAATCTTCAAGAGTTTTCACTTCATCTTCACCGAGAACAACCAACATTTGCGGCGTTAAGCCTTCAACATCGGCAAGATCATCCTGCACACCAAGCTCGCGGCGCTTTTCGTCAGCAGCACGCGCTTCAGCTTCCAAGAAATCACCTGCGCGGCGCTGCAACTCAACAACAAGCTCTTCTTCAAAGCCCTCTACAGCAAGAAGTTCTTCTGGCTCAACATAAGCGATCTCATCAAGGCCCGTAAAGCCCTCAGCCACAAGCAAGTGTGCCAGCGTCTCATCCACATCAAGCGCTTCAACAAAGCGCTTGCTTTGCGCAAGGAACTCTTCCTGACGGCGCTCGCTCTCTTCAGCTTCAGTCATGATGTCAATGGTCCAACCAGTCAACTGTGACGCAAGGCGTACATTTTGACCACGACGTCCAATTGCAAGTGAAAGCTGATCATCAGGTACAACAACTTCCACACGGCTGCTTTCTTCGTCCATCACAACTTTTGCAACTTCAGCAGGCTGGAGTGCGTTCACAATGAAGGATGCCACATCCGGAGACCATGGAATGATATCAATTTTTTCGCCCTGAAGCTCGTTCACTACAGCCTGTACACGACTACCACGCATACCAACACAAGCACCAACCGGGTCGATTGAACCATCATTGGAAAGAACAGCAATTTTCGCACGACTACCAGGGTCACGCGCTACTGACCGAATCTCAATAATACCGTCATAAATCTCAGGCACTTCCTGAGCAAACAACGAACCCATAAACTCAGGCTTCGTACGCGTCATAAAGATTTGCGGCCCACGGTTCTCACGGCGCACTTCATAAATGTATCCGCGAATACGCTCGTTCTGACGAATATGCTCACGCGGGATCACTTGATCGCGGCGCATAATAGCTTCTGCCCGACCCAGATCAACAATCACATTACCATATTCAACACGCTTCACGAGACCAGTAACAACCTCTCCTGCACGGTCTTTATATTCTTCATACTGACGCTCACGCTCAGCGTCGCGAACCTTTTGCACAATAACCTGCTTGGCAGTCTGCGCTGCAATACGGCCGAAATCCATTGGCGGCAATGCAGAAGCGAGATAATCACCAACAACCGCGTCAGCTTTATCCTTCTGAGCATCCTCAACGCTAATCTGAACAGCCGGCTCTTCAACTTCTCCAACAACCTCAAGCACCCGGAACAAACGAATGTCACCAGTGTTTTTGTCGATTTGCGCACGAATTTCATTTTCCGCGCCATATTTTGAACGGGCCGCTTTCTGAATTGCTTCTTCCATTGCCTCAAGAACAATCTCTTTATCGATTGATTTCTCTCGGGCAACCAATTCTGCAATCTGTAGCAGTTCGAGCCTATTTGCACTGATAGCAGATGCCATCGATTTCACTCCATTGCGTGCGGGGTCTAGCCCCAACCTCTCAGACCCAATCTGGTCCTGATCGTTTTAACTCAATTCATCAAGCCACAGGGCACAACCCTAATGACTTAGCTCGCGTCAGTCCCAGACTCGGCATCAGGCGCTTTCTTTTGAACAGCAGCCAACAACTCATCTGTTAACAACAGCTTGGCTTTAGAGACATCCGCATAATCAAGCGCGAACTCACCTTCATCTGTTGCCAGCACAATCACATCACTATCAAATGATAGCATTTTACCGCGGAAACGACGGCGACCATCCATCTGGCTACCCAGCTCAACTTTTACCTCGAACCCGACCCAGCGCTCAAAATCCTTCGGGCGCGTCAACGGCCGATCAACACCGGGCGAACTCACTTCAAGAAGATATTCCCCCTGTAAGGGGTCCTCTACATCAAGAAGTAACGAAACCTCACGAGACAATTTTGCGCAGTCTTCCACACCCATCGTGCCATCAGGACGCTCCGCCATGATCTGCAGGGTAGGCTTACGCCCACCGCCATAGGTCACACGGATAAGTTCATATCCCATAGACTCAACAGTTGCTTCAATGATCGCAGCAATTTGATCCGCAGCTTCAGTCACCAAGCTTGTCCTTTCCTGCTTCTCTTAAATTACACCAAGGCACGCTACTCAACACGACAAAAAATCCGCCGTAGGTGTGGGTTATCGCGGCTGTGGGCCTTAGCCCACCCCTTGAATAATCACCAATACTCTAGGAGAAGTGGCATCTATATACAGCCAAGAACCGCAGGGGGCAAGGGCAAAAAGCCAGTTTTTCTAGGCCGCCCGCCGACTCGACCAATTTTTCGTTATCGAATCGGTAATTAAATCTTCCTAGGGTGCAGTGCGAGGCAAACGACGGAACCGAAAATAAGTAGCCCGACCCTCAAGAGCTTTCACCTCATACCGAGTTTCAGGCCAATCGTCTGGGCGCATAAGCCAATCATCAGGTCCTTCTGCACACCAATCGAAATCCGTACGTTCCGACATCTGAATAGCGGTCCACTCTCGGTAAATCGGATGATCTGTCCCCACACGAAATTCACCATCATCCTTCAGGATGCGTGCCATATCATCTAAATTTTGCGGATTTACAAACCGGCGTCTAGCATGACGTTTTTTGGGCCAAGGGTCAGGATGGATTAAAAAAATACGATCAACCGATGCGTCAGGCAAAGCCCAAATGACATGCCGTGCATCATCCCCGTACACACGAATATTATCAATTTTATTTTCATCAATGTGCGTCAACAAGCCAACAACGCCGTTCAGGTATGGCTCACATCCGATAAGGCCTACATCCAGATTTTCCTGAGCCTGCCATGCCAAATGCTCTCCCTTACCAAAGCCTATTTCCAGCCAAACCTCTTTAGGCTTACGGCCAAAAATATCAGTGGCATTAAGCACAGCTTCTTCGCCTTCAGGAACATTCACAGAAATACGAGGTAGCAAGGTTTCCATCAAAGCCTGCTGCCGCTGCGAAAAAGCAGGCCCTTTACGGCGACCAAAAAAGCGACGCTCTGGCACTGTATAGTTAGATTTATCGTCTATTTCATCTGTCATGGCCGCTCCTATAACGGATGATAATGAATTGCGAAAGAGGCAATCGCCTATTCTTTTATAAGCCGCTCGCGGCGCATGACCTGTAAAAGGTAAAATGCCAATATACCCGCCGACAAAAACACAAACGCCAAGATACGAAGCCCGGTTGGAAAAGGTGGCTCTTCGATTGCCTTAGGTAATGGGCTTTCAACTGTTCCTCGGCGTCCCAACCCAAGGGAACTAACTGTACGACCATGGGCATCAATCACCGCACTAACCCCAGTACTCGTAGACCGCACCAAGGGTAGGCCCTCTTCAATTGCCCTTAACCGCGACAGAGCCAAATGCTGATAAGGGCCGTCGGTCATACCAAACCAGGCATCATTGCTAATAATCAACATCCATTCCGGGCGATTTTCTGGCAAAATTACCTGCCCGGGGAAAATTCCTTCATAACAAATAAGCGGCGAAAAAGATGGAACACCCGGCAATTTCACCGTTTGCAAGGTTTCACCAGCAGACCACGCAGACCCACCCATCATTTTAGTTAATTGACTCAAACCCATAGCCTTGAGAACACCTTCAAGCGGCAAATATTCACCAAACGGCACAAGGTGATTCTTATCATAGCGAGCATAAAGGCTGCCTTTCGCATTAAAGGCTATCAAACTATTATAATAATTAAGCTCCCCACCTTCTTCGGTAAAGCGCGGGGCACCCGTAATCGCATAGGAGCCAAAATCCAACAAACGAGACATGCGCCAACGAAGTAAGGAACCATCGCGGTCGAAGGTTTCTCGTTGCACTGCGGTTTCAGGCCAGATCAGCAATTTAATGCCTTCAGCTTTTCCTTTTTCGCTTTGCGAACGCGACAATTGCATATGGTTATCAAAATGGTCATTAATTAAATAACTACGCCATTTTTCGTTTTGCGAAATATTCGCCTGCACCAGCCGAAGCGAAACACCGAGATTATAGTAAGTTTCATTGTTTGAAAGGCGCTGATATCCCCCCACCGCCAAAACTGGAAACAGCAACATGCCAGCAATAGCGATCCCAACCGCCTTCAGCGGTGGTTTCTCATCAAGGAAAAGCACCAAACTACCTGCAGCAAAAACCGTTAGAAAAGAGAGGCCATAAACACTGAGCCAGTACACTGTTTGTGCAACAGGCAACCATTCCGCCCACATTGCACCCACAAGATGCCAAGGGAAACCAGTAAACCAAAAGCCTCGTGCAACCTCAAATAAGGTCCATGATGCTGCAAAAACAAATACCCTAGCAATCCCCGTTACCTGTAACCGCCAGGTCACCCAAAAGCTTACACCAGTATATATTGACAATAGGGCTGTTAAGGCAAACACCGCAAAAGGCGCGAGAATAGCAGGCACGTTATCCTGCTGGGTAAAACTATACCCTATCCAGTTAAGACCCAGCGAAAATAATCCAAAGCCAACCCACCATCCGTATCCAAAAGCGGCTTTGCCGTCTCTCGCTCGCCCCAATAACAGCAAAGCAAAAGGTATTACGATAAAAACCGCAGGAAACAAATTGGTTGGCGCAAACGCACGGGACAATAACACCCCCAGCAAAAAGGCAAACACAGGCATGCCAAAACGGGACTGCGCCTCCAGCCAATTAAAGAACCGCGCAACCCAAATGTGCGGTGCAGTAACGGGCTCATTCAAAAGTTCGCTATTGTCCGCCATAATTCGCAGCTACTCCTGCGCAAAGGCATTAGCTGAAGGAGGATGAATTCTCACTTTACATATACGCCGAGGGTCCGCATCCACCACTTCAAATTTGTAGCCACTTTCATGCAGAATTTCTTCGCCAATTTCAGGCACACGGCCAGCCAGGGTAAAGACTAGGCCACCAAGCGTATCAACATCTTCATCTTGCTCTTCCGGCAACATGTCAACACCCAGCACCTTTTCCATTTCCTCAATATCAAGACGAGCGTCAGCATCGTAACCACCTGTACTTAGCGGCACCAAATCTGGCTCCTCTACTTCGTCATGCTCATCCTCAATTTCGCCGACAATCTCTTCTACAATATCCTCAACGGTTACAAGACCGTCGGTTCCACCATACTCGTCTACAACAATCGCCATATGCATCCGACCGTGGCGCATCTTCGCCAGTAAATCCATCACCTTCATAGAGGGCGGCACAAACAACACAGGTCGCCTAATTTTAGAAACAGTGAAATCTTCAACATTGTGGTCATCCGCAACAACCTTCAACGCATCCTTCACATGTACCATACCAAGTACACGGTCTAGGTTTTCGCGAAAAACAGGTATTCTGGAATGTGCTGCTTCAGCAAAAACTCTGACAAGGTCCTGATAAGATACATTATTAGGCACTGCTATAATGTCTGCTCGCGGCACCATAACATCGTCCACCCGCAGCTCACCATACTCTAGTACGTTGAAAAGCATCTCACGCTCAACATCACCTAAGGCGCGAGCACTAGTATCTTCGCCGTGGCCGTCAATAGCTTCTTCCAAACTCTCTCGCAAACTTACCTCGGCCTGCTTAAAGCCCAAAAAAGCCTTTAAGTTCCGCCAAAAACCTACAGGAGCAGCATTCTGACCATCGGTCATTCAATCACGTCCTTATATGGGTCAGGGATATCAAATTGTGCTAAAATTTTCCGCTCCAATGCTTCCATAGCCTCTGCTTCATCGTCATCAATATGGTCATAGCCTAGTAAATGTAAAACCCCATGAATGATCAAATGAGCAAAATGATACTCAATCGGTTTTTTTTGTTCGGCTGCCTCATACAGTACAACGTCCACAGCTACAATCAAATCGCCAAGCGGCACCGGCGGACCACCTCCTAGAGAAAACTCAACAGCATCCTTTAGGTCATCGGGCTCAGTACCAGGAAAAGACAACACATTTGTCGGTTGGTTCTTACCTCTGTAATCCCGGTTGAGACTTTGACTACGCTCATCTGAGACAAGTTCAACAAATATTTCAATAGGTACGTTTTCATAGTCACCACCCGCCCTCAAAGCCGCATGAACTGAATTTACAATAATAGTTTCCCAATCATGCCCTTCGCCGAGGGAATGGCCATTCAATTCAATATCGAGAAATAGGTCTGGATTAGGCGATAAATTTTTCGCGCGCAGCAAATTAGAAGTATCAGTAGACATAATTCAAATCTTACCGTCCATCATCGTCACCGTAAGCATCCACGATTCTACCGACAAGTGGGTGTCGAACAACATCTCGCTGATTGAAACGCGTTACTGCTATGCCATCAACACCACGCAGTATATCAAGCGCATGCCTAAGACCCGAACGCGTACCACGCGGCAAATCGACCTGACTTGGATCACCGCAAATCACCATACGAGCATTTTCTCCAAAACGTGTAAGGAACATTTTCATTTGCATTGGTGTTGTATTCTGCGCCTCGTCAAGAATGATAAAGGCATTCGCTAACGTACGTCCTCGCATATAAGCCAGTGGTGCAATTTCTATCTGCCCACTTGCAATGCGCTTCTCAACCTGCTCAGCAGGCATCATGTCATAAAGCGCGTCATAAAGTGGACGTAAATATGGGTCAACTTTATCTTTCAGATCGCCTGGTAAAAAACCAAGGTTTTCTCCCGCTTCAACCGCAGGACGCGACAAAACTATACGGTCAATTTCACCCGCAAGCATACGAGCCACCGCCATAGCAACTGCAAGGTATGTTTTACCCGTTCCTGCCGGACCAACGCCAAACACCATTTCATCCGTCAGAAGTTTACTTATGTAATCCGCCTGCCCCGGGGAGCGCGGCATAACAACTCGGTTTCGCGTGGTAATTCTGAGATCGGTTTTCACACTCGGAGTAGCGGAAATTGTGCCAGGAGACACCTTCGCCTCTTTGGTCTCATTCACAATAGCCGTGCCTTCACACATGCGAATAGCGCCATCCACATCGCCAATATCTATATCTTGACCTTTTTGGGCAAGCTCATAAAGATCACCTAAAACCCGTTTTGCCAACTCTGTACTATCAGCAGAACCTTCTATCGCAACTCTATTGCCACGGTTGATTAAAACCACACCTAGCCGTTGCTCTACACGGGCCAGGTTTTGATCGTGCTGACCAAAAATAACTGCTGCGAAACGATTATCCTCAAACTCCATTACCATACGGCGATGGTCATTTGACTTATTTTTCGGTGCCTCTGGGGCGCTCGACGAACTGCGTTTAGCGTACATATGTAAGGTTTCAGGCTCCTGCTATGTCTGCACTCACTCGTAGCACCGGCCACTAATGAAGTGTGCTGACAAGTTCTCCTTTTAGGCTGTTGGCACCAGCTTCTACAATCTTCACCCGAACCAATTTACCCATATATTCACTGTATGCCTTATCAGCTCTAGCGTCCATACCATTATCGGCTTTTGTAACATCCACATGCACGGCCTGCAAATATGGGCTACGGCCAACAAGTTGACCCTTAAGCTTACCTTCACGCTCAAGAAGAACTTCCATCACCTTGCCCACACTATTCTCATTGAACTCAACCTGATGTTCATTGATAAGCGCCTGCAAACGCGCGAGCCGCTCTGCTTTCACATCTTCCGGCACCTGTTCTTCAATTACAGAGGCCGGCGTACCCGGACGCGGGCTATATTTGAAACTATAAGCATGCGCATATTTTACACGGCGCACCAAGTCGAGCGTATCTTCAAAATCTTGATCCGTTTCACCAGGAAACCCAACGATAAAGTCAGAGGACAAGGCCAAATCCGAACGCACTTCACGTAGGCGCTCAATCGCCTTGAAATAGTCATCGCGAGTATGCTTGCGGTTCATAGCTTCTAATATATTGTCTGAACCACTTTGTACCGGCAAATGCAGGTAAGGCATGCATTCAGGGACGTCCCTGTGCGCTGTCACCAAATCTTCATCCATGTCACGTGGATGTGACGTCACATATCGAATGCGCCCAATACCCTCAATTTTCGCCACTTCGCGAATAAGAGCGCCCAAACTTGCTGCTTCACCTTCACCATTATCGCCGTGGTAAGCGTTTACATTCTGACCAAGCAATGTAATTTCAACAACACCATTCTTCGCCATATTCTTAGCTTCAGCGACAACGTCCGCAACGGGGCGACTATACTCCGCACCCCGTGTATAAGGAACCACGCAGAAAGCGCAGAATTTATCACAGCCCTCTTGGATCGTCAAAAATGCAGCGGTACCCTGAAAGTCATTTTCTTCCGGGAGAAAGTCAAATTTGCTATCTACTGGAAACTCTGTGTCCAGAACACGGCTACTGCTTCTGCCAGCTGCGCGCTGTTCCTCGGCTGATTTCATCATATCAGGTAGTCGGTGATAAGTCTGCGGGCCCAAAACCAAATCAACTGCCGGGGCGCGTTTCATCATTTCGGCGCCTTCCGCCTGCGCCACGCACCCAGCCACAGCAATATACATATCTTTACCGATTGCTGCTTTGTCAGCCTTCGTTTGCTTCAACCTGCCAATCTCGGAGTATACTTTTTCCGCAGCTTTTTCCCGAATATGGCAAGTATTAAGAATCACAAGGTCCGCATCATCTGGGTTTTCAGAAACTTCATAGCCGTGTGGCTTCAATGCGTTTACCATGCGATTGCTGTCATAGACATTCATCTGACAACCGTATGTTTTAACGAAAACTTTCTTACTCACGAGGTGCTCCTGACCGTCAATCAAAACGGAGTTTTTCTGTAGTTAATATTTAGCGCAATAGGTAGAGTGTTTTTTTAGCCTCAGCCCACCTTATAAAAAGGTGCCGGAGACTAGCATCCACTTTCTGAGAGTCAAGGTTCCCGGGGCATGGCCCCCTGTGTATACCCTAAATACTGCCCGTCACTTCATCAAAGCCTAAAACTAATTGAGGCCCGTGTCGCATTTCAGCCCGATGGGCACGCTCCAAACC
>CAXBKT010000110.1:0-12457 GCA_963976155.1 uncultured Kordiimonadaceae bacterium | reverse complement strand
TCGAGATTCGTCTGCTAGGAGAGTCCAGTCATTTGCTGACACCGCACCAGAAAAAATACTTAGAATGGATACAAAATACATTAAGATGAGTTTTTTCATCGCTCAGACCCCAGCCTTGGAAAAGTAAAAAACAATGATAATAGATTAAATGACTGATTGCACGGCCTTAGTTGAGACCCAGTCGCATTTTCTGTGTAGGCTTTTAAAGGGCGATCATTGCGAATTAACAGGCCTCGCGTGGATATTCAATTGATTGGTCTTGCGCGTTATAGAACATATGCAAGCGATGTGGGCTCCGCGCACCCACTTACTGATTAACGGCATGCCAAAATGCGGATAACGATCGCGTGTTGGCTTAAATATTTTTAGCCTCTATGCACTGAAAACACTGGGGTTTGGTGCGATGATAATTTGACTCTTTAGCACTTCGGCGTTACGTAGCGCGTATGTGAGCTTGGCCTATGTGGATCTGGCTTCTGAAAGCTAGAAAGAAACATAATGACGAACTTCGCCGATATCGGCTTACGCGCTCCCATCCTTCGTGCGGTGGAAGAGGGCGGTTATAAAACTATGACCCCTATCCAATCACAGGCAATTCCTGTGGTTTTAGAAGGTAAAGACCTGATTGGTCTTGCGCAGACAGGCACTGGTAAAACAGCTGCCTTTTCACTACCCATGCTTCAGCTACTCCTGAAAGGTGAAGGCAAGAGACAACCGAAAACAGCGCGCTCCCTTATTCTTGCCCCGACACGGGAACTTGCAGTACAAATCGGCGAAAACGTTGACGCTTATTCAAAGTATCTGCATTTTAAAAAGACACTGGTTTTTGGTGGTATGTCAGCCAAACCGCAGATTAAAGCAATGGCATCAGGCGTTGATATTTTGATTGCGACACCCGGGCGTTTGCTTGATCTTGTTGAGCAAGGATATATCAAACTGGGTATGGTTGAAATCTTGGTGCTGGATGAAGCAGACCGTATGCTTGATATGGGTTTCATTCGCGACATTAAAAAGATCATCGCGCAGTTGCCGAAGAAACGTCAGAATGTTTTGTTTTCAGCGACCATGCCAAAGGCTGTTGAGGGGCTTGCAAATAGCATTCTGACCCAACCAGTACGCATCCAAGTCGCGCCGGTTTCGACAACGGCTGAAAAGATTGAACAACATGTTTTGATGGTACCAAAAGCGCGCAAAAAAGATTTGCTCGCGCATGTGCTGCGGGACCCTGCTATTAAGCGTGTTTTGGTGTTTACGCGTACCAAGCACGGCGCTAACAAAGTTTCTAAATATCTGGAAGAGCTGAAAATAACTTCTTCAGCGATCCACGGTAATAAATCACAGAATGCACGCCAGAAAGCCCTCAAGGAATTTCGCGATGGTGAAATCCGCGTACTGGTAGCCACTGATGTAGCGGCACGTGGTATTGACGTAGACGGCGTGACACATGTGATTAACTTTGAGCTACCGAATGAGCCAGAAAGTTATGTGCACCGTATTGGCCGTACGGCACGGGCGGGTGCCACAGGTATTTCCCTTTCTTTCTGTGAGCACGAAGAGCGAGAATATCTTGTAGATATTGAAAAGACCATCCGTAAGAAAATCCAGATTATGTTTGATCATCCGTTTCACAAAGAGGGCAGCGAAGCCTTGTTTGATGAGGACGGCCGTGAGGTCACTAAGCCAAAACCTAAACAGCAAGGGCGTGGGCGTCGTTCTGCACCACGTGAAGGTGGTTCTGAAGGGGCAGGTACACCAAACAAAAACAAACGCCGCCGTGCCGGTGGTAAGCCCAGCAATGGTGGGCGACCACAAGGTAGGCCTGGTGGTTCAGGGAAACCAACAGGTGGGAAACCGGGAGGGCACAGTAATCGCAGTAGCCGTCCAGCGAACCGTGGCTCGCGTTCCAGATAAGCTAGCTATTTTCTACTTACTACATCAGGGAGGGGCAAATGTTCCTCCCTCTTTTGTGTCTGGTCTTCATTTTGTTTTGGCTATACTTTTCTTTAGGCAGAATTCCTGAATGGTACGATGATTGTAACGACGCACTGGATAGATAAAGAGGGTAATGCGATCATTAATCATGAAGTTTACCATGAGGTAGAGAAGGATAGTTTTCGCATTCGCACTGAAATTTCCAAAGATGATGGTGCAACGTGGGAAGAAGGGCGTTACAGCTTGATAGCAACACGTCAGTGAAAGTGGTTGCTAAAATATTTAGGAAGGTAGTTGGGGCATGAAGTTGGTCATACGACAGGCAATAATGGGGGTTATCATGGTTCTCGGTATGTCAGGGGTGGCCAGCAGCGCTGACCATCAAGATTTGGTTGCACTCTTTCAGGATTGGCGAGCCTTTGAAACGCCACCTACGCTGGAAGGTGCGCCAGATTATACAGCTGCTACATTCGCAAAACGTCACGCTGAACTTGCCGTTTATCAAGAGCGCCTGAAGGCGATGGATACCAGTAGTTGGTCAGTTGCTGACAAAGCGGATTGGCATATTCTCCGCGCGGAAATGAATGGCTTTGATTTTAACCACCGAGTTCTAAAGCCGTGGGTGCGCGATCCGGCTTTTTATAAATCTATCTGGACTGACCGTAGTGACGTGCCTGCCCATGAGGGCCCAACGCACCACGCGGTAACAGAGCTTTGGACTTATGCGTTTCCTCTGACGGCGGAAGCAGAACAGCGCCTTGTTGCTGACCTTGCAGTTATTCCGCCTTTGATGGCACAGGCGCGTCAAAACCTAATCGGTAATGCGCGTGACCTTTGGGTGGCAGGAATAAGAGATATTCGCAATCAGAAAAGTGATTTAACTGCGTTACGTCAGCGCTTGGGTGATACGGCAGGGAGCGCCCTTTCTGATGCCATTGGTGCAGCTCAGGCCGCGACAGATGACCTTATCGCTTGGCTTGAAACAGAGGCCCCAAAAAAGGATGGTCCTTCAGGCATCGGTAAAGAGAACTATACTTGGTATCAACAGAATGTGCATTTGGTACCGCTTACGTGGGAAGATGAAGTCCGGTTGTTGAAACGTGAGCTTGACCGGGCTTGGGCTTCGTTGAAACTGGAAGAACACCGTAACCGGAATTTACCACCTCTAAAATTTGCCGCTAATCAGGCTGAATATGCGGCACTTGCTGATAAGGCAGCGAACAGCCTGATGGCTTTCCTAAAAATCCAAGATATCGTTACGGTGGAGGATTATTTTGAGCCAGCACTTCGAGAGCACCTTGGCCGTTATGTGCCCGAGGAAACACGAAACTTTTTCCTTATAGGCGCACACCTAGACCCGAGGCCGCTTTACTCGCACTTTTACCACTGGTTTGAGCTTGCGCAGATGGACAACGTGCCGCATGTAAACCCCATAAGGAGGGGCGCGCTTCTTTACAATATTTTTGATAGTCGTAATGAAGGTACGGCAACGGCTGTTGAAGAAATGTTCATGCATGCAGGGCTGTATGACGACAGCCCGCGCAGTCGGGAAATTGTCTGGATTATGATCGCGCAGCGTGCGGCACGTGGCCTTGGGTCACTTTATGCACACGCGAATGACATGACCATGGAGCAGGCTGGTCAAATCCATATGGATTATACGCCGCGTGGTTGGATGAAAACAGAACCTGAACTCTTGATCTTTGAGCAGCACCTATATTTGCGTCAGCCGGGTTATGGTACCAGCTATATTACAGGGAAATACCTGCTTGAGCGTACGCTAGCGGATTACGGTAAAATAAAAGAGGATGCCGGTGAGCCGTTTCATTTGCGCGACTTCTTCGACGAGTTGAACGCTATTGGTGGTATCCCCATCGCACTAGGTCGGTATGAAATGACCAATTTGGATGACGAGATTACCCAGCTAATATCTGGTGGTGCAAAGTAGCGTAAATAGGCGTTAGGTTTTTGCGGTTGCAAATAAAGGTATCCCTTTCCAAATAGGAAGGGGATATTTTGCTCGGAGATGATCATCGAAAAAAATCGTCAAAGGTTACGGCGAGTTACCTCTGTTGCAAAATGGATGGACGGTAAGTTTTCAATACCGGGTACCTCGTTTCGTTTTGGATTGGATGCCTTGATCGGCTTGGTGCCTGGTGTGGGTGATACCGGGATGATGCTGGTGTCGCTATGGATTGTTTTCCAAGCACATAGAGCAGGCGTGCCCTTACCTGCAAAATTGAAAATGCTTTTAAATGTGTTGCTGGATTGGGTGATTGGTTCAATCCCCTTAGTAGGGGATATATTTGATGTTACTTGGCGTGCTAATCAGCGAAACGCGAGGATTTTCGCTGATTATGTAGATGACAGGGTGCTATAGCCAATTTGGGGTCGAACCTTAAAAGGCTATGTCTAAAATTCTGTGCTGGCTGACAAAACCTGCGCGTGTGATGGATTTCTGGGCCGCAATGTTGCCCTGCTCAGTGGAGCAAATCGGTTTTAGGCCTTTGCGGTGGCTCATCAAAATCAACTCACGGAGTATGTTGGTGGCTAGCCCTTTAGTACGGTAGTCTGGTGAAACTACCATGCCAACATCTGCGTACTTTGGTTGTTCTTTGCATGGACGACATTCCCCCGCAGCAATCAATGTATCACCTTGCCAAAGACCAATCAGTTCTTCACCGGCAATGCGCTCGGTGTAATATCCGGTTAGCCAACCTTTGTCGGCCCCCAAAGCTTGATGCGCAAATTCAACGGCAGTTTCCAGCTGGTCTGAAGTGACCGGTTTAAAGTCTGACCCTTCGGGGAAGGTTGCAGGCTCAGTCGTGCTGTCATCTAGTACGTGGTACATTAATGCATTCACAGACAGTGAAGTTTGTTTGTCGAGACACAGCGATAAATAGTGTGGTTCTGCGGTGGAAACCACGGCGCCTGTTACGTTGACTTCTTTGATAAGAACCTCAAAAATAACACCAGTATCGTGGCCGGGGACAACGAAAAATTGCAAGAGTTTCTGCTCGCTGTTAATGGCACAATACCCGATCACGGTGTCACCGTGACTGATGGCATAGTGGTCTGCCATCGACGCAAAGGATAACCACATGCCATCAAGTGGTGCTGTTGCTTGTGACCAGAAGGTTTGTTGCATGGCAGCGGTTTGTTCCGCGGTTGTTTTGGTGAAAGTATAATGTGTCATTTGGATAAGGTCCTATAACTCTCGAACAGCTGGTCCAGCATCTTATCGAGAGGGTAATTCTTAAAAATTGAAAGATAATGCAGGCCGATACCGTCTATTTCGGCGAGTAGTCGTCTAGCAGTGAGGTGAGTATTTGCTATTTCTATATTCTTGAACATTGCTTCTGTGGCTTGCAGAAGGTGTTCTGCGCGGCTTTGAAGCGGCTTTTCAATAATAGGTCGAAGTTCAGGTTGAAGAAGTAAGCCCAACTGGAAAGAGAGAAACTCTTTATTACTTTTGAGGGTGTGGCTGATGCCATCAAGAAACGCGCGGAGCGTTACTTCAAAGCTGTCATCCGTATTTATTCTCTCCGCGACAGCAAACATTCTGTCTGTGGCATCATTGATGATGGCGAGTAACAGGTCATCTTTGCTTTTAAAGTAGTTATATGTGAGTCCCTTTGAAACTCCTGCTGCTTCAGCAATTTGGCTTACGCTTGTGGTATGGTAACCTTGTTTGGTAAATAGGCCAATGGCGGCTTCCAGTATTTTGTCTTTTCCAATTTTTGGTCTCATTAATCTAACTCAATATTTATGACTGATCAGTCGGTCATTTACTGAGTACGTAAACACGAAGCGCTGTTTTGTCAACAGCGATACGTGTTTACGAATCCCTTTTCTTGATGGCTAAATGTGTGTTGGGGTTCTTGATTAAGGCTTTTAGCTGAATCGATTTAGACAAGTTGAAGCTGATTGATAGGGCCTAGTGGTATCAAGCCTACGTGGCTGTTTACGTAGCCACATAACTTGAAGGCCAAACCCGATAAGGTACGTCACCAAAAATGCCAAATAGAAACCACGCAGCAGCGGGTCTGCGAAGTCTGTCACAATAGGTGCGTCAACAGGTAGACGCATAAGGCCGTCAGTGATTGCTGGGATCATGTGAAACAGGAAAAGTGCTGAATAACTCATAGCCTGTGCATAGGGTGAAAGTTTGCCAAGTATTTTTGTTTTTGCGGCAATCGTACCGGCAATCAGGGCGAGTAGCGTTAGTACTGCAAGTGCGTGTGCTGGCCCAAATTCACCGCGACGGTATATTGCAAGGGCGGTAACCGCTGCAACAAGCGTGCAACCAAGGGAAATTTGACCGGATCTATTATCTAGCTCAATGACTTTAAACTTCGCCAGCGTATAAATGCCTGCAACAAGCGCAACAACACCCATAAGCGTGTGAAACCAACCGAATAATGTAATTTCTGGCATAATAACTCCGCAATATTGCCCAAGATGTTTCTAGATATAAGCCGATTTGGGGAAAGGAAAACCGATATTGATGGCCTTTTGTTACAGCCCTTATCGAAGCGTAATATTTGCGATCACCATTGATGACTAGCTGCTAGAGCCTCTTCTCGGGACCACTAGGGAAATGTTGGGTATGAATTCACAGTTTTCATAATACTTTAAGTGAGTTTTAACGAATGTTGGCTAGTTTGTGCACGTGTAGATTTTGAAGCTATATCTCCTTTTACCCGATGCATTTATGCAGGAGTACTGTGATAACTTTTACCTTTCTCAAAGCTTTGCTTAACAGGATGTTTTCACAACCTCGATATATGGGAGTGTTGGGGATATTAATTATTCTTGTTGTTGCGAAAGTTGTTTGGTCGGTAGTTTTTTCATTGCTAATTGAGCAATTGGCAGATCCTGCAGTTCATACAGTACTGTCGGCGGTTAGCGAAACCGCGGGAACCATATTACTGATCGCAGTATTTTATGTATGGGTAATAAAGCCATTTTTTCATGCGAAACAGGCAGCACATTCGGCGTTGCGGCTTAGTGAGATGAAGTATAGAGAAACCTTTGATCAAGCAGCGGTTGGGGTTTCTCATGTGGGTTTAGATGGTAGCTGGTTGCTTGTAAATAAGCATTTGTGTCACCTGTTAGGGTACACGGCTGAAGAACTCAGTGGAATGAAGTTTCAAAATATCACGCACCCCGATGACCTAGGCGGCGATTTGGCCAATGTAGAGCGTTTGAAGGCGGGCGATATTGATGCGTATGATATGGAGAAGCGTTATATTGCTAAGGATGGGTCCGTTGTTTGGGTCAATTTAACTGTTTCTTTGGTGAGAAAAAAAGACAACACTCCAGATTTTTTTATATCTGTTGTTGAAGATAATACGGGGAAAAAGAAAACTGAGAAAGCCGCGGAACTACTAGGCCGTATTGTGGAACTATCTCTGAATGAGGTATATATATTTGATGCTAAGACCCTTTTGTTTACAAGTGTAAATTACGGTGCGAGACAAAACCTTGGGTACACCATTGAAGAATTAAAGGGGATGACCCCTGTTGATATTAAGCCGCAACACACACTGGATAAGTTTACTGAAATAGTCGCCCCACTTAAAAGTGGTAAGAGCGAAAAAATTATCTTCAATACCGTACACCGGCGAAAAGATGGTACGGATTATCCGGTTGAAGTACATTTGCAGCTTGCGGCAAAAGAGGCTCCTCCGGTTTTTGTGGCTTTTATTCTGGATATAACAGAGCGCAATACTCTGACTAAAGAGTTGAACGAAACTGTTGAAAAATTGCAACAGGCGAGCAGAACTAAATCAGACTTTTTAGCCAACATGAGCCATGAACTTCGAACGCCACTTAATGCAATAATTGGATTTTCCGAAGTTATAGGAAATCAATATCTTGGTCAGATTTCTCAGATTAAATATATTGAGTATGCTCAGGACATTGAGAATAGCGGGAGGTATTTGCTTGAGTTGATTAATGATATTCTTGATCTATCCAAAATAGAAGCTGGTAAATATACATTGGAGCCGGTTGAATTGGATGTATCTGAGGTCGTGAACTCTAGTGTTAACTTGTTAAGGCAACGTGCCGATGACAAGGGTGTTGCCCTAGAAAGCATTGAGCGTGGGCCACAGGTGGCTTTGTGGGCTGATTCTAGGGCAGTTAAGCAGATACTGATCAATATATTAGGAAATGCTCTTAAGTTTACTCCGGCGGGGGGGTAAGATAATAGTAACCACCAGTCAGAAAGAAAAATTCTGCCAAATAAGTATACGTGACACAGGCATTGGTATTCCCAAGGATAAGCTTAAAGACCTAATGAACCCGTATGTTACAGCTCATCATGCGGCGGATAATATTGAGGAGTCTACTGGCTTAGGCTTATCAATTACCAAGTCCTTAGTTTCACTGCATGACGGACAAATGGAGTTCCATAGCGAAGAGGGCGAGGGGACAGAAGTTATCATCCGTTTACTGTCTAATAAAACGGATGATATTGCCCCTAACTAGAGTGTGCGGTTTAGCGAGCCATATCTTTAAGGGCTGCTGCTAATTTTATGACATCACTCGGGGTATTATAAATAGACGGCGTAACACGGACACAGTCTCCTTTGGCAGGCCCTGTCCTGCGGACGGTTAGAACGCCATATTTTTCTGCAAGTATACGGCTGATGGCATTGTTACCTTGGGTTGATAGTTCGTTTTTGAGTCGAAACGATGTAAGCGCAGCAACCATCTTGGGGTCATCAGGGGTAAGTATTTCAATGCCGCCAGTATTGCGTACCCCATCTACCCATAAATTACGCAAGTATGTCACGCGTGCCTGTTTTGCTTTGGTGCCAATTTTATTGTGAAAGTTTATGGCATCTGGGATGGTCATATAGGCTGCAAAGTTCACGGTGCCGGTATCCATGCGTGCCGTAATTTCTTCGGACTTTGGGTCCCGACCCATGTAAGTATCAATATCTTTGATACGCTCTTTTTTGACGTACATAACGCCAGCTCCGATGGGTGCACCAACCCATTTGTGGAGGTTCACACCAACAAAATCACAGCCCAAATCACGGATATCAAAATCCACGTGCCCCACTGAATGGGCAGCATCTAGTATGATGTCAATGCCGCGTTCCTTAGCCATTTTGGCAACCGTTTTGACGGGGCTAATAAGGCCAGTCCAATTGTTAAGGTGTGTCATGAGCATGAGTTTAATATTTGGATGAGCTTCAAAGGCGCGGCGGTACATTTCAGTGACATTTTCCCAGTGGGCAGGTTCTGGAAAATTTATTTTGATCACTTTCACGCCGCGGCGTTCTTCGAGCCAACGAAAGGCGTTTTTCATTTCACTATAGTCAAGATCGGCATAAAGAACTGCATCGCCGGGCTTTAGATTCTTATAGCCAGCGATAAGGGCCTGAAGTGCTTCTGTAGCTCCCCGACTTATGACTATTTCATCTGTGTCTACATTCAGGAATTTTGCGGTTTTTTCACGGATAGTTTGATAGGTTCCTCCCCATTCGCGCCGGGCGAAATAGGTGTTCTGCTTATTTATGAAATCAGTATGTTTTTTGTAGGCTTGAAGTACCGGCTCAGCCATCACACCCCAATAGCCATTCTCTAAGTTCGTGACATTATCGGTAAGGGAATAGTGCGCCTGCACTTTTCCCCAATAGGCTTCATCACGTGCAATATCATCTAGCGGTGCATTCGGAAGGGCGGGTATGGGCGCCTGAGTTTGTGCAGTAGCAGTGCGACTTAAGGCGAGGGCGCCTGTAACAAGGCTACTTCCAATTAGAAAACCTCTACGGCTTCTCGAATACCTTTGCATTGTCGTGCTCCTCCCCGAAATTCACGCGTTGAAGCAAGACCATACGTAAATTGTTTGGTGTAGGCTAGAGCTAGTAAGTTAAGCTAATAGCCGTTCAGGGATTGGTAGTTCACGAATACGTTCGCCGGTCACGTTGAAAATGGCATTTAAAACTGCTGGGCCAGTGTCTGGTACGGCTGCTTCCCCCACTCTGTTAGGTGAACGATTGCTTTTGAGAATTTGAATATCAATTTCGGGCACTGCATCCATCCGGATCACAGGGTAATCGTCAAAATTGGATTGAAGGACTTTGCCGTCTTCCACGTCAATTGCAGGGTTTAGCAATGCAGATAAGGACCAAATAATGCTGCCTTCAATTTGAGCTCTAACGGTTTGCGGATTAACCACTTGTCCGCATTCAAATAGACAAACGATTTTATCAATGTGAACTTTGTCATTTACCAAACTCACATACGCCATCTGACATACATAGGTGCCGTAAAAATAACTGAGTGAAATGCCTTTGCCCTGTGTAGGCGATAAGGACTGTTGCCAGTCACTTGTTTCTTTAGCTTTTTTCAAGATAGAGATTAAGCCATTTTGTCGTTCTAAACGGCGGTTAAAAGCGGCTTCATTCAAACGCCTTTCTTCAAAGTGGCTTGCTTTGTTTGATAACCACTGTAGCCGGAGGTCGAGTGGGTCAGCGTCAAGCTGTGCAGCCACTTCGTCAATAAAACACTCTCGTGCCAAGCCTTCCGGGTGGGCGCCAACACTGCGCCATGATCCGGGGAATAAGACCAGTGTATCGCCCTCTGCGTGCCGGGTGCTACGGTGCGGTGTTGCACCGGCGTAATAGTCAAGCATGATGTTGCGGCCCATGTATCCATAGTTTGAGCCACTGGAGACTAGGGTATCCCAAGCAAGGGGGTTATTATTTTCATCAAGCGCTAGGGTATGTTCATCGTGCCGGGCAAGATGGTATTTACCGTGCTGGATGCAGTCTTCACGGGTCCAAGTTACTTTTACGGGCTTCCTGAGTGTTACAGCTAAATATCCAGCTTCTGCGATAAAATCATAGAAGTACCGGCGACCAAACCCGCCACCAGAACGCATTGAATGCAGAATAATATTATCAATGGGCACACCCGTTACTTCGGCAACATAGCCTATTGCCTGCATGGGCGATTGGCTTCCTGCCCATATAGTCAGTGTTTCCCCATCATAGTTGGCAACCGCATTGAGGGGTTCCATCTGCGCATTTTCCTGATAGGGATTATAGTAACGGCTGTGGAAAGTCTTTTTGTTGGGGACTTGGATAAGTGTTTCACTCACTTTGCCGAAGCTTGCCACGTTGCGTATTTTTTCTTCAGGTAAACTGAGTGTCTCGGCTTTTGCACGCTGTGTGTCATAGCCACTATACTTGCTCGCGCTCCAGTTTACTTTTAAAGCCTTGCGGCCATTATTGGCAGCCCATGTTGAGTTTGCAATGACAGCGACACCGCATTTGCTACCGCGATATTTTTCTTGCCATTCGGAACCTTTAGCAGCTGTTTGCAAAAAGGAGGGCATTGCGACTGTTTGTGTAACACCCCTTGTCGCTAGGCACTCACTGTCGTCAAAAGAAGTTAAGGTACCATCAGTGGTGGGACAACGTTCGATACTGGCATGCACCATGCCCTCAAGATTCACATCGATTGAGAATGATTGCTGGCCGGTCACAATGGCCTGATTTTCAAGTATGGGTACACCGGTACCAATAAGGGTGAAATCTGCTTCATCCTTCAAGGGAGCCTCTGTCGGAACAGTTTGTTTTGTGACGGCAGAAAATAGGTTCTGGAATTCTATCGTTGCACCAGTCTGTCGGTGAATAACCTGACTGTTTTCAACTTTACAGTCGCTTTCTTTACTTCCCCATATTTCGCAGGCGCTAAGTACAAACATTTGGCGTAGGTTTGCGGCAGCTTGCCTCAGTGGTGTGTAGGCGGATAACATACCGTTACTGCCTGCGGAACCAGCCAGCGAATGATTGATTTCCATTTTGTCGATAAGCGGTGGGCGATCCACGATAAGCTTAGACCAATCAGCGCCTAGTTCATCACAAACAACCATGGCTAAGCCAGTTGAGATGGCCTGACCCATTTCTGGTTTTGTGTCCCTGTAAACGATGGTCCCATCAATATTAAAACGCAGATAAATATTTGCTTGAAATGATTGGCCTTGATCTGATGCTGACATCTTGAGGGGAAGAGCGAGATTGAGTAGTAAACCTCCACCAGTGATTGAACAAAGCTTCAGAAATACCCGCCTATTTGTTTTCACACTTAATCCCCTACCAAAAACTTTACTCTAAGGTGTAGTTTATAACGAACCATTCAGATGCGGCTAATGGTGGTGATTAAGCGATAAGTGGTCAGCTACTTTCAGTGGACGGAATACCTACTGATTTTTCCTGTTGGAGGTTTGGGGTATAATGGTGAAAACTAGTGCCGAGTAGCGTTATGTGAGAGAGGGGTAAAATGCGGGTATTACAAATATTAGTTTCATTTTTTTTGTTGGGCGCGCAGAGCATAAGCGTGAATGCCGAGAACGCTTTAGACACGGTGTTGATGGGTGATGACGCGGGATGTAAAGTCGGCCCTCTGGAACAGTTTGGGCGGTATCTAGGTGATTGGAATATCGAGGATGAGGCCCTTAGCCCTGACGGTACAGCATGGGTACAGGGCAGTGGTGCGCGTT
>CAXBKT010000109.1:0-12699 GCA_963976155.1 uncultured Kordiimonadaceae bacterium | reverse complement strand
TGGCTGAAAGTCTCAGTGATTTTGAGATTTCTCTTGAAATGCGGTCGGTTAGGCGGCGACAAAAAGGGGCTGATGGACAAGAGTATAATTGATGCGATCTGTGAAATTTCAAACAAAACTGACGATTGTATATCTGGCCCTGTTCTTAGTAGTTCAAGGGATCATTATTCTCGCCTTCTATACGTCTGTTACGCGTAACGTTGGGGAACAAGTGCAGGATCAATTGAGCGCCTCTGCACGGGTTTTTGAACGTATTATTGATGAGAGAATTTCTGATCTAGGTGGACGCGCCCAAGATTTGGCAAGTGATTTTGGCTTTAGGCAGGCGGTGGGTACCGGTGATGTTGCGACGATTAGCTCCGCACTGCGTAATCTATCAGGCCGGATTGGCGCAGACCTAGCGTTTGTATATGACAGCGACAACACCATTATCTCTGTAGATCAAAATGGTGCTAATTCTGGTGCTACGCCTTCGCTACCTGATAGTTTAAGAGAGACAGCTGAACAAGAAGGTGTTGCTCAAACAATTGTAGAGTTTAATGGCCAGATTTATGAGCTTGTGGTGGTGCCTGTACGTGCGCCGCTACCTGTTGCTTGGATTGCTCTTGGAATAGAACTCGACAGGGTGGCTGCACTTGAAATTAAAGGCCTGTCGCCTATTGATCTTGAAGTGGCTTTTCTTTTTGAAGATGAAGGGCGCTATAAGCTTGCATCATCCACTTCAGAAAGAGACAGATTAAGTCAATTTGTGACCGGGGAAATGCATGCTGATATGGGGGCAGTGTTCCGGAAAAAATTCCGCGGTGAGGAATTTATGTTTTGGCGGCTTTCTCTAGTTGAACAGTCGCCAGACACAAGAGAGATTGCTGCGTTGGTATATTTCTCTCTGGATAAGGCTCTGCAGCCTTATATGGCTCTTGCTATCACCTTATCAGGAATTTTGTTTGTAAGTCTCCTGATGCTGGTAGGCGGCAGCGTTGTTATCTCTCGGGGTGTTACTAGGCCTTTAAGGCGGCTAGCTCGTGCGACCAAACAAATAGCAACGGGTCAGTACCGGGAAGTGCACGCGCCAGGTAGTGACGATGAAATTTCCGATTTGACTTCAAGTTTTAACCAGATGGTTGACGCGGTTAAAGAGCGGGAAGAACGAATTGTTTTTCAATCATACCACGATAGTGAAACGGGCCTCTCAAATCGTAACTTTTTTGAGAAAGAGCTAGAGGAGGCTGTAGACCTTAAAGAGAAATTTGTTGTCGCAGTCGTAGAAGTTCAGCAACTAGCTGAACTAAGGAGTGTATTAAATCATAATCATGTCAACGAACTTCTAAAAGGTATTGGTAAGCGGATTGAAACAATTGTTGGAAGCCCAGTTGCCCGAGTTTCAACTGAATCGTTTTGTTTCATTTTAGGTGATATTGCTGGCGTAAGTGTGGTGCCGTCCCTTATTGTTAACTCCTTCCTAACACCCTTCAGTGTTTCCGATATTACGATTGACGCCAGTGTTAAAATTGGATTGGCACATTTCCCTGATGATAGCCGGGATCCTGCGAAATTGATGCAGCACGTTAATTCGGCCCTTGATACGGCACGATCTTCGGCCAAAGGCGTAGCATCCTATGTGGCAGATAATAGTGAGGCGTTTAAAAGCCGTTTGTCGATGATGAGTGATCTACGGGAAGCGCTTGGAACGGGAGAAGTAACATTTGCTTATCAGCCAAAGTATGATTTGGCTGCGGGGAAGATCTCTTCAGTAGAGGCTCTGGTGCGCTGGAACAGTGCAACGCGTGGGTTTGTTCCGCCAGATGATTTTATTCCTTTTGCCGAACGAACTGGTGATATCAGGCACCTAACCGAGTGGGGTTTGAAAGAGGCTGTTTCTCAGTGTGCAAAATGGAAGAAGAAGGGCCTTGATCTTACGGTTGCTCTCAATCTTTCGACAAGTGACTTGATGAATCAAAACCTGCCAGGGCAGGTGCTGGCGCTACTAAATGAATACTCTTTGTCTGCAGCCAATCTGAAGTTGGAAGTAACGGAAAGTGCTGTAATGCATGACATGAACCGCGCACTTGATGTGTTGAATATGCTGAGTGCAATGGGGATGGAGCTTTCAATTGATGATTATGGGACAGGTTATTCGTCACTAAGTTATCTTAAAAAACTTCCAGTGAATGAACTCAAGATTGATAAATCTTTTGTTTTGAAGTTAGCACACAATGAAGAAGACCGTATTTTAGTACGCTCTACAATTGAACTGGGTCACAATCTTGGTTTGAAAATTACTGCGGAAGGCGTTGAGGACGAAGTATCATTGAAGATGCTTAGGGATTACGGCTGTGATACTTTGCAGGGTTATTTTATCAGCAGGCCGCTTCCTGCGGCTGATCTTGAGGTTTTCTTGAAAGAGGCAAAGTTTGATTGGGCCTAGAACAATAAAGCTTTACGAGGCTGGTTTGTTTGCCGCTTTAATTATCGGCACTACTAGTAATGTTGTGGCTCAACCGAAAAAATTTCCGATTGATATAGAGCTTTATGCTGATGCCCGCTTGGCATTTGCGTCTGGTGAACCTAGTTGGTTCAATGGTTGGCTTGGTAAAGGTCGGTACGGTGGCACACGAGAGGGCGGTAGTCGAACACATGCCCGTTTATCTGAGGTTTCACTTCTTGCGAAGGCGGATATCACATGGAATGTTAAAAGCTTTCTTCATTTAAAGTATGACCCCGAGCAGGATAGGGGGGTGGATATTGTTGAAGCTTTTGTCAAATATCAGCCTGTACCGATATCCGCCTTTGAATATAGCTTAAAAGCGGGTTTGTTTTTCCCTCATATTTCTCGTGAGAATGTAGGTGTAGCTTGGACTTCGCCTTACACAATTACGCCCTCGGCTGTGAATAGTTGGGTTGGAGAGGAAATTCGCACGCTAGGGCTAGAAGCACTGGCCACTTACAAAGGGGAGGTGCATACTTTATCTCTAACAGCTGCAATTTTTGGTTTCAACGATCCTGCGGGTACACTGCTTGCCTTTCGAGGTTGGGGCTTAGGGGATGCTAAAGTCGGTGCTTTTGGCGAGCTTCCTTTAGCTGAATTGCCTCAAATTGGACCTGATAGTGATTTCATTAAACAGCCTTTTTGGGTGCGCCCTGTAAGAGAAATCGATAACCGCCCAGGTTTTTATGGTGCTTTTGATTGGCAATACGGAGATAATATACAGGTTGGGGCGTTTTATTATGACAACCGTGGAAATCCAGAGGTTATAAAAAATAAACAATATGCTTGGGATACTAAGTTTTGGAACTGGTACATTGAGGCGGAATTGTCAAATGAGGTCAAATTCATTTCCCAGTATATGTTGGGTAATACCAAGATGGGCGGCATTTGGCGGTACGGACAACGTTATGTAGATGTCGATTATCATGCTGGTTTTGTTCTTCTCACAAAGAAACTAGACCGGTTTCGGGTGAGTGCTCGCTATGATTGGTTCGGTACTGATGATAATTCGTTTGAAGAGTTTGATGATAATAATGAGAATGGAACAGCTTTGACTGCGGCAATTTCTGCCAATGTTTTTAAGAAAGATGTTCTTTTATTAGAGTATCTGCATATCTCTAGTGAGAGGGGTGCACGCGAAACTATTGGTTTTTCTAGTGACCAAAAGAACGATATTTTCCAAATAAGTTTTCGAAAGCATTTTTAAAACATTATTCTATCGCTTAGCTGATCATTACCTCTTTGACAGCGACAGCTTTGACTAGAGCATGCACACTAGTTCCCTCTGTCAATTGCATATCAGCAACTGACTTTCCAGTTATACGAGCTAAGAGTATTTGTTTGGAGCCTTTAAGGGAAAGAGTAAGCAATTGATCTTGGGCTCTGGCCGTTAAGTTGGAAATTTTAACCTCAAGTTGGTTGAGCATACTTACTTGTTCTAGGTGGTGAGCAGAAATTCCAACGTCTCGAGAGAGTATGCGCAGTCGTAGCTTACTGCCTTCAATTTCGCCGTCATCAGGTAACCAGATTTTTTGAGCGCCGATTGTGGCTATTAAAAGCCCATCGGCACGTCCAGAGACTGTTGCTTCAAGTATTGAGCCTGCGTCGTCAATGCCAAGGTACTCACTTGTTTCTGAGGCAGACAAGACATGCTCAATGTTCCCTGAGACTGGTGTGCAGTTGTTTGCCATTAACACTGCGTGGTCGGCTGCGGTTAGCATCTCTTCAATCTGGTGCGTTATTAGCAAGGTTGGTGTATTGGTTTGGTGGCTCAGTTTCCGAATAAGTGTGAGTAGGCTTTTTCTTAGTTTAGGGTCTAGCCCATTCATGGGTTCATCTAAAATGAGTAGTTTTGGTTTTGCGGCAAGGGCCCGTACTATAGAGACGCGTCGAGCTTCTCCACCCGAGAGGGTTTGTGGATTGCGTCTTAACAAGTCGGTAATGTTAGTGATCGCGCACAAGTGTTGTATTTCTTGCTGTGAAATTTGGGCTGACAGGAGGATATTTTTTTCGACTGTCATAGTAGGGAACAAGGCAGGCTCTTGTGTTACATAGCCGATGCTGCGCTCACACGGGCGCATGTTCACACCTAATGCTTTATCAAAGAGCACTTGAGGCCCATGATATACTTTTCCATTATCCGGTTGGGCTAATCCCGCTATCATACGGGCTATTGTGGTTTTGCCTGCCCCTGATGGGCCAATGAGCGCGGTGACACCAACACCAATGATAAAATTAGCTTGGGAGAGTGTTTCATTCTGCAACCAAGAAATCCCAATATCGTATTTAGGGAGTATCATATCGGCTGTGCCTTCAATTTCGCGCGCCGACTAAGCCACTCTGAGGCAGCAAGACTAGCTAGTGCTGGTACAAGGCATAAAAGTGCAAGTCTTGCTGCGGGCGCCTCGCCTCCTGGGGTTTGAGCTGCGCTATATAGGGCAAGTGGCAGTGTTTGTGTTAAGCTGGGAATGTTGGCAACGAAGGTGATCGTTGCTCCAAACTCTCCTATGGCGCGGGCAAAGCCCAAAACAGTGCCGGACAGAATGCCTGGATAAGCTAAGGGAAGGCTTATTTTCCAGAATTGGATGGAAGGAGGAATGGCAAGTGTTGTTGCTACCTCGCGGTATTTCACAGGTTCTGCCTCAAACGCTTGTCTGATGCTTCGGACCATAAGGGGGAATGCCATTAAACCACTTGCGATTGCAGCACCTTGCCACTTAAAAGCGGGGCTTAACCCAAGGGAAGATAACCAACCGCCAATAGTTGTGTTTGGGGCCAACAAAATTAATAGCAGATACCCTATAACCACAGGGGGGACGACCAAGGGGATATGAACAACTGTATCCACAAAAAACTTACCCCAAAACTGCCTTCGAGCGAGAATATAAGCTGTTAGTATGGCAAGAGGTAGAGTTAAAAAAGTTGCCCATAGAGCAACTTTCAGGCTCAATATTAGTGCCTCTATTTCGACAGTTGTGAACATCAGGCTTTCAGGTGTGCGGAATAACGTGCAAGGCCTGCCGCCATGTCAGAAATAAGGTCGTCAGTATCTTCTAGACCAATGTGGAGCCTTATGACTGGACCCGTTTTTTCCCATTTAACAGCTGTGCGGCTGGTTGTTGGGTCGCTTGGTAAAATAAGGCTTTCGAAACCACCCCAACTAAACCCCATTTTAAAGAGTTTCATATCATCAACCAAAGCAGCGGTATCAGCATAGCTACCTTCTTTGAGGACGATGGAGAAAAGTCCTGAGGACCCAGCAAAGTCTCTTGCCCATATGTCGTGCCCAGGGCAGCTTTCAAATGCAGGATGCAGGATAGTTGCTACTTCAGGTCTTTCTTGCAGCCATGCAGCGACCTTAAGGGCATTTTCTTCGTGTTGCTTAAGGCGCACACCGAGAGTGCGCAGACCACGCAGAGCAAGGAAAGCATCGTCGGGGGATACTGTGTGGCCAAGCTGGAACGCTGTTCGTTGTAGCTTTTTGAAGGTACGGTCGTTGGCTGTCGCACTGCCGAGCATAATATCAGAATGGCCGCCTACATATTTCGTGCAGGCATGTATGGAAATATCAGCACCTACCTCTAGGGGGTTTAATAGTAGCGGTGTAGCCCATGTGTTGTCGGTAATTACATAAGCGCCATGCTGCCTTGCAGCCTCGCATATAGCGGGCAAGTCTTGAACTTCAAAGGTTAGGGAGCCCGGTGTTTCTGTGACAACAACAGTAGTATTTTCTTTTAAGAGGTTCTTAATGTTCGCGCCAATTTTAGGGTCATAGTAGCTCGTGCTAATGCCCATTTGTTTCAGAAAGCCATTTGCGAATGACCTAGTAGGTTCATAGGCGCTATCGGTGATAAGAACATGGTCGCCTGCTTTAACCAGCGCGAGAATAGCACCAGTAACAGCGGCCACACCACTCGGGTATAGCATTGTGCCAGCACCGCCTTCTAACTCTGTCATAGCATCTGAAAAAGCCCAATGTGTTGGCGTTCCCTTCCTGCCATAAAATAGCTTGTTACCAGCCGGATCAGCGACACGCTCACGCATTTCTGCGTAGGTGTCAAATAGGCAAGTGGATGCACGATAAACAGGAGGGTTTACAATGCCATGTGTCCATTCTTTTTTGCGGCCAGCAGTTACAAGTGTTGTGTCATTTGTGTTTTTGGTCATTGAAAACTCTAAAATATGTGTGAATAATTTTACTGAGTGATAGGTAAGCTTTTGTTGCTGCCCCATTCTGTCCATGAGCCATCATAAACAGCGACATCCCATTTTCCAATTGCTGCGAATGCAATTGCTAAATTACACGCCGTTACGCCTGAGCCACAGCTGGTTGTTATGGGTGACTTTAAGTCAATGTTGGCAGCTTCAACAATATCCTTTAAGTCAGCAACGGCTTTTAAGGTTCCATCAGGTTGGTATAAATCAGTGAACGGCAGGTTCTTGGAACCAGGTATATGGCCGCCACTGAGGCCGGCTCTGGGTTCTGGAACAGTGCCATTAAAACGGCCTACAGACCGTGCGTCCAAAATTTGCTCTTGTTTATGTTTGAGGTTGGCAACCACCGCGTTGGTATCTCTTAATAAAGAGGGTTTATATACTGCTTTAAATCGACTTGGTGGTCGCTTGGATGTTTCCTTCGTGATTGGTCTGTTCTCGGCAACCCATTTGCTGTACCCGCCGTCCAACATAAAAACATTCTCGTGGCCCATAGTACGGAACATCCACCAAACCCTAGCAGCGGTTGGTGTATCGCCTTTGTTATAAATAACGATGGTATCGTCATCGGAAATACCAAATGCTCTGATTGTTTTTTGGAAGGAAGCTTCTGAAGGCATGGTGTGGGGCAGTTCTGAAGTCGTGTCCGCAATTAAATCAATATCAAAGAATATGGCTCCAGGAATTAAACCTGTTAGGTATTCAACTGACCCCTTTCGGCCTGTATCAGGCATGTGCCATGAGGCATCGATTGGCACAATTTGCGAGTCTTCAAGTCTGCTGGCCAACCAATCTGTTGATACTAAAGGCGAAGGATGCATTGACGGAACCTCAAATTAATAGTCACGGTCAACAGTAAGGGGCATAGCACCTAATTTCAATCACCATAATAGTTTATGGGGAGGGTGAGTAAACACCCTCCTTGAGGTACCTAAAGTTATCTTTAATTCATTACCAAACGGCTTGCTATATCGCCGCTTTTTCGAAAGCGGAATAGGCTCGTTAGCAAAGGGTGTTCAAAGGCTGATGTTTCTTCGCAAAGCATCAGGTTTTCCTCAGATACATAAGTTGTGTGTTGTTCACCGTCCACCAAAATATAGTACCAAGGGCGGTCTTTTGGAGGGAAAGATTCCGCCATAACGTCGTACCATTCAGGAGACTGATTAAAGGTAGCGTCAACATCAAAAACTAGACCGCGATATCCAAAACGCTGATGACGTACTACTTGTCCTGGGCCGAAACGTGCAATTTGTGTGGATGACATACTTCTTCTCCTTTCTGCCTACGGTGCATTTTAGCGGATGTAGGCGAGGCCATTTCTTGGCCTGTATAGTAAAGTATAAAGGAGCCATATTAACGAAAACTGAATTAATCTAATAAAAATGTTAATTTTTCGGTAATTATATTTCAATAATTCGTCGTGAGATTGTGGGGTCCTCGGCGTAAATTGTTGATATCGTTTGTGAGTGAGACTGGCCTGTTTTCGAATTCTTTTGACAGAAAAGCTGAGAAAGCGCATAGGGGCAAACTTGAGCAAGATAGTGAATGAGGGTATGAAAAATGAGTAATGATATATACGAAGGCCTTGGTCAGTTAGGGCAAACAACGGCCGCGCCAGCCACGCCTGAGGAAGCCGTTCTTGAAATGGTACAAAACCCGCGTTTAGGCACTGATTATCTTGTTCGGTTTACGTGTCCGGAATTTACAAGCCTTTGTCCAGTGACGGGCCAGCCTGATTTTGCACATTTGGTGCTCGATTATGTCCCAAATGGTAAGCTTGTTGAGAGCAAATCACTTAAGCTCTTCTTACAATCGTTCAGGAATCACGCAGCTTTTCATGAGGATTGCACCGTTGGTATCGCACAGCGCCTTGTTGATGAGATGCAGCCAAAGTGGCTCCGGCTTGGTGGGTATTGGTATCCACGAGGTGGTATCCCAATTGATGTGTTTTTCCAAACGGGTGAGTCTCCCACAGGTGTTTGGGTGCCAGACCAAGGCGTGCCTACTTATAGAGGCCGTGGCTAGTTAAGCTGGTTTGGCGCTGGAACCTGTTTTAGAGTCAAGTCTGCGCCAAGATAACTAATTATGTCTGTACTCAGAGCGTTGGTACATTGATCTGCGTTGCCAAGCTGGGTTGCCTCAATACCGCTCCATGCAGAGAAGAGACACGGAAAATAGTATAGAGAATATGTGCTCTGATCTGGCAGTGTATTGCGGTTGGGACCCGCAGTCAGAAGTGGTACATGTAAGGAATTGAGAGAGACGTTGGCCCTTACATCATGTTTTAAGGGTATGGGGCTGCGCTTGTCTGCCAAGCCATGGTCCGCAAAGAAGATTAACCCACCACCAAACGGCTTGAGCTTAGAGATAAGCCTGCTTAAAATATAATCTGTATACAAAATGCTGTTGTCATATGGGGGAACAATTGCCGCTTCACTAGCCATATAGTTTGAGCGTTGAAAGATATCAAAATCCTGAGGATAACGGTCTGAAAAAGTAAGATGAGAACCATAGAGGTGTACAATTAGTAGATCTTTGTCTTCAGGGTTTCTTTCCTCCAAAATTTTATCAAAATATGGAAGTAGAGCACCATCAAGCTGCTGAGAGGAGGCATTCTTCGAGATGTATGTTTGTATGTCTGCTTGTTTAGATATTGCCGTAACGGTTATGCCCCATGTTTCATAAGGTCTCTGATTAGATAACCAATGCACCTTATAGCCGACTGCTTGGGCTAGTTTAATGATTGAAAGGTCAGGGCCCGATATATCCGAATTCCATGTTAATGCTGCAGGTACGGAGTTCCAAGTACTTGTACCTGCACTATAGGCATTTTTGTAGACGTTGAGTTCGTCCGTTAGAAGGCTAAGCTGAGGGGTGGTAGGTTTGCTATACCCATACAATGCAAGATGATCTGCCCGCATCGACTCGCCAATAACCAATACCAATAAATTTGGCACATTATCTTTCTGTTTGACGTTCAACCAATGAGTAGTTTTTTTCTTGGTGATTGCTGGTTGCATATGGCCTGCTGTGTGCAAAATGCCAATTATGCTTTCAACTATCGGGAGACGCCATGCAATATCAAGAGCAATGTGCTCAAGATCAATAAGATATTCCGAGGTGCGCATTGCACGAGATTGATTTACGTGGGTCTGGTATCCCTCTGTTAGGAAAAGGCTCTGATAAGAAAATAGCGTAGGTAAAAGCATGTAGGAGAAAGAGAATATTGTAATAGTTTTTACTATTGGCTTCTTTAACTCAGGAGGGCGGAGAAAAACTAAACAACAAGTGAGAATTGCACTAAACGTAATCAATGGGATGTTTTCAGACAGGAAAGAAATGGCCTCACTTTTTGGAGCATTAAACAGACTCATCCAGATTGTTATTGTAAGTGCAGCATCATACGATAGTCGGGAAAATAGGTCTGTAATTAGTAAGAGTACAAAAAGGCCAAGTATTAGCCTGGATGTCCTCAAAAAATAGATGCCCGTGTAGAATACAATAGTGGTGGCGCCACAGTGGATCAATACTTTGAGGAATGTTCGCCAATTGAGATGAGGGCACACAGTAAAAATATTGCCAGTGTTGCAGGTTTTAATAGTGTGTTTTTGTAATCTGTATTCAAATACATTGTTGGTTCTTTATTGAAAGGCGTGGCTGTCTAAATCAATTGAGGATATGGAAAAAGTCGCTGTCTGTCAGGATAACTTTAATGTTTGAAAATTCACCTGCAGCGATGACCTGTTGGGCATCATTTACTGTCGATAGATAGATACTCATTTCTTTGAACATGGCTGGCAAATCAGGACCAAACCGGGAGTAGTCAATTGAGAGCGCAGATATTTGATGTTGTGCTATATCCCATTTGATATTGAGACCTTTATACCAGCGAACGACTTTAGGCTCATCATGATGAACTCTGATTTGGTAAAGCGTGGCAATATCAAACGTATTAAAGGTAGAAAGATCTTTAGCATTTTTAGATTCTACTATAACGCGGTTTTTTATACCTAATTTTGTGGTCAGTGCAGCGATCGTTTGAGCTGCTTTTTTCTTATTTTCAAAGGATAATTGTCTTAGATTCTTAATATCTAGCCAATAAAAAGTTGTTGCATGAAACTTCGTCAGGACTTCAGTGAGCGTTTGAATTTTTCCATTGAAGAGGTCATATGGCTGATCATGAGACGTCACAAACTCTTGTAGGCTTTCATCAAAATAGACGTCTATTTCCAAACCCCCAGCACCTAAATTTATAGCGGTCTCGAAAGCCTTAATGCTATTTCTTGGGTGCTCGGCATAATACCCAGAGTGGCTCCATACTTTACTAGGAGAGTTAAGGAAAGGGGCTAGCTGTAAAGCATGTTGCTCGTACCGCTTTTCAACCACAAGAGCGGTGAGCATTATGAGTAAGCCTGTTGCTATAACGAATAATATTGTCGGCCCAACAAGCCTCTTCAGGATTTTGCTGCTGCTCAAATTATCACTCTCCCGAAGTTACAAAGCTAGTTCACGTACAGGTACAGCTATTTTATATAAGTACTTGTGTTGTAGAAAAGACAATAGTCGTAAAACTATTAAGGAATATCAATAAATTTATGTGTTTGAAGGCTCAGACGCCACCTTGGGTGAGTCTTGCAATATTTGACTGACGCCACGGTGTTTTCTGTCTGTTTATCGCAGTCCATAGGCTGTAAGAAAAAATGCTCAAATGCCATATCTTCAAACTGCATGGGGTCACCACCATCTTGAGGGTAAACCAGTTTAAGCTCTTGACCAGACTTTACAATCAGCTTTGAGCCAATTTTGGGGCTGATGCAGAGCCAGTCGATGCCTTCAGGTGGTTTGATCGTGCCATTGCTTTCAACGGCAATTTCGAATCCTGCATCATGAAATGCTATGATCAGGGCTTTGTTTAATTGTAAAAGCGGCTCACCGCCTGTGCAGACGACCAGAGGCTTACCGCCCGTGTCGCCTGTCCAGTGCCCCTTAACCGCGTGCGCAAGTTCTTCCGCTGTTTTAAATTTTCCGCCACCAGGACCATCTGTTCCAATAAAATCTGTGTCGCAGAATTTGCAGATAGCTGCTGCCCGATCTTCCTCGCGGCCAGTCCAGAGATTACAGCCTGCAAAGCGACAGAAAACAGCAGGTCTCCCGGCTTGTCCACCTTCGCCTTGCAGTGTGTAGAATATCTCTTTGACTGTATAAACCATAACTAGTCCTGATACCGGGTTGGGTCGCTAATGCCTGCCTCGCGAAAACCTTTCTGCCTCAGTAGACAGCTGTCGCAGTGGCCGCAAGCTGCGCCTGTAGGGTCAGGGTCATAGCAGCTGATTGTCATCGCATAATTAACGCCGAGCCGTGTGCCTTCTGTTGCAATCTGAGCTTTGGTCATATCGATCAAAGGGGTCCGTATATGAATACGCTCTTCGTCTGTAACGCCCGCTCGGGTTCCGAGGTTAGCAGTTTCTTCATAAGATTTGATGAACTCAGCGCGACAATCAGGGTAACCGCTATAATCAAGTGCATTGACGCCAATGAAGATATCTTTTGCGCCAACAGTTTCTGCGTAGGCAAGTGCAAACGATAGGAAGATTGTATTGCGGGCAGGTACGTAGGTAACAGGGATGTCTGCTTCCATCTCGCCTTCATTCCGGTCCTTTGGGACGTCAATATCGGCGGTAAGTGCACTACCACCAAAAAGTGTCAGGTCAATTTCAGCGGTTTTATGCTCTGTAACGCCGAGGTGTTGGGCAACTGCATCAGCTGCCTGCAGTTCTACACAGTGGCGCTGCCCGTAGCGAAAAGACAAGGCGTGAACCTGATAGCCCTCCGCCTGTGCCATGGCTACAACTGTTGCACTGTCTAGCCCACCTGAAAGTAGAACTACTGCTTTTTTCTTCTCTGACATCATCTAACTCTTATACCGAAAACTATCGTAACTGCGAAATGGCAAAAATAAACGCCGGGCGCCCTATAGCACCCAGCGTTGAATTTTGAAA
>CAXBKT010000108.1:0-12736 GCA_963976155.1 uncultured Kordiimonadaceae bacterium | reverse complement strand
CATAGATCACACCCTATATTGATTTATTATATGCTAGCAGTCTGGTTTATAAATTGTCATGCCTTGGTTCGCGAGCGCGTCAGCCCGTTCATTGCCCGGATCACCAGCATGGCCTTTGACCCATTTCCATTCAATGTCATGTTTGGTGGCAGCGGCATCCAAAGCTTTCCAAAGGTCTTCATTTTTTACTGGCTTTTTGGCTGCGGTTTTCCACCCCTTTGCCTTCCAGCCTGTAATCCATTTGGTAATACCATCTTTTACGTAGATACTATCAGTGTGCAGGTGAATGGTGCATCGTCGGCGCAGAGCGGTCAAAGCCTCAATAGCGGCTGTTAATTCCATACGGTTATTAGTGGTATTAAACTCGCCGCCAGTTAGCTCTTTCTCCGTATCGCCGTATAAGAGTAGTGCGCCCCAGCCGCCAGGCCCTGGGTTGCCAGAGCAAGCGCCGTCTGTGTAGATGGTTACGATTTTATCTTCAGACGACATAACTAGCAGTATCCTTAACATTTTGGTGGAATTCTAGCCGTTTAATATAATCCATTGGGTCTTTGGGGCGAACGACTGCACCTGCTACTGGATTTAGCCAATCGTAAAGGCGCGTGAGCAAAAACCGAAGTGCAGCTCCGCGGCATAATATAGGCAGGGCATCAATTTCTGCGGGCGAGAGCTTTCGTTCAATGTCATACATTTCTACAAGCCGCTTGGCTTTGGCTGCTTCAAATTCATGATTTGTATTAAAGCACCATGCATTGATGCAAACGGCCAAATCATAAATGAGGCTATCGGTACAGCCGAAATAGAAGTCAATTATTCCGGTAATCTTGGTGTCGCTAAAAAGCACATTATCAGGGAATAGGTCGGCGTGAATGGTCCCTGTTGGCAAATCAGTGGGCCAGTTTTTAGTGAGGAACTCTAATTCTGTTTCGATGAGGTCTTTTAGGCCCGTTGCCACTTCGTCAGCCCTATTCTTCGTGTCGGAGAAAAGCTGCTTCCATCCATCAAGGGATAAATCGTTGGGACGCTCTACAGGGTAATCGGAGAGTGCTGTGTGCATTTTTGCGAGTGTGATGCCAAGTTCCGCACAGTGGTCTTCGCTCATATGGTCAACACTAACCCCAGTGAGGAAACTGATGATACATGCCGGTTTTCCGGCAAGTGTTTGAAGGGCTTCACCTTTTTTGTCGCGTATGGGTAGAGGAGCCGATAAGCCTTTGCTAGCCAGATGCTCCATCATATCAATAAAATAGGGTAAATCTTCAGGGTTAGCCCGCTTTTCATAAAGGGTGAGGATATATTGCCCTTTGGTTGTTGCGAGTAAATAATTGGAGTTTTCAACACCTTCGGCAATGCCCTTAAAACTAGTGGCGGTGCCGATGTCATACTTGCTGAGAAATGCGTTTAAAGTTAGGTCATCAACCTGTGTATAGACGGCCATTAAGCAATATCCTTGAGAAGAGCAGGAACTTTAAAGACAACATTTTCTTCAGCTGTGGTGATGAGCTCAACAGATGCTGTATACCGTTGTTTAAGGGCTGTAATCACTTCTTCAACCAATATCTCAGGGGCGCTAGCGCCTGCTGAAATGCCAATCGAGGAGGCGCCTTCAATCCAGTCCCAGTCGAGCTCAGCAGCGCGCCTTACAAGCCGCGCAGAACAGCCTTCTTTTTCGCTGACTTCAACAAGTCGTTTACTATTTGAAGAGTTTGGGGCCCCAATCACAATGACCCGGTCTGCACGTTCAGCAATTGCCTTGACTGCAATTTGGCGGTTGGTTGTTGCGTAGCATATATCTTCTTTGCGAGGGCTTTTTAGCTCAGGGAATTTTTCCTCAAGGCGTGCGACAATATCCGCAGTGTCATCTACCGATAGCGTGGTTTGAGTGACATAAGATAAATCAGGGAATTGGCTTCCATCAAGTTTGTCTACATCCTCGACTGTTTCAATAAGGGTCATTGAGCCTTCTTCAACTTGCCCCATGGTGCCAATAACTTCCGGATGACCTTCATGGCCAATCATGAGGATATGACGGCCTCTATCTTTGTGGCGTTCAACTTGTTTATGTACTTTTGAAACAAGGGGGCACGTCGCGTCCAAATAAATCATTTTCCGGCGCTTAGCTTCTGCAGGTACTGATTTGGGGACGCCGTGCGCTGAGAAGACAACAGGAACGTCTTCGGGCACTTCATCTAGCTCATCAACAAAGATAGCCCCCTTTGTTTCAAGGCCTTCAACGACATACCGATTATGCACAATCTCGTGGCGCACATAAACGGGAGCGCCGAACTTTTTGAGAGCGAGTTCGACAATTTTGATCGCCCGATCCACACCGGCACAAAAACCACGAGGGTTTGCTAATAAAATTTTTACTTTTTGGGTGCTGCGATCGGGCAACTGTATTCTCCTAAACTGAAAATGTTTCTATTTGCTACTCGGCTAAGGAGGGTGGGTCAAGCTAGATGGCTCGGATGCCTTACTTTTGCCCCTGTTGGCTCCTAATTAGTAGCCTAGAAACGGTATTATCTATATGGGAACAGATATCTTTGAAAAGAAGCGTTAACTTGGCTTGCGCTTTTGCAGCCTTCTTTTTATGATCGCCGCCAGATTCAGCAAAATATGCTGACCGAAGTTTTGAAAGGGTTTCTATGTTCACTCGTGTTGTGTTTGTTTCCGCGCTGCTGCTTACGTTGGCTGGCTGCAATAGAAACCCGCTTGAAGTGACTGTATCGCGCTGTTTCGGTGTTGCCGTTGTTGGTGACTTGGGGACGCTTGTAAAGTTTCAGGGTGAAGGCCGTACGACAGATGATGTAACTTATACTGCATCCATAATGGATATTAGCAGTAGCTGCACAGAGGCCGGGGATGTGCGAGCGCAAACCACATTTACAATTGGCGTGCAATCAGGCCCAGCTTTTATGGACCGGGACGTGAACGTTGAATATTTTGTGGCAGTAGTGAAAGACAATAGTCAGATTGTTTCAAAACGTGTATATGACGTTACTCTGAGGTTTGATGAATTTGGAAACGCACAGTCCAAAGAAGTTATTAGCCAATATATCCCAACTATTGAGCAAGCACGCCGCTATAACTATGAGCTACTTGTAGGGTTTCAAATGGAAGCTGAAGACGCCGTGTTTAATATGGTTCGTTAATGTAACGAAGGTAGGTTGCTTACTATTTAGGGAAGATCATCAAAGTACAACTTGTCGTTAACTTTCTGGCTTTATAGTGTTTTCAGGTGGGGTTTCAACTTGATTGCTAGTTGTGGGAGAGTTTATCAACGTGTTAAGATTTTGTTTTACATCAATTTTGTTGGTTTTTTCCGCTATTGCGCAAGCAAATACTGAAAAGCCGACATTGATAGCGCTAGAGTTACCTGGGTTGACTGATGCCGAAAAAAAGGGTGTCTTCAGCCATGTCTATTATGCTTTGCAAGAAAAAGCTCTTATCAAGAGTTGGGAAGCAGCACCAATTTTTAGAGCCCATCAGAAGTTTTTAAGTAAAAAGGCTGCCTGTATTGCCCCGGCCTCGTTGCGCTTACTTGAAGCGTATAATGTTAGTCCATCTGAGGTATCTGCACTTATTCCATTTAATCGCGCGCAAGGCTATTTGTTGAAGTCTTCTGGGTATACTCTAGAGTCAGGAGAACAGCCTTCTTTGGGTATTGTCGGTGTAGGTCATCTGTTTGGTGTGGAAGAGAGTGCATATAAATTAGTGAGCGTAGCCACGTATGATCAATTGCTTTATCTGGTTGGTGCAAACAGAGTATCCGCCGCTTACGTCAATTATCCAGATGTAATTCATCACCCCAAAGCAATGGATATTATCAACGATTTTGACGGTGAGGTTGAGCTTCGCTGGGATGGTGTTGATAATATTATGTGCTGGAAAGAGCATGCTGAAGCTAGTGATATGATAGCGAGCGCTATTGCTGAATGGAAAAAAGATGGCACATTAGAATCTATGTTGGGAAAATATTATATCGATCTAGATATCATAAAATAGTGATTCCCTATGAAATGATGATTCAAGGTGTATAAAAAGCGAAAACTGGTGAACCTTACTATACTAGGTAGCATATTTTTGGGTAGTTTGGTTCATGCGGAACTTGTTGCTCAGCAAGAGAATACCATTCAGTCTATGGTTGTTTTGGAGTTGCCTGGTCTTACTGATAAAACAGGGTACGGTGCATATGCTAATGTGTATAATGCCCTGAAAGGGGAGGGCCAGTTACAGCATTGGTTTTCAGCCCCTTCCAAAAGAGCCCATCATTTGTTTATGGATAAAAAAGCTGATTGTATTGCTCCGGCAGCTTTAGACTTACTTGATAGATATAATCTACCACGGCATAATTTTTCTATTACAGTGCCCTTCAATATGGCTGCGGGGAAGGTCATGACAGCGGTGTCACCTCCGGCCAAGCAGGGCACTAAGCCTGTGATGGGAGTGGTTGGGTTTGGTGTGCAGCACGGTGTTGAGCCGGGCCTTTATCGCATTGAAGATATTCCCGACTATGATCGGCTCTTGACGTTGATAGAAGAAAATCGACTAGATGCAACTTATATTATGTTCCCTGATGTAGAGCAGATCCGCGGTGCTGGTGAGCGCATTAAGAAATTCAAAGGGAATGTTAAGACGTACTGGCAAGGGGTGGACGCAGTACTTTGTTGGGATAATAAAAAACAAGCAACAGAACAGATGTCTGACAAGATAAATAACTGGCGAAAAACAGGACACCTAAAGAGTTTACTGGGTACATATTATGTTGAATGAACTTTAGCGGATAAGTCCATTTTACAAGCCGCCGGTTAGAGCGTTTAGCGCGCGCAATGTTAAAAATGCGCTTTTCATAATTAATAGCCTGATTCCTTAATTGACTCTCAATCTTTTCTGCCTATGATCCCCACCACGATCAGGCTGCACATGGCGTTTGCTGTGTGCACCGTTCAAGCGGGAGAGATCAGCCCAGCTGGCGCCGAAGGAGCAACCGCCCCGGAAACTCTCAGGCAAAAGGACCGCATGAACAACTGACGCTCTGGAAAGTAGAGATACTGTTTGTATTTCTCACCGACGGGGTAAGCCGGTAGCAATAGTATCGCTACGGTGAAATCTCTCAGGTTCCGCGACAGAGGGGGCGCTTAATCCGGCTGAGCCGGTGATTTTGTGCGCGCGGAGAGTGTTATGTCTGACGAAAACCTTCTTAAAACTCCATTTTTTGATATGCATGTTGCCGCCGGTGGCAAAATGGTACCCTTTGCTGGTTATGCCATGCCTGTTCAATACCCTCTGGGGATTATGAAAGAGCATTTGCACTGCCGCGAGAAAGCGGGTCTTTTTGATGTATCTCATATGGGTCAATGTTACATTCGTGCGACTGACGGCGGCGACCCCGCTAAGGCGCTTGAGCAATTGATGCCGGGTGCGCTCGCGGTTTTGAAGCCGGGCAAGATGCGTCTTACCCTATTGTTGAATGAAACCGGGGGCATTGAAGACGATTTGATGGTGACCCGTACTTTTGATGCGGACGACACACTTTATGTGGTCGTTAATGCTGCATGCAAAGACAAGGATTACGGTATTCTGGAATCAAAGCTTGGTTCACAGATTGCAATTGAGCGTCTTGATGATCATGCACTCCTTGCACTTCAAGGGCCTAGAGCAGAAGCTATTCTTGCTGAGCTTGCTCCAGAAGTTGCTAATTTGATGTTTATGGAATCCACGATGGTTACGCTTGAGGGTACAGTTTGCCGTGTATCCCGATGTGGCTATACTGGTGAAGATGGTTATGAAATTTCAGTGCCGCAAGAAGAAGCGCCAGCTTTTGCTGAGCGTTTACTACGCCATGAAGATGTTGAATGGATTGGACTAGGTGCGAGGGACAGTCTGCGCCTTGAAGCGGGGCTTTGCCTTTCCGGCCATGATTTTAACGGCACAACAAGCCCAGTTGAAGCGAATCTTAATTTTGTACTTGGTAAAAAACGCCGCGAAGAAGGTGACTTTATCGGGAGTGAGAGAATTCTGCGTGAACTCGCTGAAGGGCCTTCAAAAAAGCTGGTTGGCATTCTGCCGGGCGGCAGAGCGCCTGCGCGCGAAGGTGCTGAAGTGGCGGACATGGACGGAAATATAATTGGTATTGTGACTTCTGGCGGCTTTGGCCCGACAATGGGTAATCCTGTTGCAATGGGCTATGTACCAGCTGCGTTTGCTGCAGACGGTACTGATATTCAGCTTATTGTTCGCGGGAAAGCTTTGCCTGCGAAAGTCGCAAAAACACCATTTGTTGAACAGCGCTATAAGCGTAAAGTTTCTTAATTAAGCAATTCGGAAGGACTGAGGGCCATGCTTAAGTTTACTGAAGACCATGAGTGGTTGAGCATCGAAGATGGTGTAGCAACCGTAGGTATCACAGACCATGCGCAAAACGCATTGGGTGATATTGTATTTGTTGAAGTGCCAGAAGTTGGTGCAACATTCAGCAAAGGCGACGACGCTGCAGTTGTTGAATCTGTGAAAGCTGCAAGCGAAGTATATGCGCCAATCTCTGGTGATATTACGGCTGTTAATGAAGACCTGGAAGGCGAACCAGGTAAAGTAAATAGCTCACCTATGGATGATGGTTGGTTTTTCAAAATCACAGTTGGCGATGAAAGCGAACTTGAAGGCATGATGGACGAAGCCGCATACGGTGAGTTCGTTGCAGGCCTCGAGTAGGTAAAGCCGAAATTCAGTTTATTTCGCACTGATCAACGTGATTGGTGCATCTAGTTAAGGAGTAGGGGCATGCGCTATTTGCCACTTACGGATGCTGACCGCGCTGAAATGCGGGAAAAAATTGGTGTTAGCCATATTGATGAATTGTTCAAGGATGTGCCTTCGGCTGACTTGAATCCGGAAATTGATCTGCCCCGGCATAAGTCAGAAATGGAAGTAGAACGCCATATGACGCGCCTTGCCAGTAAAAATATGGCGGCAGGCAGCGTGCCCTTCTTCGTTGGTGCAGGAGCTTATAAGCATCATGTACCCTCTACTGTTGATCATATTATCCAGCGCGGTGAGTTTTTGACGGCTTATACACCGTATCAGCCAGAAATTGCGCAGGGTACTCTCCAGTATATTTTTGAGTTTCAAACACAGGTGGCGCAGTTAACTGGTATGGATGTGGCGAATGCCAGCATGTATGACGGTTCAACGGCTACTGCTGAAGCCGTGATGATGGCACGCCGTGTAACACGCAAAAAACGTGCTATTCTTGCTGGCGGACTGCACCCGCATTACCGCGCGGTTGTTGAAACTACGACGCAGTTTACCGACGATGAAGTGGTGCGGCTAACTGCCCAGCCCGCCGACCCTGAAGCTGAGCTGAAAGCGCTTTCTGACGCGATTGACGACACGACAAGCTGTGTTGTGGTTCAAAACCCAACAATTGCAGGCCATGTGCTTGATCTGCGTGCTCTAGCTGAAAAAGCACATGCCCATAAGGCATTGCTGATTGTTGCTGTGACCGAAGTTGTTTCTCTTGGTCTTGTCATGAGCCCAGGTGAAATGGGTGCAGACATCGTTGTTGGTGAAGGCCAGTCAATTGGTAATGGTCTTAATTATGGTGGTCCATACCTTGGTCTTTTTGCGACCAACCAGAAATATGTACGTCAAATGCCAGGCCGTCTTTGCGGTGAAACTGTTGACGCAGACGGCGAACGTGGTTTTGTGCTGACCCTTTCTACGCGTGAGCAGCATATTCGCAGAGAAAAAGCGACATCGAACATTTGCACCAACTCTGGCTTATGTTCTCTTGCGTTTACTGTGCATATGACACTGCTTGGTGAAAAAGGTATTCGGTCTCTCGCTAAGGTAAATCATAAAATAACACAGGACTTGAAGGGTGCACTGTCTGCGATAGAGGGTGTTGAAGTCTTGAATGATAGTTTCTTCAATGAGATCACAGTGCGGTTGCCGAAGAATGCGAACGATGTTGTAGAAACGCTGGCTGCACAAGGTGTGTTGGCTGGTGTTCCATTCTCTCGACTGGACCCAAAAGCTGGACTAGATGATTTACTTATTCTTGCTGCAACGGAAGTTGTTACAGCGGAAGATATTGACGCGCTTGCAACCGCACTTCGGGAGGCAATCTAATGAGCATGAATAATCAAGGTCGCCCAACAGCTGCCACAGGCGGCAATGTTAACCCTGATGCTTTTGAGAGTTTCTCTGGGCACCGTGGCTTGCGTCTCGCTGAGCCTTTGATATTTGAGCTTGGAGGCGCTGATACTTGCGGTGTTGATGTTACTGAAGTCGAGGGCTTCGAGCCGACTATTGCTGGCTTGGAACGTGGTGGCGAAATTGGATGTCCGGGTCTTTCTGAGCCAGACACGATGCGTCATTATACGCGCCTTAGTCGCTTGAATTACGGTATTGACATGGGCGTCTTCCCGCTAGGTTCATGCACGATGAAACATAACCCGCGCCTTAATGAAAAAATGGCACGTGTACCGGGTTTTGGCGACATTCACCCTTTGCAGCCGACGTCTACTGTTCAGGGCGCACTTGAATTGATGAATGAGCTGTCACATTGGTTGATGACATTAACAAATATGCCTGCAGTTGCACTGTCTCCTAAAGCTGGAGCACACGGTGAGCTTTGCGGCGTTATGGCTATTCGGGCTGCGCTTGAAGCGCGCGGTGATGCTCGTGAGATTATTCTTTGCCCTGAAAGTGCGCACGGTACGAACCCTGCAACAGCTGCTTTCTGTGGTTATAAAGTGAAATCAATTCCGGCACAGGCAGATGGCCGTGTTAATGTTGCCGCGCTTAAAGAAGCACTCAATGATACTGTCGCGGCAGTGATGGTTACCAACCCAAACACATGCGGGTTGTTTGAGACAGAAGTGAAAGATATCGCTGACGCAGTACATGCGGCTGGTGCTTTCTTCTACTGTGATGGTGCTAACTTTACCGCGATTATGGGTAAAGCGCGTCCAGGTGACCTTGGTGTTGATGCAATGCACTTCAATTTGCATAAAACATTCTCCACGCCGCACGGTGGTGGTGGGCCAGGTTCTGGGCCGGTTGTTTTCTCTGAGGCACTAAAAGATTACGCGCCGCTTCCATATGTGAAAGCTGACGGAGACAGTAAGCTTGCGCTCCATGAATGGCCTTCAGAAGATGATACTACTTTTGGTCGGTTGACTGCTTTCCAAGGCCAAATGGGTATGTATGTGCGTGCGCTTAGTTACATGCTCAGCCACGGCGGGGATGGTCTTAAGCAGGCTGCTGAAGACGCAGTCCTTAGTGCAAATTACATCTATGCTTGCTTACAAGACGTGATGAGTGCCTCATTTGAGGGGCCGGTTATGCATGAAGCATTGTTTGATGATCGCTTCCTTAAAGATACAGGCGTTACGACGCTCGATTTTGCGAAAGCGATGATTGATGAAGGCTATCATCCAATGACTATGTATTTCCCACTTGTGGTGCATGGTGCAATGCTTATTGAGCCAACTGAGTCTGAATCAAAATATAATCTTGATCAGTTCATTCGCTCAATGCGTGGCCTTGCCGAAACTGCCAAATCTGGTCAGACAGATCGCTTTGAAGGGGCACCATATTTTGCCCCACGCAAACGTCTTGATGAAACACTGGCAGCTCGTAGTCCGATATTGCGCTTTACGAAGCCAGAAGAAGCCTGATAAGCTAGGTCGAATTATTCAGCATTATGGGCACGGGAATATTTTTCCTTGCCCATGTTTTGATGTTGCGGAGACCAACTCGGGTGGGGAAACATAGTGAGTAAACGCATTCTGGTCGTAGACGATTCTGCAACGATGCGGGATATGTTAATCCAGTTTCTACAGGCCGGTGACTATATGGTGGCCACTGCAACAAGTGGCGCACAAGCGCTCGATCTCATGAAAACCGAGCGGTATGACATTATCATAACAGACCTTGAAATGCCGGAACTCGATGGTTTTGGCCTTATCCGCGCAATTTCTGAACTTGAGTGGGATCCTGGCTTGGTGCTGATGACACAGCACAATGAGCGCACTTTGCATTCCGCGCGTGAACTAGCTCTTGCTTACAGCGTAAATTTACTTGGTACTCTGTCAAAGCCTATCGATAAGCATAGCCTTCTGGAGACGCTTCAAGATGTGGCGAATACCCGCTCATCTGCGCGTACAGGCTCTGAAACTGTGCTTGCTGAGAGTGAATTTATGCGCGGCTTGATGACGGATGGTCTAGCTCCTGTGTTTCAGCCTAAACTGAATGTGCAAACCGGTGAAGTAGCCGGCGCTGAGGCTTTTGCTCGGTGGCGTGCGCCAGGAGGCGGACTACTTGGGGCTGGTGCTGTTGTACGTGTGGCACAAGAGAAGGGCTATATGGATGTCCTGACTTACCGCATGCTTGAGCTTGCTTTAGAGCAGCAAGGGGCGTGGCGGCGTGAAGGGCAGGATGTTAAGCTTTCCATTAATGTCGCGAGCGATAACTTACGGAAAGAAGATTTTGCAGAAGTTGTCTCTGGTCTTGCGGATCAGTTTGAAGTTGACCCCAAATTTGTCCGTCTTGAGTTATCTGAATCGGACTTTCAGGTCAGTGAGCGGGTGCCGCTTGAAGTGCTGTCCCGGCTGCATTTACGTGGTTTTGGTTTGTCACTTGATGATTTTGGTACGGGTTTTGCCTCTTTGCTGAGGTTGCAGTCGATCCCATTTGATGAGCTCATTATCGACCGTGAGTTTATTGGCCGGGCCGCGGAAAGCGAGACTGCTAAGATTATATTGGAAGCTGCAATTGACCTTGCTCATAAGCTTAAGTTGACTTGTACCTGTGAAGGAATTGAGAATGAGCAGCAGCTAAGTATGGTCAAAAAGCTCGGTGCAGATGTTGTGCAGGGCTATCATGTTGCGAAACCTATGACGCCGACTGAATTTCTCATTTGGATGGAAGACTTTAAGGCCGGTGTTATCACAATAGATGGCTTGAACTAAGCCGATAACCTCTCCCAGACAGATTTAGCTATTGCGATATCTTGGGCTGCAATGCCGGTTAGGTCCGCGATGGTTAGGTCTTCTTTCTGTCTCTTGAATTTACTGTTGTCGGCGAGTAATTGGCCTAGTTCCATTGAATTACTATCTGTGAATGTATGTTCCTGTGCATATGACATTTCGCCGTGATGTAGGCATTGTTGTTTTGAATCGCATACAGTTAAGGTTGCGCGCTCAAAAATATTCGCATCGAGTTCTTGTTTGCCCGGAGCATCAGCACCAACGGCAGTGATATGCGTACCGTTTTTAATCCAGTTTTCCATAAGCAAAGGTTTGGTAGACGGCGTTGTTGTGATGATAGTGTTTGCTAGGTCACAGATATGTTGAGGTGAGTTAGCTGCTGTAACATGGATGCCCTTTGCCGCCATTTCTTTAATGTAAGCCTCTGCGGATGCTTGTGACCGCCCCCACACATAGGTGCTGTCTATTGGGCGAAGCTTATGGAGGCACTCCAGCTGCAATCTAGCTTGTATTCCGGTGCCAATGATACCAACCGATAGGATGTCTCGCGGGGTAAGGGCGGCTGTTGCTATGGCACCAGCAATAGCTGTGCGCATGTCGGTCAAATAGCCTTCATCCTGCAATAACATTAGTGGCTCGCCTGTTTCTGCGGATATAACCATCATCAGGCCATTACTGCTAGGTAGCCCCCGTTTGGGGTTTTCGTAAAAGCCGGTCGCTAGCTTTACGACGAAGACATTGTCCCCTTCGATATGTCCATATTTTAGGTGCATGTCGCCCGGTGGATTTTTGAAACTCAAGTAACCAACAGGTGGTGTATTAACTTTTCCTGCGGAATGGGCAATGAAGGCCTGCGTTATTGCATGTTGTGCTGCGCCGAAATCAAAGGCAGCTTTAATATCCTCAAAAGAAGCTATCTTCATGTCAGCCCCTTTTTTGCTGTTTTAGGTAGTTGTAAACCGTTGCTCTAGCCATACCGAGAATTCGTGAAACATAGGCGACAGAGTTCTTGCCATTGAACCCGCCATGTTCATTGAGGGCGAGCACAAGCTGCTTTTTCTGCTTCTGGGCGAGTTGTGGCAGGGGCGTTCCCTCTTGGTTTGTCCAGTCAGTTACAAATTGGTTTATTTTCTCGTGCCAATCTTCTTTGAATAGAGCGTCTGGTTGCGTGTTCTCTTGCGGGACAGATATCAAGGCATCAAATGCCTGTTTTGCCATGTAGAAGTGCGATACATCTGTGTTGATACATAGGATGCCAACTGGGTTGTTAGTGTCATCTCTGAGCACTGCGCTAACGGATTTAATACGCTTGCCATCCCAATTTATTTTTTCATATGGCCCGATAATATGGTCATCCGCACTGAAATCGATTTCGTGTAAAAGCGATGGCTCGCCCAGTTCTCGCTGAGAGAAATTATTGGCGATATAAACTACCTGTTCGCTTTTTATGTCATGAAGTACAACTTCGACATAAGGGCGGAATAGCAGGGCAATAGCTTCTGCAATGTCATGATATTTTTCTAAAGGTGCAACCATAAAAGAGGTCTATCCGAAGTTTGTTTTTGCAAAATCAGCTAGATGTGCCAAGCCCTGCTTAATGTGGCTTTTTGGAGCGCCAATACCGAGCCGAATATAATTGTCCATACCATAAACATCGCCCGGTAAAAGCATGATGCTGCGTTCTTCACGTAGGCGGTGAACAAGTTTGGTGGAATTAATGTCCATTGTATAACGAACAAACG
>CAXBKT010000107.1:0-12855 GCA_963976155.1 uncultured Kordiimonadaceae bacterium | reverse complement strand
TTACAGTAGACGAAAGGCGGCCCCTGATTGTCTTGGCTAGTATCTGTTTATGCAAGATAAATAAGTAAAAAAACTTTATTTTTGAGCGAAGGTAGTCATTATCCTATTTATTGGCGCTGGGCAGAGAGGCGACATCGCTACCGTTATTGAATCAGTTCCAGAAAGCCTGTCATTAGCATTCGGGTCACTAGCGCAATGCGAACATCATCCCCTATCTCGCCGGGAATTTCTGATACATGGAACTCTGGCATATTTGCTATAAAGTGCATGGATTCTTCTACCCCGCGGTGGATTAAAATTTGTTCGCCGGGTTGTGTGAAATCTAAGGTGTCTGGTGTTGTCATCAACTGCGCAATCGCAAGGACATTATGCTTAACTTTGCTAGTTACAGTGACTTGAGGGAGAGCTTGTGGTCGTTCTAGCTTTGGTAGGTCCTTAACCATACGGGCATACGTATGGTCCAAGGCTTGCTCAATGAAGGTTTCGGACTGGCAGTTCCGGGATAGGTCCGACAGGCCATTTAGGATTTGTTTGCTGATTACCTCGATGCCTTTACCGCTAGCTAGATCGTCCGCACGAGAACCTGCGTCTAATCGAATGGGTCTGTTGAGGTTAGATAAATTATCAAGCACAGAATTTATGGCATCTCTGATGGTGACAGGGACAAATTCAATAGCGACGTGGATAGATTCACTGGTGGACTCAACAGTATGGGCTGTTCCTCTCGGAAAATAGAGCAAGTCACCGGGCTTTACGTCATAGGTACTATAGTGTCCGAGGGCTGCTGGTTTGTCCCCGATACGCGGCCACTTGTTGGGCATTTGGGCTTGATCATTTGAAATGTGCCAACGTTTTGTCCCAGCTAGTTGAATTGCGATGACATCAACGCGGTCATAGTGAATAGGTGCTTTTGCATTGACCCCGCTCCAGAAAATGAGGGCACCAGCAGGTTTTCTGAGAATAACTTCGAGAGCACGGGTGAATAGGCTTAGTTCAGGGGAAATGCCTTCTACGTCAGGTATGCGAACGGTGTAATCTCGTTTATGGTACTCGCTTATCAATTCTTGAAATGCTGCCTCACTCGGGACTGCTTTAGCGATTGGCGGCGGTACTTTAGGAGTGTGATTATGACACCTTAATGCGGGCGCGTATTTTTCATAGGCTTCAAGAATTACCTTTTTGGGGTTGTCGCCCAAAAATAAATGGCGATTATTTGGATCGTTTCCTTGCAAAATTAAGGGTTTCTGTCCGACAAAATCGTCAAAAAATTGATCGTATGATATTGGGGAAAGAGTTTTACCTAATATTTCTTGCGCTTCTTTTAATAACATTTTGTGGCCCTAAACGTTTACAATATGTATTGGAGCCTCACGTTCCCAACATGTGAGAATGCATTTTGATCCATGGTGTATGCGTGGTTATTATATCTGCGGGGAAGTAGCTCATTCCAGATTAACTATGGTTGATCTGTGTTAACTATGGTTGAGGCGGGGCAGTGTTGAAATTCATGCGGATTGAAATTATTACGAGCATTGACCGGCAACAGACGTTGTTGCTGCTTAGTGATGTCATTAGCGCAAACGATGGGTGGATTGTTAGCCATCAGTTGTTTTCCAATATGGCAGCGTCTCTAGCTTTTGAAATCCCACTCCCTGGTGTCGAGAAATTTCTTGAAAGTTTAACGGTGGCCGGCTTCACACCACGAATAGAGGGTGAAGTGCCTTCGGGGAGTAAAGGAGATGTGCGAGGAAATATTGCCATTACCTTTATTCATGAAGAGTCGGATCTGAAGCGGGATGTGTCAGCTTTTGGCTAATGGGACGGGAAAGTATATATGAAGAAACAAGAACCAGAGTTTTGCCCGGAATTAACGCCGGATCAGATGTTAGAGCACGGCGTGTTCGGTGGGTGGTATTTTGAGCAAAATTACGATGATCTTTCTCCAGAATGGTTGACGCGGGCTAAGCTCAGCTCTGATGGTTTTGATGTTTCATTGAATTGTTTTGAAGTTGCTTCAGGACAAAGTCGCGAGGTTTGGCAGGAAAAAGGCTGGATTACTCTCGAAGACCCGCTGGGTTGGTTCCAGTGGTATTGCAGGTATTATCAGGGGCGTAGAATTGAGGCGGTGGATGCTTTTCAAATAAAGCGCTGGCGTAGTTTTGGGGCGCGGCATAAAGCGCAAATTAGAAACAATTGTGACGCGTTTGATTTTTCTTGTCGACGCGTTCAACGACAAGCTCTTTTGCAATGGGCCTACGACCCATTTTTCTGATTATGGGGTATCCAATAAATGTGTTTTGAAGGGCGAGGATAGTCTGCTGGCAGCTAAATAATCTTCCATTATCACGGTGACGTTTTTTACCTGTTCAATCTTCCCTTCTAAGCTAGGAATACGCGTCACTATATTGGAGACAATATCGTAGTTTTCCATCATGAAACTTGCTCTTCCGACGGCAAGGCGCATAACAATGCCGTCAACGTCAACGCCGGAAATTCGAAAAATATTTTCTTCAGGAAAACCATAATTGAGCAACATGTGGCAGTTACTGGTGGTGGTCTCGCATACAGCGTAATATTTACCTGATATAATTTCAGGCTTTGACAGATTGTTGGCGTCTACACTGACATGGCTTAGGAGATTAAAATGATGTTCATCAATTTTTTTGACCCATTCAAAATGCGTTTCTCGCTCTTTTGTTCTAGTCAATGGGTAGATTAGAATATCACCAGTATTTTTAACGATATTATGGGCGCGGCTCCATAACATCGTCTCAATGTCAAAGCCGACGCAGCGTGAGTTTAGGAAGGCTTTAACCGCGTCCGTTCGCGGCCCAGAGATGGCACGTTTCGCTTTGTCTGCGGCCATTGCTTCATAGCCGCCAGTTACAACCCGGATGTACGGTGACTTTAGTGGAGGAGGTAATTTATTATCGCTAACTGCAACTGCGGGTACAATTCCCCCAGCTAAAACAATTATCCCTCCCAGAATATATTTCCTATACGTGCGAAACATCTATGCTCACTTATGTGCGTGCGCTTGTTTTATTAAGTTGTTACTTAGCATAATGGGCACTCTTACGCATAGGCAAACAGCAAATAATGCATGAAGGATGACTTTTAGGCATTAAAGTTCGTTTGACTTATAAGCGGTTCTTCAGGCAGTTTTTAATGAAAATGATTAGTGCACTATTGTGCAGGGGGATCAATGCCCAATTATTCTAAGCAGCCGATCATTGCAATTATTGGCGCCGGTTTTTCTGGTATGTGCATGGCTATCAAGCTTAGGGAAGCAGGGTACCAGCATATCGAGATTTATGAAAAAGCGGATAATGTCGGAGGTACTTGGCGGGAAAATACATATCCTGGCGTGGCTTGTGATGTGCCCTCACACCTTTATTCTTTTTCCTTTGCACCTAAACCGGATTGGAGCCGTGTTTATTCGCCGGGTGCTGAAATTCAAGCTTATTGTGAGATGGTTGCTGATGATTATGACTTGAAGAGCCTCATCCAATATGGTTGTGAACTGGTGAAAGCCGTTTTCAAGTCTGGAAAATGGATATTGTCTTTTGCAGATGACCGTGAGGTTATTGTCGATTATTTCATCGGTTGTATTGGAGGACTGCATATCCCAAATTATCCGGATATCAAAGGAGCTGAGAGTTTTAAAGGGCAATCCTTTCATTCTGCGGAATGGGACCATGGGAACGACCTTGAAGGAAAAAAGGTTGCAGTTATTGGCACTGCCGCGAGCGCATTGCAATTTATTCCTGAGGTCGTAGATAAAGTTGCTCAGTTAAATATTTATCAGCGCACACCCAATTGGATTATGCCTCGCGCTGAGGGGGCGTACAGCGAGATTACTAAATGGTTGTTGGTACGCATGCCGCTTTTGGCAAAGATACTAAGGTTGGGAATTTATCTACTGCACGAAATTCGAGTGCCGCTGTTCCGTGGAAACCGTTTTTTTGCTAAACGTGCTGAGAAAATGGCCCAAAATCATTTAGCTACGCAAGTTCAGGATGAAGCATTACGGGCTAAGCTTACGCCTTCTTATCCTATAGGGTGTAAAAGGATACTGGCCTCTGATCGCTATTTTCCTGCCCTGCAGCAGAGCCATGTTTCCCTTGTGACGGAGGGTATCAAAGAAATTACACCAAATGGGATTACGGATATCAAGGGCCGCGAGAGAGCTGTGGATGTCATTATTTACGCGACAGGTTTCAAGCCTTTTGATGTTGCCAGCCAAACTGTAATTGTTGGGCGCGATAATCAGACGCTTAGTGATTATATGAAAGATGGCATTCGTGCACATCGCACAGTTTCGATGCCGGGGTTCCCAAATTACTTTACAATGCTTGGCCCTAACAGCGGGCTTGGGCATAACTCCATTATCCTAATTATTGAGGCGCAGGCTAAGTATATAGTACAAGCGGTTGATCATGCGGTGGCGCGCGGGGCAAGTGCGGTTGAAGCCAAAGTTGATGCTACCGATGCTTTCAATGATAAGTTACAGGCCGAGCTCAAAGATACTGTTTGGGCAGGAAATTGCAAAAGCTGGTATCAGGATGAAAAAGGCCGAATTTTTACGCTTTGGCCGCGCGGAACGATAAATTTTCGCGGTTCTCTTCGTAAGTTTGACCCGGCTGAATATGTCTTTAATAGCTAACTTGCAGAGCCAAGATTACTTGCTAAGTCATTATAGCGGGTGCGCATGTCATCTTGCATGCCGGAACAAAAGCGCTTTACACCAAAGTCTGTCACGAGAGCCTCAAAAAGGCCTTGTCGACGACCGACTTCGAACATCAATACTGTTGTTGCGATATCGCCAATGAGCTCCATCCGGTGGTTCACTTCTTGGCTACTAGTGATTTGAGCGAGGCGTTGGCTGATTGTAGACTCCCCTGCGAGCATGGCAATTCTAAAACTGGTGTCGGCAGCTATATGGCCGAGAGTTTTTTCCACAATTTTCTCATCGTTGCATACGAGGTTGAATGCCATAACCTGTGCAGCATCTTCCATTAATTTGATGTCAGCGGAAGTACGGTTTTCATTCAGGTATATCAGATGCTCTGCTGCAAGCGTCCTTGTAAGCTGGGCACGCTCAAGCATATATTGTATGGAACGCTGTACTTTAGGGTCGTCAAAGTTTGGCGCTTCATCCTGTTCGATGGGCTGCGCATTTATGTCGAGCGCGCCAACAGAAAGAAGCAGCGTGCAGTATACTAGCCGTATAAAGGAGTTAATGTAGTGCGTGAATGTCATTGTCAGGCGACCTTTCAGTCAGTTGACGGCTTAATGATTTATAATTAAGTGAGGTTAATACTTCTTAAAAAGCGGACTTAGAAAGGGTTTAAGTGCCTGAAATATATGTGGACGGTGATGCTTGTCCAGTAAAAGAAGAAATTTTGAAGGTTGCTTATCGGCATGATCTGATTGTTCATCTAGTGAGTAACCAGTGGTTGCGTATTCCTGTGGGCCCCAAAGTCAATAAAGTAGTTGTTAGCGACGGGTTTGATGCCGCTGATGACTGGATTGCAGAAAATACTGGTGACGGGGATGTTTGCATCACTGGGGATATCCAACTTGCTGCACGCTGTTTGGAGAAGGGGGCTGTAGTTCTTGGGCCAACAGGTAAACCTTTCACTGGGAATAATATCGGCATGGCGCTCGCTATGCGGGAACTAAAATCACAGTTGAGAGACATGGGTGAAGACAAGGGGTTTAACGCCAGCTTTACTAAGAAAGACAGGTCGGACTTTCTAAATGCTTTGGAGCTTTGGGCTCAAAAAGCGAAGCGCGGGACAGAGTAATAACTGACTGCCCCGCGCAAACTCCCGTGATCGATCTCTTTTTCAGGCTATGCCTGAATATCTAACTTAAGCCCTTTGCCAGGCCCTGCGGACCCAGAGCTTTGAATTTTCACTTTGCTTTCTGTTGCAGAGTTTATGTCTAACTTTGATTTGTTTTCATCGCCACCTGCTGAGATTTTGAGGCCTTTGCCAGGGGGGATTTGAAGCGCAGCACCCGCAGATACACTTTCAATCATAAATGACCACTCCGTACATAAAAATCTTTAATCTGTTTCGATAAAGCTACCATATCACAGTGCTAAAACAACGTACAGAAACGCCTAAAATTTTAAGTAAGTAATTCAGAAACTATTTTTCTGATACCAATGGATAAAGCAGTTGCTTGCCTTTCTGTTTTTTGGGTGTCAATAAAGCGTCATATGTAACTGGTTAAAAGTGAGCTTTTAGGAAGCTTTAAAATCAGGATGGCTAATGGATAAGGGTATTGATTTGTCTGATATTGAAGTTGGTTGGGAAGAATGGGTTGGGCTGCACGAACTTGGTTTGCCTGCACTGAAAGCAAAGGTGGATACCGGCGCGCGGACGTCAGCGCTGCATGCATTTACGGTGCAACCCTTTGGGAGTGTGGAAAAACCACGTGTTCGTTTTGGTATTCACCCTTTTCCAGATCGCCCAGAAATAGAAGTTTATTGCTCAGCGGCAGTTGTGGATAGGCGGGAAGTTACATCTTCTAATGGCCAAACAGAATTGCGCTATGTTATTGAAACACCAATTAAAATTGGTGATGAGGTTTGGCCAATTCAGATTACGTTGGCTAACCGGGAAAACATGGCTTACCGGATGTTGCTCGGGCGCCAAGCTCTGGAAGAAAAGGTCACCGGACGAGGGGTAACTGTTCGCCCTGATGCCTCATGTTTGCAAGGTGCGCTGTCCGTTGATCTTTATAAGGGACTTAAAAAGGCCAAGCCTATTAAACGCCCGCTCAGGATTGCGGTTTTAACCCGCGAACCTAAAAACTTCTCAAGCCGTAGGCTGGTGGAGGCAGGTGAAGCGCGAGGACATAGTGTTGAGTTGATTGATACCAACCGTTGTTATCTTAATATTCAAAGCCACGCGCCAGACGTGCACTATGATGGCCAGCCTCTTCCCGCTTTTGATGCTGTTATTCCGCGTATTGGGGCGTCCCTTACATTTTATGGCATGGCCGTTGTTCGGCAATTTGAAGCTATGGGAGCTTATTGCATTAACCCCGCATTTGCGATTGGGGCATCACGCGATAAATTGCAAGCGCATCAAATATTGGCGCGGCATCGTATTCCTATGCCAACCACAGCGTTCGCTTCGTCACCGCGTGATACCAAAGGTCTTATTGATTTGGTCGGAGGATCGCCGCTTGTTGTAAAACTACTTAACAGCACACAAGGTAGGGGGGTTGTGTTAGCCGAAACTCGAAAAGCTGGGGAAGCTGTAATTAGTGCTTTTCAGGGTTTGGATGCGCACTTTCTTACGCAGGAGTTTGTCAAAGAGGCGGCAGGGCAAGACCTGAGATGTTTAGTGGTGGGTAAGCGGGTTGTGGCCAGTATGATCCGCTCTGCCGCGGAAGGTGATTTTCGATCAAACCTACACCGAGGCGGCACGGCAAAAAGTACACGTATTACGAAAGAAGAACGTGAAATAGCTGTGAAGGCTAGTCGAGTGCTTGGTCTTAATGTGGCAGGCGTAGACTTATTGCGCACGAATCACGGCCCCGTCGTGTTGGAAGTTAATAGTTCACCGGGCCTTGAAGGCATTGAGAAGGTATCTAAAAAAACTGTCGCAGATAAAATCATTGAGCATATTGAAGCTAATGTGAAACCGGTCGTGAGTTTTGCGCGCGGTAAAATTAAATAGGTAGCTCAGTATTTATTCTGCTGGTAACCACTGGGCGAGGAAGTTGATACTATTCTCGCCCATGACTTTTCGGATATCAGACTCTGCTACACCTATCTTCAATAGAGCGTCAGTAATAGCAACTATATCGTCTGCAGCAATGGACTTTACTGCACCATCCCAATCTGACCCCAGAGCAATATGCTCAGCTCCAACTAGATTAATTCCATACGCAATGGTTTTTGCAATCCCGAGAGGTGAATCATCGCAAGTTGCGGCTTCCCAAAAACCAATCGCGATTAGCCCACCTTTGTTGGCGATGGCTTGCATTAATTTGTCTGGGTAGTTGCGTGGTGTGTTACAGGCACCTTTTAGGCCTGTGTGGGAAACCACTTGAGGGCGGTGACTTTGTTCAAGGACCTCCCAAGCCATCTTTTCCGAGGCGTGTGCTAGGTCGATGATGATCTCAAGCTCATCCATTCTTTTAATGGCGGCACGGCCAAAATCCGTTAGGCCCGTCTGTGAAACTCCGTGGAGAGAGCCTCCTAATTCGTTGTCAAAGAAATGTGTTAATCCAAACATTCGAAAACCGGCAAGGAACATGGTGTCGATATTCGAGAGGGTGCCTTCAAGAGGATGCGCACCTTCTGTACCAAGAAGTACGCCGACGCTTTGTTTTGGTGAAGACTTATGTGTTGTCAGATCTTTCGCAGACTTGATAAATGTAAGGTTCCCTTCAGAACGTTCAACAAAACCTTCTAGCTTTTGTGATTGATATAGCGCGCGCTCAAGTAGGCTGTTCCACGTCTTGATCGGCCATCCTTGCACAATAGCGAGCTTGGTGATTGTGTCGCTGCCAGCATCATTCTCTATATAATTCTGCCCACTGGGCGATTTGGTAACGGTTGTTAACATCTGCAGGGAGAAATTACCCTTTTGAAGACGAGGTAGGTCTACTTTACCGTAGCTGGATTGCTCTAGTAAATTACGGCTCCAGAGTAAGCTGTCTGCGTGCCAATCCATGACTGTAAGAGTTGCATGTAGTGCCTTTGCTTCGTTGGTAATAGTGCTATGGTCGACTTCTACGCGAGGGTTGAAGGATTTTTCAAGCATTGCCGGGACAGCCATGCGGGCGGAAATTCCACCAATAACCAGCAAGGAGAATGCTATTAAGCCTAGTTTCTTGAAATTACTATTCACTCGTCTTCCCTCAACCAAAATTCTATTTAGAGTAAACATAGGTTTAATCTAAATAAGGGCAAGGCTGCATTGGGTCGGTGGGCGTAGCCTAAGGTTTTCACAGTTGCAAACGTCATTAATATCAATAAGGTATTGCGTGTGGGAACGAGGAGAAGGTCGCTAAGTGACGGATAATCCAACTCTTTCTGTGGCAGTGATGCTTGTGATGGGCTTATCCTCACTCGCTCTAATTGCACACTGGCTTGCTAATCGTTCGATTGCTGGCATGGGGGCGCTGGCGCTTGGATTGCTTTTAAGCTCGATTGGGGCAGCACTCGTTGTTTGCAATCTGCCAGCTAGCTCTGAGTATTGGGCACTGGCCGGCTATATTTGTATAATGCTTGGGCATATGTGGCAGTGGCTTGGGCTGGCCGATTTTTGGCAGGCAAGAACAAAGTTGCTCGCTTTTATAGCGAAAAGCATAGTGTTTGCAGGGCTGCTTGGAGTTCTCTATATAAAATATATTGATGGGGCATGGCAGCTGAAGGTGGCTTTTGTAGCGGGCACGTCGGCATTTTTGGTGTTTGGCTCTACCTACACTATCTTTCAAGCAGTTGGTGGTAGTCTTGGTATGTATAAGGGTGTTGTTAGGCGCACATCTGTGGGGTCAGTGATTGCGGTGACTTTATTTGCTGGGCATGGTTTTTATGCGATTTATCATGCGGCCGTACGAACTGGAAAATTGACGGAGATTGACTTTGGGGTGTTGCCTTCTCTGCGTATTTTAGCCCACTTTGAGGTGATGCTTTTTTCCATTACGTTTGCATTAGTTGTGATTATTATTACAGCGGAGCGCTTGCAGGCTGAGCTAAAAATTCAGGAAATGTTGGACCCTTTAACAAAGGCCCTTAATAAAAGAGCCTTCATTGAGGTTGTTAAGGCGGTTTTGGCACGGGCAAAGCGGAACTCTGAACCTGTTTCTCTCATTATGATGGATATTGACCGGTTCAAAAAGATCAATACTAAGCATGGACGTGCAGTGGGGGATGAAGCCCTGCGGCTGTTTGCTGAAATTATCACTGAAGGGCGTAGAGCACAGGATGTGTTTTGTCGTTTTGGTGGTGAGGAATTTGTCTTTTTATTACCAGGAACCGCAGAAGAAGGGGCAAGCTTAGTGGCTAAGCGAATTAGGGAAAAAATTGAGCAATCTGTTTTGACACCTAAAGGTGTATCATTAAAGCTGAGTATAAGTATGGGGATGGTGACTGAGCGCGGTGACGACCTTGATGCTGACGGTATGTTCGATGTAGTGGACCGTCGTATGCACCACGCCCAAAAACTTCGGTTTGAAAAGATAAGTAGTGCCTAGAGGCGCTCTACTTCAAGGCATCCAATTGAATAGCTTGCCCCGAAAGAACAAATGAGCCCCAAATCACCGGCTTTAAAGTCAGCTTTATGTTTATGAAAAGCGATCATGCAGCCAGCTCCTGCGGTGTTACCATATTCATCTAATATGATAGGAGCATCTTCTTGGGAAGGGTCTTTGCCGAGCAACTTTCTAGTCGCGAAAATGTTCATATTAATGTTGGCTTGGTGAAGCCAAAAGCGTTTGAAGTCTTCTACTGTGCGGTTTGTCTCTTTCAAATGTGTTTGTACAAGGTCAATAACTTTAGGCAAAAGTTCTTTGAAAACCGCTCGGCCATTTTGCTGAAAACGCTGGATAGGGTGCCCAACTTTATCGCGCTCAATTAAAACACGACTACCAAAACCCGAACGAATGTTAGTAGAAAAATCAGTCGCTAGCTTACGACTATTGATACGGAACTTCTCTACTGATTTTGCTTCGCTTTCACGCTCCAAGATCATCGCTACTGCTGCGTCACCAAAAATGAAATGGCTGTCGCGGTCCTCAAAGTTTACGAGCGGGGAAGCATATTCAGCGGTTACAACTAAAGCCTTGTTTGCCATGCCTGAATTGATCGAATCCATTGCGGAAGAAATACCAAATGTAGCGCTAGAACATGCCATGGACATATCTAGTGCAAAGCCTTTTGCACCTAGGATGTTTTGAAGCTCGATTGCCATGGATGGGAAAAAGCGTTCCCATACGGACGACGAAAAAACGACCAGATCGATGTCTGTGCCCGCGAGGCCTGCATTCGTTAATGCTTCATTTGCTGCTGCGAGGGCCATTTGCACTTGTACCGGGGTGCCTTCCCAATCTTCGGATGCACCAGCAGCAAGGTGCGGGTGCATCCGGTCAGGATCTGTTGCGCCGCTACCTTCCATGAAATAGCGATTTTTAATGCCAGAGGCTTTTTCGATAAAGGCGCTTGAAGATTGCTCTTTTGCGATTAGTTCGCCGGCTTCAATAGCTGCGGCATGTTCGGTGTTCCATTTGTCGGCGTAGGTATTGTAGCTTTCTACCAGTGCATCGTTTGAAACCGCATCAGGCGGCGTATAAACACCAGTACCACTAATAACTACACCGCTCATGGTCTACTCCTGGTCAGTATTAAAGTTTTTCTACAAGTAGGCTGCCGATTGAATAGCCAGCACCAAACGAGCAAATTATACCCTTGTCACCAGATTTCATATCATTGCGATGTTTATGGAAGGCTACTATCGAGCCTGCACCAGCTGTGTTGCCATATTCATCAAGTACTGTTGGTGCTTCCATGGCATTTGGCTCACGGCCCAAAAGTTTTTTGGCAGCATACATGTTCATGTTGATGTTGGCTTGATGAAGCCACATGCGACTGACATCTTCAACGGTAAGGTCTTTGTCTGATAATTGCTCTGAAATAAAACTTGTAACGAGCGGGAGTAGTTCTTTGAAAACCTTACGACCTTCCTGCATGAAGAACATGTCCTTGCGGAACATACTATCATCATCAAGTCGTGTCATTGGGCCATAATGAGACCGGATATTGCTAGAGAATTTTGTACTGCTTTTCGTGTCGCATATTTTCCAAAGGTCGTCGCCTTTGGCTAGGTCTGCACGTTCAAGAAGAACGGCAACTGCGATGTCACCGAAGATAAAGTGACTATCCCGGTCACGGTAGTTCACGACTGTTGAGAAAATTTCAGGGTTCACCATCAAAACACGGTCAGCGGCACCTGACTTAATTGCGTTTACACCCGCAATAAGGCCGTAAGTAGCGCTGGAACACGCCATAACCATATCCATTGCGGAGCCACTTGTACCTAAATGATGCTGTACTTCAATGCCAATCGCAGGGAAGTAACGCTGTAATAAAGCGGCCGAGCAGATAACTTGGTCTACATCTTTAGCGGCTACACCTGCGTTTGCAAGTGCCATTGTTGCAGCTTCAATAGCCATATGAGCTTGAAAACATGGGTCATCTTGTGTGCCGTGGCCGCCTTCAGGCATTTTGGACATCATGCGATTTAGGTCCATTACACCTTCAACGTCAACCATGTGACGGCTTTTGATGCCGGATGCTTTTTCAATGAATTCAGCACTTGAATATTGTTTGGCCTCAACTGACCCTGCTTCGATATCAGCCGCATTCTCTGCGTTAAATTGGTCAACATGTTTGTTAAAGGCTTCCACCAACTGCTCGTTGGTTATCTTGTGGGGTGGTACGTATAATCCAGTGCCTGAAATAACTACATCAACCATACTCAAAAGTTCCCTATTACCTATGCCAACTAATCAATAATGTGTCAGGCATATTACAGTTTTGCACAGATATAATGCCTTTTGGCCCGTCCGCCAACCGTTCATTCGTGTTATGGCAGCTATGCATTCATTTTGCGTAGTTTCCATTAGGCAAGCCGCAAGTCGCTGTGCTACCTCTTTTTTATGTCTATTTGGGGTAAAATAATTGGTGGTACAGCGGGCCTTGCATTAGGTGGCCCTTTGGGTGCGCTCTTGGGGTTGACGGTTGGTGCAGCTGTTGATGCGGGTGTTGCGTCAGTTACTGAAAACCCGGAAACCAAACATATTACCTTCACTATTGGTGTGATTGCT
>CAXBKT010000106.1:0-12865 GCA_963976155.1 uncultured Kordiimonadaceae bacterium | reverse complement strand
TAATATTATTACTAGCGGCCTGATAAAGGGGGCTTTCTCCACAGGGGATTGGTATTGTATTTATGTTTTTTTGCTTGAGTATCAAATCTCATTTGACAGAAAGCCGTAAAAACCGTTAATTCGATAATTATGGATCATGTAGATGAAAAACTTATTGCTCTTCTAAGCAATAATAGCCGCGAGCCAACAGCTTCGATTGCTCGTAAGTTGAATCTTTCTCGCTCAACTGTACAGGACCGTATTGACCGGTTGATTGACCGCAAGATTATTTCCGGTTTTACTATCCGCTATCATAGTGAATATGCGCTAAAGCAGGTTAGCGCGCATGTCTGTGTGACATTAGATCAACGCTACGCCCAACAGATCATCCGTTCTATGAAAACAATGTCAACGATCAAGTCACTTTATGTTGTAAGTGGGCCACATGATATTATCGCTATTGTGAATGCCCCTACGGTGGATGAGATTGACAAAACACTTGATGATATTAATGCTCTTGAGGGTGTTGGCAAAACAACAACAGCCATCGTGCTTTCTACCAAAAAAGACAATTAGGTCGGTTCAGGTTTTTGTCGGTAGTTGTATGGTTGCGATAAGCCCAGAAGGTTGGTTCGCTTCAAGAATTAGCTGGCCGTCATGACCTTCCGCTATTGCTTTGGCAACAGATAGGCCTAACCCAAAGCCGCCCTTATTGTTTTCTCTCGCCTTGGATAGTCGTTCAAACGGTTCAACGGCGAGTGCTAGCTTGTCAAGCGGGATGCCGGGGCCGTGATCTGAGACTTTAATCACAATATTCTCTTCGTTATACTCATTGTTTTTTTCAACCCGTACATCGGCACTGCCGCCGTATTTGATGGCATTTTCAATAAGATTGCGCACGGCACGTGCAAGCGCCTCGGGTCTACAGTAGTGCAGGATACCGCTTGCTCCAAAAAATTTTGCGCTATGGCCCATTTCTTCAAAGTCATTGCATTCACTTTCAAGGAGAGCGCTCAGGTCAATTTCTCGTAACGGTTCTCCGCGGCTTTCTCCTTTGAGAAACTCAAGAGCAGAAACTGTGATTTTTTCCATGCGGTCAATGCTAGTAATTAGGTCCTGCCGAGCCTCTGTGTCGTCGATAAGCTCAGCTTTGATCCGTAGCGCTGTAAGCGGCGTACGTACATCATGGCTGATTGCAGCGAGTGTGTCTGTGCGTTTTTTAACCTCATCTGTAACCTGCTGTTGCATGGCATTAAAGGCGGCGATCGCACGCCGAATATCAGAAGGACCCTTTTCTTCGAGCTTGGATACATGAAGGCCCCGTCCAAAGGTTTGTGCAGCTGCGGTTAACTGGTCAAGCGGCCGGATCAGTCGGCGAATAAGAAAAATTGCCGCCGCTCCAATGAAGAAAAATAATGCGCTGGTGCGTAAAACCCACTCTAGCACATACCAAGAATGCCAGTGGCGGTGGACCTCTTTGTGGAACCATTCGTCGTTATTTAACTGTACACTGATGACAATACCTTCTGAGGGTAACTCTGTTTCAGGTTTACGACAGCGCCCAAACTCAAAGTCCTCTTTTTTGATGGTTGCATGACCAACCAGTACTTTGCTTTCATCGGTCTTCAGTAGGTCCGCTATACGAAGCTGCAGTCGGTGGGTTTCATCGGTATGTCCACCAGTAACAAAAGGTTCTTTGGTAACAGCATGACCACTGAGGCAGGATGACGCCAACTCAAACAAAGACTGGCGTTGTTCAGAGGGCAAATTATCCAAGATTGGTTTCATGGCTTTTAGACGGCCAAGCGTACGCCGGCTTTCTGCCCATTCGATCAATTCATTATTATTATCAAATAGTTCGTCGGTGATGAACACAGCCAATAATATTGAGAATGATACAGCCAAAATGGTGATCATCTGACCCGATACGCTTTTGGGGATGAAGCTTAGAAGTAGTTTTTTCATACCCATTCCAATTCCGCCGCGAACAAGTACCCACCTCCCCAGTGAGTTTGGATGATTTGTGGATTCTTGGGGTCTTTTTCTAGTTTGCGCCGCAAACGGCTGATTTGGTTATCAATACTACGATCAAACAGTTGGGCTTCCCGCCCGCGTGTTAAATCGAGTAGCTGGTCGCGGCTGAGTGTGGCGCCCGCGTGCTCAATGAGGGAGCTCAGCAACATATGCTCACCGGAACTTAGTCTGACCGCAATATTGTCTGGGCCCAGTATTTCCTTTTGTGAAAAATCAAAACGCCATTTGCAGAACTGCACTAATCCTTTAGCTTGTTGGCTTTTTTTCGGCAGCATCTGACTACGTCGAAGCACTGATTTAATACGGGCGAGCAGTTCGCGTGGATTAAAAGGTTTGCTAACATAGTCATCAGCACCGATTTCAAGTCCAACAATTCGGTCTGTATCCTCCGTCAATGCGGTCAGCAGAATAATTGGGATATGTTTTTCTTGAAGTCGGCGACAGATATTAAGGCCGTCTTCGCCTGGCATCATAATATCAAGAACAATGAGATCAATACTGGCAGTAGCAAGTATCTGGTCCATTTCTTTACCGCCAGCAGCGACACTTAGACGATACCCATGTTTACCAATATACTTGGCAAGGGGATCTCTAATGTCCTTCTCATCATCGACGATAAGTATATGAGCTTGTTCGTTTGTCATGAGCCGTTCAGTTGTTGTTGTCCCCTTGTTATAAAGGGCACGAATGGCCGCTGTCTTCTTCGTTTTCTGTTATTTTGTAACAATATGTATCAAAAAGCTTTTTGGATACAATTGGATACAAAATAGTGCGGCGGGTGACAATTTTTTCATCGTATCTTTTTGTATAGTTAGCGTCGAGTTAGCAGGTTTGGGGGCTAATCTGTTGGAGCCAAAAAGATAGATTGCCCAGTAAATGATGGATGAAGGTACAGCGTGAAAAAACGTCTGATAAAAAGTCGACCAAAACAAAGACTATTACTCTTTGCATCTCTCTACACCCTAAGCGCTTGCGCCAGTAGTGGGGGCGACAGTAAGCCATGGGAAGTGCCTACATCGGTGACGAATGATAGGCAGGGTACGGAAGTTACTTACCCAGCTAAGGGCAATGGCAATTATATTGTTGAGACACCAGTTGTACTAGATGTACCGCCCGAAACTAAACTACATCTCTTAACAGCGCTTAAGCATAACCCGGCGATTAAAATAGCCCAGTCACGACAAAGCGAGGCAATTGCCAATAAAGATAACCTTGACGCCGGGTTTATGCCGCAGGTGGATATTGGGGCGCGTACTAGCCGTAGCCGTAACGGCAATGAGGACACAACTTCCGCGGCCAGCACAAGACAAGTAACAAAAGGATCGGTTGATTTACGCATTCCTATCGATGTGTTTGGTCAGCGCTCGGCTGCTAGTGAAGCAGCAGGATATTTAGTGCTCCAAACGACAGCGGACCTTGAAGATACACGTCTCGGTGTTATGCGTGATGTTCTAGTATCTGCAATTGATGCGGCTGAGCAAAGTCAGTTGCAGATACTAAACGCACGTCAACTTGAAACCAATCGAACCTCTGAAAAGTTAACTAAGCTGCGTTACACGAAGGGGCGAGCTAATATTGTTGATGTCTTGCAGCAGAAAGACCTTGTTGCTTCACTCAAGCAAGAAGCGCCTGCGCTTCAAGTGGGACGACGGAACGCACTAGATGCGCTCTCATTACTCGCAGGAAAAATGCCCGGTAGTGTAGAGATGGAAAGTTTTAAAGAGTTACCTGCAATTCCGGATACTCAGGTTTATGTCTCCCCTTACGGACTTTTAAATAGCCGCCCAGATATGCGGGCACTCAAAGCAGGCCTCGACGCTGCGGATAGCCGGTTAGCGGCAGCAATTCGGAATCGATTGCCTTCTTTTGAGTTTTCAAGTTCTGCAGTTGCGACGTTGGCTTCCGGTGACATGTCATCAGTTATCTCAGGCACGTTATCAGCGGTTTTCACTTTATTCGATGGTGGTGCTAAGAAGGCAGCTATACGAGCTGAACGTGCTGCACTTGCTGAAAGAGGTGCTGTCTATATTCAGGCATGGCTGAGTGCAGTCGTTGAAGTTGACGGATTATTAGCAGAAAAAAAGCGTAGAGCTGTGGAATATGACCTTGCTGTTGCTCGGCTTGATAATGCCCGCAAACTACATAGTGCTGCAGAACGGCGCTATAGGTTAGGCGCCAGCGATTATTTGCCGGTCTTATCCGCGAAGCGGACCATTGAACAGCAAGAAAGATCGCTTCTGAGTTTAAGGGCAAGCCTTATGCGGGCCCGGGTAAGGCTTCACACGGCAATGGGCGGTGAAATTGGCACAACCACGACAGCTGAGACGGTGCTCTTAAGTGCTAATGCTGAAACAACAGCGACAGGAATTTAGGAAATAATCATGGTTCAGAAATGGATTAAAACACGTTTGTTGCTGCCAGCTATGCTTGCTGCAGGCTTTGCTATTGTCTCATACGTCCTTATTGCGTCAGCTCCAGAAAGTAAGCGAAAAAAGACAGTATATGTGGCACCGCTTGTAGAAATAATGGATTTGGAAATATCTAGTCATGATATTGTGGTTGAAGCACAGGGTCTTGTTGGGGCTGCAGGGCAAGAAGTCGAGCTGAAGCCGCAGGTTGGAGGTCGTATTGAAGCAGTACACAAGAACTTTACACCAGGTGCTCTTATCCCTGTTGGTGAGACCATTCTACAAATAGAAACAGCTGACTACGAAATAGCGCTTAACGAGGCTGCGGCAAATCTTGCGCGTGCACAAGCTTCAGTTGCCCTTGAAAAAGGCCAGCAGCAGATAGCGCAGGAGGAATATGCCCTTCTTGGAGATGATTTTAGTTTTGATGCTACGTCAAAAGCTTTGGCACTCCGGGAACCGCAGCTCAAACAATTTGAGGCGGAAGAAGCGATTGCACAAAATGCCTACGAACGGGCGCGGTTAGCTCTTGAACGTACCAGTCTGAAACTCCCTTATGATGCGCTTGTGTTAAATACATCAGCAGCAGTTGGCGGCGTTGCTTCTGCAGGCTCAGCCGCAGGGACTTTTGCCAGAGCTGACAAGTTTTGGGTGGAACTCCGGGTGCAGCAAAAGCATTTGGCGCGATTGCAGGCTAAAACAGCCGGGGCTGAGGGTTCTTCAGTTACAATTAAGTCCAATGGATTTATCTACAGCGGCGAAGTTGTAGGGCTTAGGGCAAATCTTGTTGCGTCTACTCGAATGGGTGGCGCAATTGTTGAGGTCAGCAATGCCAGATATGTTTCATCAACTTCTGGCCAGCCTTCGCTATTAATTGGTAGCCATGTTGAAGCCCTTATTGATGCGGGTAGGATTGAAGGAGCTTTTGCTATTCCGCGTAGTGCGCTTCTTGATAATTCGCTTGTGTATGTTGTGGACGGCGAACAGCGTCTCCAGCAACGCAGTACTACAGTGCTTTGGGAATTACCTGAGAGCTTGATTATCATACCAAACCTTGAAGGCAAGGATAGCCTTGTTGTTAGCCGGGTCTCCGGGGTCGCGCCAGGAACCGAAGTGCGGACGCGTTATCCCACTGAAGCCTTAGTAGAGAAGGCTTCAGAAAAAAGCCTTTCAACAGTTAAAGCAACTGCGGGCCGTTAATCGCACCGTATGGACAGGAATAGAGCAATGGCAAACAAGACCTATAGCAAATTCAATCCTGTGAGTTGGATGGCGCAAAACCATATCGCGGCCAACTTGCTGATGTTGTTAATGATCATTGGTGGGACAGTTGCGCTGCTGAATATCAGGCAAGAGATTTTCCCCAACTTTATGCATAATGAGGTTGGCATTTCTATGTCTTATCCTGGGGCAAGTCCTGAAGAGGTCGAAGAAGGAATCGTTCTCGCAATAGAGGCGAGCTTGCAGTCTGTTGACGGTATTAACCGTATTACTTCCACGGCTAGTGAAGGCTCTGCTCGTGTGACAGCTGCTCTTGATGATGGGGCAAATCCTGATCGGGTTTTCCAAAATATTCGCACGGCGGTGGACGGTATTACCTCGTTTCCTACAGATGCGGAGCCTCCAAGAGTTCAACTTGCGACACACTCGCGCTACGTTATGTCACTTGGGATATCTGGCGATATATCCGACGGCGCGATGTTTGAATTGGCCAATCAGATTAGAAATGATCTGATAATTATGGACGGTGTTTCACAAGTGAGCATCCGCGGCGCGCGAGATCCTGAAATTAGCATTGAAATTCCTCAACAGGTTCTTAGATCACTTGGTCTTACATTGCCGGAGGTCGCACAGCGTGTGCGTAGTGCGTCAAAGGATGTACCCAGCGGGGATGTGGAAACGGCTGACGGGCAATATATGTTACGGACTGAAGGCCGCCGTGAGCGTGGTCTCGAATTTGAAAGTGTTCCGCTTAAAACAGCCGAAGATGGCTCGCAGGTAAAACTTAAAGATGTTGCGTTCATTCGTGATGACTTTGAAGAAAGTACCTCTCTGTTTACCTACAATGGTAGAAAGGGCATGAGGGTCAGTATCTATCAGGCGCAAGGCGGACGGCCAATCGAGCTAGCGGACCGGGTCAAGGCATATGCCGACGAATTACGGCCAACCCTACCAGGTACGATTAAGTTAGATGTTACTAATGATCGTTCAAAGCGTTTCGGTGAGCGCATGGGAATGCTTTTGGATAATGGCGCGATGGGCCTGTTGCTTGTTGTGCTAACGCTTGGACTGTTTCTTAACCCCCGCCTTGCGTTCTGGGTAGCTGTTTCCATTCCTGTTGTCTTTATTGGTTCGTTCTCTGTGCTGTCCTATCTGGATGTGTCGATCAATATGATTTCAATGTTCGCTTTCATCATGACACTTGGTATTGTGGTAGACGATGCCATCATTGTTGGCGAGAATATTCATGCAAAACGACAACAAGGTTTATCCGTGCGTGATGCTGTTGTTGAAGGTGCTAACGACATGGTGTTGCCAGTGGTGTTTGCTGTGGCGACTAATATGATTGCCTTTATCCCGCTTATGACGTTACCGGGTGAAATGGGGCAATTCATGCGCTCTTTACCGATTGTTTCTGTAGTTGTGTTTGCCGTGTCTCTAGTTGAGGCGCTGCTGATATTACCTGCTCACCTTAATGCGAAGGAGAAAAAACGAACATGGCCTGCTTTTCTCCTGCCATTGCAACGCGGTGTTTTATTCCGCCAACGTTTAGCCGATGGCCTTGATAGATTTCGGGATGTGCAGTTCAGGCGGGCGTTACTTTGGGTACTCAAATACCGTTATGTGACACTTGTTCTGTTCACTGGTGTACTGATGGTTATTTCTGCTTGGTTTATGTCTAACCGAATTGATTTCCGTTGGAACCCGCAAATACCTTCGGACAGAGTTGACGCTGAGTTATCAATGCCAGCTGATGCATCGATTAGCGATACCATCGCGCTTTCCCGAAAGATTGAAACCGCAGGCATTGAGGCAATTAATGAACTTGGGTCCATGGAAGACGTTGAGAATTACACTATAAATGCTGGCCGCTGGGACCCTACCTTTTCTGAAGTAACTTTCATGTTGGTAAGTGATCAGGAACGTGACTTTAACCAAGATGAGTTTATCCGGCTGTGGCGTGACAAAATTGGCGAGGTACCAGAAGCACGTGCGTTGGTTTTCGAATATTTGGCGGGTCCAGGAAGCCGTGGTTTATCAGTCGGTTTAAGTCACAATTTGAATGCCGTCATTGAGGCTGCCGCGCAGGAACTTGCGGCTACTTTTAAAACCTATAATGGGATGGTGGATGTAACTGACGGGTTAGCGCAGGGCAAACGGCAACTTCGTTATACTCTGACCGATGAGGCTAAATCTCTTGGGTTTACCGAGAATGATCTTGGCCGTCAGCTGCGGGCCGCCTTTTTCGGAGCGGAAGCGTTGCGGATGCTCAGGGATAGTAATCAGGTTAAGGTATGGGTGCGCCTGCCGCTAGAGGAACGTAATTCGCTTAATGACCTTGATAATTTCGTTGTACGCTCCCCGTCAGGGGTGGAGTTACCGCTCTCTCAGGCTGCGGATATTGAATACTCCCGCACTTTTAAGGATATCCAGCGTGAAGATGGTCGGCGGAATATTTATGTTGGCGGCGAAATGGACCCTGCTACAGGTAGCGAAAGCCAACTAAAACGTGATTTGAGGGAAATAATTCTACCTGCGCTCAAAGCTAAATATCCCGGTTTGCAAGCTGACATAAGGGAAGGTTTTAGTCGTCGTAGCGGTAATTCACCAATGAGTGTGATCGGTTCAGGTATGGGCATTGTAAGTGCTGTGGTGTTTGCGTTGATGGCATCTCTGTTCCGCAGTTATGTACAGGGGTTTATTGTCATTATGACCATTCCCTACTGTGTAGCAGCAGCTGTTTTTGGGCATATCATACTGGGCTATAGTTTGACTGCTAACAGCATGTTCGGGGTGATTGCACTCGCAGGTATGGTTGTGAATGGTTCGCTTGTATTAACGACTAGGATGAATGATCTGATCGCACGGGGGGTAGATTACCGAGAGGCTCTTGTAACTGGTACCATCAGTCGATTCAGACCAATTGTTTTAACAGCCATCACAACAACGGTCGGCTTGCTTCCCATGCTGTTTGAAACGTCAGTGCAGGCACTCTTTTTGGTGCCGCTTGCGATCGCGCTTAGTTTTGGTACCGTGGTGTCTATCTTCGTGGTGCTGATGCTTATTCCTGCATTCCACGCTATTCACCATGATGTAATTCTCCGTCGGGGTGAAAAAGCGTCAACAACTGATGTTATAGCTGTAAAATAGCTTAATCTTGGGGCCAAGGATAAATGATGAACAATAGGCTTGGCGTCACGTGCATTGGTAAGTGGCGCCTTTTTTGGCCTGGACGGCAAAGTGGAAGCCGAGTGTTTGCTTTAGTTTAGCTGTAGTTTTGTAAATTCAGGTGGTTGAAGCAATGTTACAGAAAACAACAAATGCAGCGCTCCATGCGCGACGGAAAAAAGCCATTCCGAAGGGGGTGGCGAATATTACACAGGTGTATGCGGAACGCGCTGCCAATGCCGAAGTGTGGGATGTGGAAGGCCGTAGGTATTTGGACTTTGCGTCAGGTATTGCTGTTGTGAATACTGGGCACAGTCACCCGAAAATAAAGGCTGCTGTCGAGGCGCAAATTGCTAAGTTTTCACATACTTGTTTTCACGTGGCACCTTACAGTCTCTATGTGGAACTAGCTGAGCGGCTAAATGCGCTGGTGCCGGGGAAGACGCTGAAGAAAACGATGTTTGCATCAACTGGTGCTGAGGCGGTTGAGAATGCAGTAAAAATTGCACGTGCCTATACTAGTCGATCAGGCATTATAGCGTTTGGCGGCGGGTTTCATGGGCGGACAATGATGGCTATGGCCCTGACGGGTAAAGTGGTGCCCTACAAGGCTGGTTTTGGGCCTTTCCCTAGTGAAGTGTTTCATGCACAGTTTCCGAATAAGCATCTCGGGTTTTCTGTTCAAGATGCGTTGGAAGATTTGCGCACTCATTTCACGCAAGATATTGAGCCTTCGCGTGTTGCTGCCATTATTATTGAGCCCGTTCAAGGGGAGGGTGGCTTTAATGTTGCGCCGCCAGCGTTAATGCAAGGTTTACGCACGCTTTGCGATGAGTATGGAATATTGCTCATTGCAGACGAAGTTCAAACGGGATTTGCGCGTACCGGCCGTATGTTTGCATCTGAATACTCTGGTGTTGAGCCTGATATAATGACAATGGCAAAAGGTATTGCGGGTGGCTATCCAATTTCTGCTGTTACAGGTAAGGCTGATATCATGGATGCGGCAGAACCCGGAGGACTTGGCGGTACATATGGTGGGTCGCCCATCGGCTGTGCAGCAGCGCTTGCAGCTATTGATATTATCGAGAATGAGGGGCTTTGTGAGCGGTCAATAGAGATTGGTGAGCGCACAACCAAGCGACTTGAAGAAATGGCACGCCGCAAAGACCTTGGTGTGTTTGGGGAGGTGCGTAACCTTGGCGCAATGATCGCGATTGAGCTTGTTAAAGACGGTGACATGGCAAAGCCAAATGCTGCGCTCGCAAAACAGATGGTGGCAAAAGCTGCTGAAAAGGGATTGCTGCTTCTTTCTTGCGGTACACGAGGCAATGTAATCCGTGTTCTAACGCCATTAACTATTCCTTTCGACCAATTGGAAGAGGGGCTGAATGTTCTTGAGGCGTGTTTCGAGGAGCTAGGTGCTTTTGAATTTTATCAATCAGGCTGATATATTTTCGTTACTTTACCAACGGTAAAGGGCGGGGTAGAACAGGCACCATACTTTGATGATGCTTGTTTATAGGTTGGACCCCGCTATGGAATTTGCTGTTTCTTTTGATGATATTACTGCTGCTGCTGGACGTATTAAAGGCCTAGCTGTTGAAACGCCCCTGCTTGAGAATACGCTGTTAAATGAACAAGTTGGCGGGCGGGTTCTTTTGAAGGCTGAAACATTGCAGCGTGTGGGCGCCTTTAAATTCCGAGGTGCGTATAATCGCTTGTCTCAACTGAGTGATGAAGAGAAGAAAAAGGGTGTGGTGGCGTGGTCATCCGGTAACCACGCGCAAGGTGTAGCTGCTGCGGCAGGAATTCTTGGTATTGATGCTACGATTATTATGCCAAAAGATTCGCCTAAAATTAAGGTGGATAATACCCGAGGTTACGGTGCAACTATTCACTTCTATGACAGGTATAGTGAAAACCGGGAAGAAATCGGCTATAGAATGTCTCGAGAGACTGGGGCGACTTTGGTGCCGTCGTATGATGATCCTCATATTATTGCAGGGCAGGGTACAACTGGCCTTGAGCTAGTAACGCAAGCTGATGCATTGGGTGTTGAACTTGATGCTGTTTTTGTGCCGTGTGGCGGAGGCGGCTTGTGTGCAGGTACTTCAATGGCAGTACGTACGCAGAAACCGGCGGTAAAATTCTATGCTGTGGAGCCAGAGGATTTTGATGATACAGCGCGGTCATTTGCCTCGGGCAAGCAAGAGAGGATCGACCCGACAAAAAAATCTATCTGTGACGCACTGTTGACGGCTTATCCTGGCGATCTGACTTTCCCAATCATGCGAAAGTATGTTGATCAGGTGCTCACGATTTCTGACGATGAGGCACGCATGGCAGTAAAATATGCTTGGGAAAAGTTGAAGCTTGTTGTTGAACCTGGTGGCTCTGCAGGGCTGGCCGCCGTACTTGCCGGTAAATTAGATTGCAAAGGCAAAACCATCGCTATCGTTCTAAGTGGCGGTAATGTGGATTCTGCGATGTTTGAAGAATGCCTCAACCGTTAACAACAGTGAAATGTAAGTTTATTGTTGAACTCCTAAGTTAATAATAGATGCCGGCTCAAACTTTATGTTGGGGCCGGTTTTTTTGTTGTTTCATTTTCGACTACTATAAATGCGGTACCTAATGTTATCGGGGATTAAATAATTGACAATGAGAATCGTTATCAATATTAACTGACTGTCTTGATTAGATGATCAGGCGCGCATTTTGTTAATTTTTTTTGGATGGTTCAATGAAGGTGTATCTCAACGGTACCGCAATCTTAGTTTCGCTTGTCGGGTTTTCTGGGTCTGCTTTGGGAGCAGATGTTGAAAGTGATGAGGGTGTGGTGGAAGAAATAGTTGTTACAGGACAGGTATCTAATTTTGGTGCCACGAAATCATCTATCCCAATTCTGGAGACTGCACGGTCAGTTACGGTAATTGATGCAGCCGAGTTCCTTGAGCGTGGCTCACTTACTCTTGATGACACCCTCAATTATACTGCAGGTGTTGTTGGGGATACTTTTGGCTTTTCAACTCGTGGAGACTTTCCGAGGGTAAGAGGGCTAGATGTGCCGGAATATCTCGATAACGTGCAAGTATTGTTCGGCAACTACAATAACACGCGCTCGGATATATATGCACTTGAGCAGGTTGAAGTCCTGAAAGGGCCCGCTTCAGTCCTTTACGGGCAGGGATCACCTGGCGGCATATTAAATACTGTCAGTAAGCGAGCTGGTCGTGAAAATCTTGGCCGTGAAATCGTAGTGGATTACGGTACGCACGGTAGAAAACAAATTGCTGCTGATTTCGGTTTTGATCTTTCTGGTAACGGTAATCTAACGGGCCGCCTAGTGGCGCTTTACCGCGACAGTGGCACGCAGATTGATCATGTTGATGATAACGCTCTTGTGCTTGCGCCGTCACTTACGTTTCAAAATGATCAAACAACGATAACGGCCCTTGTTAATTATACTGACCGGTCAAGCGATACCGCACATCAATTTTTGCCTCTTTCTGTCACTGGGTGTGGTAGCGACAAGGTACAGATATCAGAAGCTAATGTATGCGCTGGTGCCAGCGGTAGAGAAGTTGATGCCTCTCTTTATGTTGGGCAGCCAGATTTCAATACATATGACACTGAATCTATCTCAGCCACGGTATTTGTTGAGCAGGTGATAAGTGATGTGTTTACCTTTGAAGCTACTGCACGTTACCGCGACAATGACGCCGACTATAAACAAACCTGGGTGGCTTTCCTCGGAGACGGAAACTCTAGGACATTGCCTAATGGAACGGCTGTTTCCAGAAGCTGGTATGATGCACCCGCAAGTTCAGAGCAGTTTGCAGTAGATGCTCGGTTACGAGCAATGTTTGAAACAGGGCCCTTTACTCATGAAATTCTGGCCGGAGTAAACTATCAGGATGTTGAGACACTCAGTAATGCTGCTTATCTTTACGGGCTTCCAACAAGCTTTAACTTGTTGTCGCCGGATTACAGCAACGCAGAAGTGCCAGCTGGTTCTGTTTTTGATGCAGCACGGTCGCGCCGAGTAGGTG
>CAXBKT010000105.1:0-12927 GCA_963976155.1 uncultured Kordiimonadaceae bacterium | reverse complement strand
GGTTTTTACGTGTTGACCGAAGGTAAGGCTCATTGTCTGCCAGCTCAGCAATGAGTTTTCGGCGTGCTTTCCCGAGGTTATGGTAAGGCATGGACGGGAATAAATGGTGTGTTGCATGGAAGCGTAAGCCGACCGGTGCCCAAAGCGTTGTAATATAAGGTTTGCCGGGCACATCGATGGAATCATAAAACTCCTGTGTGCGGCTCATCCGGTTATCACCGGGGTTTTTGTATGCATGCGCAACAAGGGTACGGACCCCGTTTAGTACAAAAATAAGAACCACAACCGCATACCAAACGGCAAAAAACTCTAAGGAAAGATAGCCGAAGTAGGCTGCGCCAACAGCAGCTGCACCGTAAAGGAAGGTTCCCCATTCTTGCCAAAACCACGTGCGATCATTGCGTTTTGTACTTTCCGGGCGAGCGTATGTGAGGTCAACCGTCAGCGATGAAGCATACCGCCATATAACTGCTCGTAGCTTCGGATGAATGTACGAAACTGGTGTCAACACAATGAAGCGAAAAGCAAAAACTGGCCCAACAAAAAGGCCTGCGAGAATGTAGAGGGGGAGCTTCCACGGGCTTTCAATGCCGATGGGTAGATACTCGCCATCTTCTTTTGTGCCATAAATTTGTGGTTTGTGGTGGTCAATATGAACGCCAGCATAGGTGAATGACGGCACCATCAAAGGTAGGCCGCAAGTAGCGTTCCAAATGAAACGGAACACTTGAAAAGTACCGTATTTCAAGTGTGACAGCTCATGAATGAAAAGCACGGCACGATATAGTGCGACTGTAGCTACGGTAATTGCTACAAGTTGTGGTGCGCTAAGATAGTCTGAGATAGTTGCATACCAAACGGCAGCCCAACCTAGGCTGTTAGAAATAAGAAAATCCGCCCAGTAAATCATTGGATTTGGATTGTGCAATTCCTTCACAATGCGCCGTGCTTCCCGCAGCGGGAAGTCTTCGGTTTGTTCAGGTGTCGTCATCGATTTCTCCGTTAGTACAAACATTCAGCACTATTTTCAGGTATCGCTATATGGTGTTTATTTACCATATTTAAATGGTGCGTATAAGTAACAAGGGCCTTTTGCGGGTGTCGTTGCTTTAAGTCAAATAGCAGAATTGTCGCAGGTGGTAAGCTTATAGAGTATCAAAAAGGCTTAACGGTGGCGGCATTAGTTTTATTCTTCAGCAAGCTCGCGGTTTGCTGTGGCAAGAAGTGCTACATAAGCGCGGAAATATTCGTTTTCTATAGTATCGCAGAATGATTTTTTCGTTTTCCCGCTATCGCTAATTCTTTGGTCCTGCATGGCGACGCGCATGCCAAATTCAAAGGCATAGATATCTTCTGCCATGTCTTCAAGAAAAGCTTGTTGTTCGGGTTTTGTGAATGTCTCCAATAACTGAAGCTCGGGCTCGTCGTATTGTGCGGGGACGACAGCTTGCAAGTAGCGGCTCGCAAGTTGTGCCAGCCGGCTCATTTTGAGGTTCAGATCATGGCGTTTGCAGACAAAAAGATAGGCCCGTAGTTCTGCAACTTCGTTTACATAGCGGAAAACCTGAATATTGGATTGTCTTGATTTGATCCAAAGATCAACAGAATGGTCTTTCATGTCCAAAAGGTTTTTCGGTGTTGGCATACCAATGCGGACGTCAAGGTTGTTGTTCGTCTTTCCCTGAAAAGCTATTGAAGCTGATGTGCTACCCCAAAAAAGAGAGCCACATAGAATAAGGGCATTTAATAGACGCATCACTGTGGTGTCCTACAAGAATTTGAGGTTTAGATTCTAGTGCAACCTAAAATCTTTGGCTGTGAACTGCAATAGAGGCTACTATAGCTGGTATGCTTTTAATAACCGAAGAATGAATTCTATATGTCGATTATCGGCTCTCTATTCTGGATTTCCATGGTTCTTGGTACGGAAACTTGTGAAACCATTGAGACAACTATCGCTGGCGATTCAATGCAGGGGGTATTGTTCCACGGCCAGAAAATCACAGTTTACACACCTGCTTGTGGCGCTTTTGAGCGTTATGATTATCTGCTTTTCACAAATGAGCAAACACCAAATGCAGTGGTCAAACAGTTGTGGGGTTTGCCTGGCGATATCATCAAGGTAGCAAGAAATGGTAGTTTTACTATCAATGGTGTTCAAGCAATGAACCCTTTTAAGCGACCATATATTTTGATGGGAGCCTACAAAACGAGACTTAGAAAGTTGCAAGGTCGCCCACTTGATGGGTATCTGCTGCTCGGGCACCCCGGTAGTTTAGATAGTGGCCGGATCGGCTTAGTTGATAAAAGTAAGATTATAGGCTTTGTCAAACGGGATGAGCCATACGTCCTGAGTAATTAGAATAAGTTCTTTTGTTGGGTACGAGCGGGCACATGCATGAGGGTAACTGTTAAGTCATGAAACAGACACAGCTTGAACTTAGATAATAACGTTTATGGTTACGCTGGCACCTATTGCAAACAGAGCTATTATAGCGATTTTACGGTAGGTGTTAGTACCGTGTTTATGAAACAGCCAGAAGCCCAGTTTGTCTCCAGCCAGCATTGAAGGTAGCGCAAGCGCGATTAGCCCTATTTCTTGCCATCCGATAATGCCTTCCCATGCAAAGCCACTTACGGCAAAAATTGCAGAAAATAGGAAGAAGAGCATTAGAAAAGCCCGACTTTTGGCTGGCTCAGGAAATACAGCCATCGCATAGACAATTACTGGAGGGCCAGGGATTGCTATGGCACCGTTCATTATGCCTGAACTAAGGCCAACTAACCAAGCGAGCGGACCGCCAATTTTACGTTCCTTTGGCCTGAAACGAGAAAGTAGAGCACAGGCAATCATAACCGTGATACCGATAGAAAGTCGGAATATGTCTGGTGAAATAAGTAGCAAAATATAGACACCACCTAAAGTGCCCATAGCAGACAAGGCAAGCATACCTGCTATAGGTGGGAACGGTACTACACCCCAATAAGACTTTAGTGTTGGGAGAGATATCAGCAGAGTGAGTGTGGCGATAATACTAACACTTGTGCTGGGCGCAAGGAACATACTCAGCACAGGAAGCGCCGCGAGCGCAAAGCCAAAGCCAGTAAAGGCTCGTAGCATTGCGGCGATAAATACGGCGGCCAACATGCCAATAATATGCATGGCTTCGAGGTTGGAAAAAATGTCAAACACACTAGGTCCTGTACTCTTAACGGGTTATGCGGCTTTTTGTCCAAGTCTGATCAGACGGCCAGGTAGAGCGCCGGTCAATTGATCATTTTCGACAACAACTATACCGTCCACGATGGTGGCGATATAGCCACTTGCATCTTGTAAAAGGCGCTGGCCGCCTGCAGGTAAGTCCTTCACCATGCGGGGAGGGTAAAGACGGAGATCTTTGTGGTCGATGACATTTATATTGGCTTTCATACCAACCTGTAGACGGCCGCGGTCATGGAAACCAACATAATCTGCAACATCCGCGGTCAGCATTTGGATGACACGGGGTAGTTCCATTTGAGGCCCTTGAACCCGGTCTCGCGCCCAATAACTTAGCATGTAAGTTGGAAAGCTTGCATCACAGATCGTACCAACATGTGCGCCGCCGTCTGTTAGACCCATAAGCGCCTGAGGGTGCTGCATCATTTGGTGCACTACAGCGTAACTCATATCTGTATAATTGTATATCGGGAAATAGAGAAATTCGCGGCCATCTTTTTCCAGTAGTATGTCGTAGATTTTTTCCAGAGGACTAACACCATCACGTTCGGCCATTTTGTAAACAGAATTTTCTACGGGCTGTTCATAATCAGGGTTTTCTCCAAGCGTGAACATTTTGCAGGATACAAACGCAATTTGGGATAGCAATAGGTCGGCTAGTGGCGGGATTGCGGTGCCGTCGCCAGCGAGCTTTTCAGAACTTTCTGTCAATAGTTGCGCTTTAAACTGTGGGTCACGCATGATTTTCACGCGTTCTTCGAGGGGAAGCTGGCTGATTTTCTTGTAACTAGGGAAACCAATGAAAGGATGGAAAGTACATTGAAGCCCAAGGATGATGCCGATACCACGCGGGGCAACCTGCATGCGCATGTTTATACCATTTTCCTTGGCTTTTTCTGCTCGCTCGATAATTCTGAGCCATTGTTTTGGCGCAAAATCGCGCTGCATGAGCGATAATGAGAAGGGTCTTCCACCGGAAGCACTTGCGAATTCCTCCAAGAGGTCAAATTCGCGGTCAAAGGCATCTGGGTCGTCGCGCTCCAAGTCGAAATCATTCACAGCTTGCAATACACCGTGTTCAAGCCCTTTGAAGGCTTCCGCGATACCAGCCAATTCACCTGCACTTGCTTCAGACGAGGGTGTCCACTCTCCGTCGGCGCTGCGGTGCACGTCTGATCGTCCAGTAGAGAAACCGACGGCGCCGGCTAAAAGAGCTTCGTGGGTAAGTTCCCGCATACGCTTGATGTCATCGTCTGTCGCAGGTTCATCGCAAACTGCTCGATCACCCATTACGAATACACGTAGCGGGTCATGTACCACTTGTGCAGCAAAATCAATTGTGTGAGGAAAGTCGATCGCGTCCATATAGTCGGGGAAGCTTTCCCAGTTCCATGTAAGACCTTCAGCGAGCGCTGTGCCTGGTATATCTTCAACGCCTTCCATCAGACGTACCAATTTGTCTTGGTCACTTTCCAGTACTGGGGCAAACCCTACGCCGCAACTCCCCATTACCGCTGTAGTGACACCGTGGTTTACACTTGGTTGAAAGTCTGTATCCCATGATACTTGGCCGTCATAGTGAGTATGAATGTCAATGAAACCGGGGGTTACTATTGCGCTTGCCGCTTCAATTGTTTTTGTTGCTTCTCCAAGGTCTTCCCCAATTTCAACGATGGTTCCATCGTGTACTGCAATGTCAGCCTCGTAAGGCATGCTGCCATTACCATCGTATAGTGTGCCGTTTTTGATGATGAGATCATAACTCATTGGGAAAACTCCATTACCTTATGGAAGCGGCAGCTGGCTGCCGTTTTGATTTGTGTAAAGTTCGAAAAACTGTTGCGAGTATGATACCTGCAAACAAATGCCAAATACTCCAGCTGCCGACGATGATAGCTGCGCTGCCAATTCCGCCGAGCTGTGAGAGAACAATCAGTAGGCCGAGGCCAGTGTTTTGAATGCCGACCTCGAAAGTTAATGCCCGTGTTTTTACGGTGTCTTTTAGGAATAAATATCCCGTTAACCCACCGAGAGTGAACGCTAAGGCATTATGCATGATAACGATTGGTAGCGTTTCGGTCCCGTAATCAAGAATAAGGTGTTTGTTTGTGATGACACCAGCCATGATCAATAGAATTAGTATACTAATCGCCATTGGCATAAAAATGCCACTCAGTTTTTGCGCTAAGTCAGGCTTGTGGTGTGCGATGGCTAACCCTACCGTTAGAGGTGCTAGTAAAGTAATACTGGTCGCTATAACAAACTTAGGTCGGTCGATATTGATTTCCTGCAACAAGGCCGCGGTTGGCTCGTGGAGGCCAGTCCAGAACAGGATTGCAAAAGGTAGCAATGCAACGGAGAAAATGCTGGAAATCATTGTAAGAGAAACGGAGTAGGCTGCGTCGCCTTTACTAATGCGTGTTAGCAGATTTGAAACATTACCGCCGGGACAACAAGCAACTACTAACATGCCTAGGGCAATCCCCGGTGATGGGTTGATTGCTACTATTAGTCCAAGCGTCAGAAGTGGTAGCCCAATAAGTTGAGCCACTGTGCCGACAAGAATGGACATTGGGTGTTTTTTGACAAAGTCGAAGTCAGTAACACGCATGCCTAAAGAGACAGCAAGCATAATGAAAGCGAGCGCAGCGGTTAGAACACCTTGAATTACAGGGTCTAAGGCTACAACCGCATCTTGGATGGTGTCTGTTGTCTCGATCTTTTTTCTCCACTTCCCACATTCACTGTAATTGACTTTGGGTTCAGAAGGAATGACAGTTGGCGTCTAGAAATTGATATTTTGCGCCAATAGGAAATAGCTTAATATGCAGGATGGAGTTTTAGTTCGTTATCTCATGACTATTTTGGAAGTGATGCGGACGGACTACAATATTGCGGCGTCAGAACTCTGGTCGGCCGCGGGAGTTGTACCTCTTGTTACTACAGGCGCAACAGACCGTGTAAATACAGCCTATGCAGATAAGCTTTGGGTGGCTGCCTCTCAGCTATCTGATGGGGCCCTTGGTTTGAAAGTTGGGGCTGCGATTCGCTATACATCATACGCGAGCCTTGGGCACCTGCTTGTTACCTGTGATACTGTGGGCGATACACTTTATGCTATTACCGAGAACGCTCACTATGTGGGGGCAGGGCACTTTAGTTTGCATGAGCATGAGAACGAACTTCAGCTGGAGTACCGACTTGATGCAAAACACCCTATAGCTGATCAGCGGGCTGTAGCATCTTTGTTGCCTTTCTCGACACTCGCGAAATCTGTGGCGGGAGGGGTTCTGCCGAGTAGGGTATGGTTACAAATGTGTAAACCCACAAACTATGCCTTGTATGAAGATTATTTTGGCGTACCAGTCTTTTTTGGAATGGAGGCCAACGGTGTTGCGTGGGACCGAAAACTATTACACCTGCCTATGCCCGATGCAAATTCGGCGCTCAACGAATTGTTGTTGCAACACGTAAAGAAAGAGCTCAGTCAGCAAGATACCATGGCGGCTAAAGTGACGAGCATTATAAATGATATCCTTGATACAGGAGATGTCGGTGCTTTGTGTTCTCTTAACCTGACATACTGTGCGACACTCATTGATGTACCTCGTCGTAGTTTACAGCGTGCGTTGGCATTGGAAGGTTTAAAATTTAGAGACTTGTTGGCCGAGGCGCGGCAGAATAAAGCTATATTTCTGCTTAAAGAAACAGCTGATACTGTGGCCGAAATTGCGGAAAAGCTAGGGTATAGCGAGGCGGCAGCTTTTGTTCGTGCTTTTCGCGTCTGGCAAAAGATTTCGCCTTCGAAGTATAGGGCTAATTGCCATAATACTCCCGTTCCTTAATATTAACTATGTGATTATCCAGTTCAGCTTGCTATCAATTTCGTCACTAATTTTGTGGTATACTTAAGGTCGTTATTTATGAAACGGATATTTGCAGCGATAATAATAGCAGTTTCAGCGGTAGGCATGAGCGTCGCCAATGCGGAGGAACAGAGACGAATGAGCAAACACACAGCGGACATGATTGTTGGTGGCAGCTACGTTGTAACAATGAATGAAAAACAGCCACTGATTAAAGATGGTGCTGTAGCAATTGAAAACGGTGAAATCATTGCCGTAGGTTCTCGTGCCGATATCTTGGCTGAGTATGACGCAAAGACGATCATCGATGGGGCGGGTAAGGCTTTGATACCGGGCTTTGTGAATGGTCACACACATTCTGCCATGGTGATGTTTCGCGGTATGGCTGATGACCTTGATCTAATGACGTGGCTTCAGAACTATATCTTTCCGATGGAGGGTAGATATGTTGATGAGGATTTGATCGAGGCAGGAACTTCACTGGCCTGTTACGAAATGATCCAAAGCGGCACTACAAGTTTTGTTGATATGTACTTCTACCCTGATGTTATTGCGAAGGTTGTTGATAAATGTGGTCTGAGGGCGACAATCAGTACGCCTATGATTGATTTTCCGAGTCCAGGGTTTAATGGATGGGATGATAGTTACGCAGCAGGCGTTGACTTTGTAAAGCGCTGGAAAGGGAAGCATAGCCGGATTACGCCGGCTTTGGCACCGCACGCGCCTTATACAGTGTCGGAGGAACATTTAAGAGCTGCCTTCGAGACCGCGCGTGAACTGGATGTGCCAATTTCAATTCATGTTGCAGAAGACCAAGCAGAGACCAATACTATCGCTGAAAAATACGATACCACATCTGTGCAATTGCTTGCGGGTATGGGCATGCTGGAGCAAACGACCATTGCTGCTCATGTGGTTTGGCCAGATGAAAGAGATATTGAATTGCTGAGTGGATCCAAGGTTGGTGCCATTCACAACCCCACATCTAATATGAAAACAGGTGCCGGTGTCGCACCAATCCCTGCACTGTTAGACGCTGGAGTGCATGTTGGACTTGGTACTGACGGTGCTGCGTCTAATAATGACCTGGATATGTGGGAAGAGATGCGTCTTGCTGCCCTTATTCATAAAGGTGTTGCTTCTGATCCAACCGTAATGCCCGCTGCGGTGGCTCTTAAGATGGCCACACGGGGTGGTGCAATTGCCGTAGGCATGGGAGAAACTGGCGCACTTCAAGTAGGATTAAGAGCCGATATGATTCAGGTCTCACTGGATAGTGCACGTTTGACCCCACTTTATGATGTAGTGTCCCAGTTAGTTTATGCTGCGAATTCAAGTGATGTGGTTACAAGTATTGTAGATGGACAATTGCTGATGCAGGACCGTAAAGTGCTAACACTTGATGAAGCATCAATTAAAGAAGCCGTTGAAAAGATCGCGGTCCAAATTCGTGTTGATCTGGAGAAGGCTCAGTAGGCAGGATGATTACATGTAAATTTCCTCTAATTTGAGGGGATATTTTACCGAGTTTTAAAAAGATTATAATACTTTTGTTACTAGAATATTTTTTCTTGGGTGTATGACGGGTGGCTTTAGCAGAATTTAGCCTATATTTGGTGAAAGACAGTCTCATTGATAAGGCGGATGAACGCTTTAAGGCCATCATGGGGTGGCGTGATGTGGATGTTTTCAGGCGTCCACTCACGTACCTTTTTCCTGCTGATGCACATGAGCGCTTAGATCGCCTTTTAGAGCGAACGGATTTATTGTTGGACGGAGTGACTTTCCCACGCGTTCCGCTGCGTGTCCGCTCTGGCGGTTATGTTAACTTCGATATGCAAATGGAGAAACTGGGGAGCGGTGAGTGCCGACTAAACTTCTTCAAGCCTGGTAATGCGGAGCAAGGGTCCTCTGCGAATAATCCGCCAACTGACATGTATAGTTTTTTCAATTTCGTGGAAGAACTGTTACATTCCCCCTTTGATGCTGATGTGGACCTTACGATGGTAAGCGTGGACGCACTTAGGGAAGAAAGTGGTCTTTCGACTTCAGATAGAGAAATGGCGCGGACTGAAGTTGTTGCAGGCCTGCAAAGAAAAGCGGTAGGGGGCACCTTAGGGAAGTTAGATGAAGCGAGCTATGGCCTTATTACTCAGGGGGACTTTGATGAAAACGCTTTTGAGCAGGAACTTGTTAAGGTCGCTGAGAAACTAAAGCTGCCAGCGGATACGTTTGTACCAAGAACAGCGAATATTGAGATTGATGACAGAGATGCATCATCGGAAGATTTGCAGCGCGCGCTTAGTCACTCGCGCGGCGTGTTTCTCGGTGAAGTAGAGGATGAGGCAGCGCTTGGTACATTATCTGGTGTTATTGATGGCATTGCCCACAACCGGAAGCTTATTGAGGACGCCCTTAAAAAATATAAGTATCAAACAAGCACCCGGTTGATTTCCAATGCTGTGGCAGCAGTCTCACTAGGGCAGTTGCAGCAAGGAAAAGTAAATTTGGAAGGCAAAATAAGATTGCCCGATGAAATTATCGTCATGGCCGATCATCCGGATTTGTCGCTTGCCCATGATATGGCCCAGCTTGAAGATTTAATCCGGGTTAGAGTGCGCCGCCCGGCAGACCAACTTGATAAGCCAGATTTTTACGAACTCTGTAGATCTACCCTAATTCAGGAAAGTTTTTTTGATCGTCTGTCGGAAGTGTTGAACAAGCATAAGGCTTTGTCAGGGCATATAGGCTTTCGTGTTAAAGGCATGCCACCGGTAAAACGTGGCGGTTTGCATTGGGAATCCCTTAACCGACTAGCAGCGCTTGGGCACCCTGTCTGGATTGATAGATTTGGTGATGTCGTGATTGCGCCTGAAGCTTTTGGGTGCCTTGAAACCGGTTATGTGGAAGTACCACACAAATTGATGCGGAAATTATCCGAGCATTTTGACGGTAAGGAACTGATGGAAAAGCTTATTACTATTTGGCGTAGCTTGGACGTGGGGGTCCTGTCAGCTGATTTGCCCGATTATGAGATGAAAACCCTAGCTCAGGAGCTGGGGATCGCGGTGACCGTTGAAGATTCACCCGAGCAAATGGAAAGTTTAAGTGCCTAATTGATCAACACCTTTAAGGCTTTCTCTGAAATGCTGAACGCCGAACTCTTCCATTTCTTCGCATGCGCGAACAATTTGCTCCCTAAACCAGCTATGGGCGGGGTGGTTGCTGAGACGGTTATGCCAGATGAGCATGCCGCCAATTTCAGGGGGTGCCTGAATGGGGCTTTTCACAATGTGGATGTCAAAAAACTGGACACACTTCTCCGCGATTTTACTTGGGGCAGTCAGAACCATATCGCTAGACAAAACGGCCATTGGAGCAGCTGCAAATTGATTGAGCGTCATGACGATGCGGCGCTTGAGGCCCTGTTTTTCAAGAGCGTCATCCACAAAACCTCGTGCATCGCCTCGCGGAGTTACAAGTAAATGACGAGCTGCAGCATATTCCTCAAGTGGTATCTCTTCATATTTCGCCAAAGGGTGGTCTGGGCGCATCATACAGATAAACTCTTCTTGCCCTAGGGCCATGCTGCCGAAGCGATCAGGAATAGATATCGCCTCAAGGGCCGTAAAACCAAAGTCGGCTTCCTGTGTGTCTAGTTTTTCATATAGCCGGCCTTCTATCGGAATTGTATGCAAGTTTACGCCACGTGCCTCTTCACTTAAGTAAGTTGCGATATAGGGCATCCATGTGAGGGCCGCATAATCTGTTGTTGCTAGCGTGAAAGTTCGCTCGGCTGTGGCGGGATGGAAGGCAGTTGGATTTAAGGCGCTTTCTATTTCCATTAAGGCGCTACGGATAGGTGTAGCAAGCTCGATGGCTCTAGCCGTTGGGCGCATACCTTCAGCCCCGCGCAAAAACAGGTCATCTTTAAGCGCATGGCGCAGCCTGTTAAGGGCATTTGAAACGGCAGGCTGGGACATGCCAATTTTAAAACCTGCGCGTGTAATGTTGCGCTCGTTCATGACAGTGTCAAAAACAAGAAGTAGGTTTAAATCTAAGCCTGCAATATTCATCGTGTGAATTTCCGTTGTTCTAAATATCAATTTCAATAATTTACCGCGGGTGCCCATATAGGCGCAAGGATAAAAAAGACAGTTATACAGATGCACAAAAAGGGAAGCCTATCCAAGTGGTTGTGATTTATTGTCATCAGTTTTTCTGGTGATATGAACCATTTGCGCGTATCTTTCGTTATAGGTGTGACTGAGTAGCGGTGATTTAAAGGCATCGAGGAGTGAAACATGCCAAAAACTATGACAGCGATGGACGAATTTGCCGTTAAACTGGCAAATACGGTTCTAAATTTTCGCTGGCTGATTATTTTTGCGACACTATTGGTGACAGTAGGAATAGCAAGTGGTGGCCAGCATTTATCATTCTCAAATAATTATCGGGATTTTTTCTCAGAATCTAACCCTGAACTACAGGCTTTTGAGGAGTTCCAGGATACCTATACGAAGAATGATAATTTCTTCTACACGATTGTTCCTCCGTCGGGTGATGTGTTCAACAATGAGACTTTGAGCCTTGTTGAAGAGATGACCCAGGCTGCGTGGCAAATTTCACACTCTTTACGGGTCGATTCAATTACGAACTTCCAGCATACCTATGCTGAAGAAGATGACCTGATTGTTGAAAATTTGGTTGAAGATGCTTCTAATCTATCTCCTGCTGAACTAGAGGAAAAAAGGCAAATTGCACTAGCCGAGCCACTTCTACGGAATCAGTTGGTAACTGCAGATAGTCGCGCGATTTCTGTAAACATTGTTGTGCAATACCCACAGCTTGCCATGGATGAATTACCAATCACCGTTGGCGAAGTGCGGGCACTTCGCGATACGATGAAAGAAAAATACCCGGGTCATGAGATTAAAATAACTGGCGTTTCTATGCTGAACGTCGCCTTCCAGGAAGCTGGTTTTGGCGATGTTACAACGATGATCCCGACCATGTATTTGATTTTGCTATTACTGATGGTGGTAATGGTTCGGTCAGTTTCTGGCACACTAACAACGCTAGTTATGATTTTCTTCGCATCAGCGATCTCAATGGGTGTCGCGGGCTTTGGTGGTGTTGCGTTAACACCAATTTCGCTTTCTGCACCAACAATCATTTTGACGCTAGCAATCGCAGATGCTGTGCATATTCTCATGACCATGAGGAATTCGATGCAAGCAGGTATGGAGAAACGTGAAGCGATTATTGAGGCTGTACGTGTAAACTTTCTTGCTGTTATGGTGACTTCGTTAACAACAGCGATCGGCTTCCTTGCGCTTAACTTCTCGGACGCCCCGCCATTTTGGCACCTTGGTAATATGTCGGCAGTGGGTATTGTTGCTGCATGGTTGATGTCTATCACCTTCCTGCCAGCAATGATCAGTTTTATGCCATTCCGCGTGAAGGAAAAGCCAAGCCAAGGCGATAAAGGCTTTTATGCAAGGCTTGCAGCATTTGTTGTGCGTAACAATAAGAAGCTTTTTTACGGAATTGGTGCGGCAGCAATTGCAGTTGTGATGGCAATTCCGCAGATTGAACTTAATGACCAGTGGACCGAGTATTTCGATCAGCGCATCGAGTTCCGTAGGGACGCTGACTACTCGAATGACTATTTTGGGTTTTACCCCATTGAGTTTTCTGTTCTAGCACCGGGTGAAGGCGGCGTAAGTGACCCTGCGTATTTGGCGAAGCTTGATGAGTTTACCAAATGGGCTCGGGCACAGGACAATGTTAGCCACGTCTATTCGATCTCAGATATTATGAAACGTTTGAACCGTAATA